>DASVZU010000310.1:0-13127 GCA_036391515.1 Holophagaceae bacterium
AGCTTCAGTTCGCGTTCGAGCTCGGGGACCAGCAGCAGGGTGCGCCAGGAGGCGTTCTTCTTGGACCGCAGCACGTCGCCGTAGATGTGGTCGCCCACGTAGAGGATCTGCTCCCCCTCGGCCTGGAGCTGGCCTTCCAGCCAGGCGGCGTGGCCGCCGGAGAAGCAGCGGGAATGGCCCTCCAGGGGCACGGCTTCAGGGGTCTCCGTGAAGAAGCCGGGCTTGCGGCTGCTCACCACGATGAGGTCGAAGTAGTCCGTCCAGCGGGGACGCGCCTCGTCCTGGCCGTCCAGCAGGTGCGAGAGCACGCCGTCCGTGAAGGTCCACTCGCTGTTGGTGAGGATGAAGAGCTTCTTGCCCGAGCGCTTGAGGCGGTCCAGGGCCAGGGCCAGCTGGGGGTCCTGGTGGATGAAGTAGTCGCGGTGCGAGAGGATCTCGGCCTTCATCTCGCCGTTCCGGTGGGCGGTGTCGATGGCCCAGCGCACCTGGTGGAAGAGCTGGAGGTAGTTGTCGGCCTTCAGGAACCCCTGGTCGAAGCCGTCCACCATCTGGGCGAAGAGGTGGCTTTCGGGGATCTCGAAGAGGGTGTCGATGCTGCGGAAGCCCTTGGCCGTGGTGGCCAGCCGCCGGCGGCCGTAGACCCCCTCCATCTCGGCGCGCCCCAGGGGCCGGCTGCCGTGGCAGGCCCGCACCACCTGCCGCTCCCGGTTCAGCTTCAGGAGGTTGCCCCGCAGGCCATCCAGGACCAGCCCACGCACGGCGAAGGCCGGGTCGTATTCGACGCCCAGCAGCCAGGGGGAGTACTCGTGCTCCCTCACCAGCAGCCGCGCCGCCTTCTTGAAGGCCAGCTCGTCGATTTCCGGGGAACGGTACCGGGCCAGGGTGTGGTCCATGTCGAAGCCCACGGCCTTGATCTCCCCGAGGGGCAGCGTGCGCAGGGCGAAGAGCTTGTGGGCCGGGGCCAGCCGCTCCTCCCCGCCCGCCAGCGGCGGCGCGGTGAGCAGGGCGGGGTCCCAGGTCGTCATGGGGGGAGTCTACTCCTGCGCGTCCGAGGGGGTGCTATTCCGGCTCCGAGCCGATGCCGTGGGTCGCGACCATGCGGGTCGCGGAACAGGCTCCGGGGGAGCCTGTGGAGCGGGGCCCTCGCAGGGAGCGAATCAGGCCGAACCCGCGCGCCATCATCAATCCGGCTCCGAACCGATGCCGTGGGTCGCGACCATGCGGGTCGCGGAGCAGGCTCCGGGGGAGCCTGTGGAGCGGGGCCCCCGCAGCGAGCGAATCAGGCTGAAACCGCGCGCCGTCAGCCTTCCGGCTCGGAACCGATGCCGTGCGTGATGCTCTGATGCCCGAACGCCTCGAAGGCCAGCCGCCGGAACCGGTCCGTGTGGCCCCAGTCCCGCTCCTGGTCCATCCAGAGCTTGTAGTGGATGAGCTCGTGCTCGAGGATGCGGCGCTGCACCTGCTCCGGATCGTGGCAATGCATGCCGCAGACCGGCTGGGGCCAGGGCCAGTCCCGGCGGCGCAGCAGGGGGATGCTGAGGCGGATCTCCGGGTGCCACCTTCCCCGGAAGTCCTTCTCGATCACGAAGAGCCCCGCGCAGCGCACCATCCGCGGCGACCACACCACCGGCGGGGCCGACAGCTCCCAGCCCGCCTCCCGGAGGATCAACTGGGCCCGCTGGCGGAGGGTGATGGTCATGGCTTCCTGGCGTGCCGCGAAGCCGGTTCCTACTTCCGCGGCTTCTCGGCGGCCTGCCCATGCCGGAAGGAGCCCAGCAGGAGGTTCGGGCCCGACTCGGCGATCCCGATGTCCAGGGTCGCCCCGCCGAGGTAGAACTGGCCCTGGAAGTGGGTGAGGGCCGGGCCTTCAAGCTCGGGGAAGCTCCGCACGACGGCGAAGACGAGGTGGACGAGGGCTTCGATGCCCTGGGCCTGCAGGGCCACGCTGCGGTCCAGGAGAAGATTCTCCTCGTACCGGTTCAAGTGGCGCGAGTAGAAGAGGACCCTGCCTTCGAAGGTGATCTGGGATTCGGCGGTGGCGATGGGGTAGGTCTTCCCCTTGTCGGTGACCTCGAAGGCGAAGGCGGCCCCCTTCTTGAAGGCCGCCAGCAGGCTCTGGAACTTCGGGTGCTTGAGGTAGGCGGCGCCGTAGTCGGCCCGCTTGGCGGCCGGCCGCCGTTCCCCCGCCGTCGGTCCGTACATCATGTGGTTGTACCGCAGGGCCTGGAGGCGCTCCTCGGGCGTCTGCTTCTTCTCTTTTTCCTTCTTGGGGGCTGCTGTCATGGGATTCCTTGTCGCTCATCCTGGCCAGGGATAGTGTCGCACAGTGCCGGCAGGGCCTTCCGGCCCGGCCGGAGCCCCGATGAGGCCGCGGCTCCTAGATCGTCTTCTTCATGAACGGCCCGAAGAGCTCGCTGGGGAGGGGGACGAAGGTGGTGGTGTTGTGCTCGCTGGCGATCTCCACCATGGTCTGGAGGAACCGGAGCTGGAGGGCGATGGGCTGCTCCGCGATCATGCTCGCGGCCTGCACCATCTTCTCGGCGGCCTGGAACTCCCCCTCGGCGTTGACGACCTTGGCCCGGCGCTCCCGCTCGGCCTCGGCCTGCTTGGCCATGGCGCGCTTCATGCCATCCGGCAGCACCACGTCGCGCACCTCCACGGTGCTCACCTTCACGCCCCAGGGCGCCGTCTGCCGGTCGATGATCTCCTGCAGCTGGATGTTGATCTTCTCGCGGTGGGCCAGAAGCTCGTCCAGCTCCGACTGGCCGAGCACCTTGCGCAGGGTGGTCTGGGCGATCAGGGCCGAGGCCTTGAGGAAGTTCTCCACCTTCACCACCGCCGCCGACGGGTCCACCACGCGGAAATAGACCACGGCATCCACCGTTGCCGGCACGTTGTCGCGGGTCATGACCTCCTGCTTGGGCACGTCGATGGTCACCACCCGCAGGTCCATCCGCACCATCCGGTCGATGAAGGGAATGAGGAAGATGAGGCCGGGACCCTTGGCGCCCCGCAGCTTGCCCCAGCGGAAGATCACCCCCCGCTCGTACTCGCGGAGGATGCGGGCCGCCTGGGGCAGGACGATCGCGCCCAGGATGATCAGGATGACGGCCCAGGGGAACAGGGTCGTGAAGAAGGGGTTCATGGCGGTTCCTCCCTCGAAGGGGGGCGCGGCTTGACCTTCAGCGTCAGCCCGTCCCTGGCGACGATCTCGACCTCCCGTCCGGCCTCCACGGGCTCCGGGCTCTCCGCGGTCCAGTACTCGCCCTCGAGGAACACCCGGCCGCCTCCTGCATCGATGCGCTCCAGGGCGGTGACCGTGCGGCCGATCATCGTCTCGGCGCCGGTCTTCGCCGGGGCTCGCTGGGCACGGATGCCGGCGCCGACGACGAAGGTGAAGAACAGGGTCGTCACCGCGGTCGCGGGCAGGAGCCAGGCCAGGGAGAGCCGCAGGAAGGGCTCGGTGCGATCGAAGAGCAGGAAGGTCCCGAGGAAGAACGCGATCATGCCGCCCACGGTGAGGACGCCATGGGTCGGGGTGAATGCGTCGAAGACGAAGAGGGCCACCGCCACGGCCACGAAGGCCAGCCCGGCGAGGCTCATGGGCAGGACGGAGGCGAGGTACAGCAGCAGCAGCAGGGCGATCACCCCGGCCACGCCGGGAAGGATGGCCCCCGGACTGGTCAGCTCGCCGATGACCCCGTACATCACCACCAGCATCAGGATGAGCATGATCTGCGGGTGCGCGAGAACCTGGAGGGCCTTCTCCCGGACCGTCATGGGGAGGTCGACGACGGCGGCCCCTGCGGTTCTCAACGGCCGGCCGTCGATCATGCGCCCGTCGATCTGCGCCAGCAGATCGGGCAGGTCCCGGGCGACGACATCGATCACGCCCAGCTCCAGGGCCCTGTCGGCGGTCACAGAGGCGCTCTCGCGCACCGAAGCCAGGGCCCAGGCGGTGTTGCGGTGGCGCCTGGCGGCGATGGCCTCGAGGTAGCTGGACGTGAAGTTCTCCAGCTTCTGGCGCATCACATCATCCTGCTTGCCCTCGGTGGGACCGATCCCGACCGGGTGGGCCGCCCCGATGCTGGTGGTGGGCGCCATGGCGGCCACGTCGGCGGCCAGGGTGATGAAGCAGCCGGCGCTGCCGGCCCAGGCCCCGGGGGGCGACACGTACACGACCGTGGGAATGGGCGAGCCGAGGAAGCCCTGGACGATCTCCTTGGTGGCCTCCAGCAGGCCGCCCGGCGTGTCCAGCTCGATGACGAGGCACTGCGCGCCCTGGGCGGCCGCCTCCTGCCGGGCCCGGGCCAGGTAGGTGGCCGTGGCCGGGCCGATGGTGCCCTGGACCCGGGCCACGCACACCCGCCCGGGGGCCTCGACGGCCGGCCGGATCGGCACACCGCCCAGGGCGGCCAAGAGGAGCGGGAGGACCATGCGGCCCATCGGCAGGCGGCATCCCCTCATGGGACACCTCGCAGGAGGATCCCAACCTACGGTCCTCCGGGTCGGAAAACACCCCTTTTTCGCCCCATCTGACAAGGGATCGGCAGGGCCCCTGACCTTCCCGCCCATGCGGCCCTCCATCGCGGTAGGGTGCTCCCCGGGAAAGGAGGGCGGTCGCCATGCTGAAGCCCTTCCCGCTGTCCGACGTCTACACCCTGCTGGAGCCGGGGCCGGTGGTGCTCCTGACCACGGCGCACCGCGGGCGCGCCAACGTCATGGCGATGTCCTGGCACATGATGATGGAGTTCACCCCGCCCCTGGTGGGCTGCCTGGTGAGCGGCGTCCACCACAGCTTCGCGGCGCTGCGGAAGACCCGCGAGTGCGTGATCGCCATCCCCGCCGCCGACCTGGCCGCGAAGGTGGTGCAGGTCGGCAATGTCTCGGGCCGGGACCTCGACAAGTTCGAGGCCGCCGGGCTCACACCGAAGCCGGCGAGGAAGGTGGCCGCGCCCCTGGTGGGCGAGTGCTTCGCCAACCTGGAGTGCCGGGTCGTGGATACGCGCTTCGTGCCGAAGTACAACCTCTTCGTGCTGGAGGTGGTCCAGGCCTGGATCGATCCGAGGCGGCGGACGGCGAGGACGCTCCACCACCGGGGCCATGGCACCTTCGTGGTGGACGGGCAGACCCTCCGTCTGAAGTCGCGGATGCCCTGATCCGGGCCTCAGCGCCCGTAGGTGCCCATCCGGGTGGCCTGGGCCAGGACCTTGCCCCGCAGGGCCGCCTCGACCTGATCCCGGGTGGCGCCCGCCGGGAGCCCCAGGGGGGCCGAGAGCGCGATGAGGCGGAAGACGTACCGGTGCGGCCGCCCCGGCGGGGGCGAGGGCCCGTTCCAGCCCACCCGGCCCCAGCTGTTCCTCCCCTGGTGGGCGCCGCCCGGAAGATCGGGCGTGCGGGGCTGGTCCTCAGCCAGGGAGCGGGCGCTGCCCGGCAGGTCGTAGAGGACCCAATGGACCCAGGTTCCGGCGGGTGCGTCGGGATCATCCACGACCAGGGCGAAGGCCCGGGTCCCGGGGGGCGGCTCGCCCCATTCCAGGGCTGGGGAGCGGTCGGCGCCATCCGCCGTGTGGGCGCGCGGGACGGAGCCGCCCTCGGGGAAGGCGGGAATCCGGAGTTCCATGGGGGCCTCCTTGCCCGGTGCCCGCCGAGGAGGACCCCCCGGCGGCGGGGCCGGGGCGGGCAGGGCGGGAACCAGAAGCAGCGGCATCACGCTCTCAAGGGTACGCAGGGAGGAGGCGGGGGCCATGCCCCGCCTCCTCCCGGGCCGACTGGCCTCAGGGGGCGGTGAAGGTCGTCACGACGCCGGCCGTCGTGACCCGGCGCAGGAAGCGGTTGCCGGTGTCGGCGACCACCAGGTCGCCGGAGGGCGTGACGGCGACTCCGCAGGGCAGATCGAACCGGGCGGCGGTGCCGGTCCCGTCGAGGTTCCCGAGGGTGCCGCCGGAGCCCGCCACGGTGCTCACGATGCCGCCTGCCAGGATCTTCCGCAGGGCATGGTTGTAGGTGTCCGCGACCCAGACGCTGCCGGAGGCGTCCACGGTGAGACCGACGGGCCAGTAGAAGGAGGCGGCGGCCCCGGTGCCGTCGGCCGATCCGTGGGTGCCGGGCTGTCCGGCCAGGGTGCTGACGCTGCCCGTGGGCGAGATGGCCCGGATGCAGGAATTCCCGTAGTCGGCGACGTAGAGGGTGCCGTCGGCGGCCAGGGCCACCCCGTTGGGCTCGTTGAACTGGGCGCTGGCGGCGCTCCCGTTCAGGAAGCCGGGCTGCCCGGCGAGGCCGGCGTAGGTCGACACCGTGCCGTCCGTGGCCACGCGCCGGATGGTGTGGTTGCCCGAATCCCCGAGGTAGGCCACCCCCGAGGCATCGACCGCGAGGCCGATGGGGGCGTTGAAGCGGGCGGCGGCGCCCACCGCGTCCGTGGTGCCCGGCACCCCGGCCGCGCCGGCCAGGGTGGTGACGGTGCCGTCGGGGGCGATGCGGCGCAGGGTGTCGTTCCCCGTGTCGGCCACCAGGAGGTTCCCGGAGGGATCGAAGGCCAGGCCGCCGGGGAAGCGGAACTGCGCGGCGCTCCCGACCCCGTCGGCGGATCCTGGAACGCCGGGGGTCCCGGCCAGCAGGGTCTTCCGTCCGGTGCTGTCCACCTTCCAGATGGCATGGTCCTCCGCGTCCGAGACATAGAGGTTGCCGGTGGCATCGGAGACGACGCCGAAGGGGGACGTGAAGGTCAGGCCGGCCGCCACCGTGAGGATCGCCGGCGTGCTGGTGGCCGTGCCCAGGGTGTTCGACACGGTGACCACGTACTGGCCGGCATCCTGAAGGCCCGGGTTGTAGAGGGTGAGGGTCGCCGCCTGGGCGCCGAGGATGGCCTGGCCGTCCTTGGCCCACTGGTAGGCGAGGGCGCCGGTGCCCGCGGCGGTGACGCTGAAGGAGACCGCGCGCCCCGTGATCACCGAAGCGCTCTGGGGTTGGGCCGTGATCGTCGGGGCGGTATCCGAGCTGGAATGGCTGCACCCCGCCGCGAGCAGGGCCAAGGCGGCCAGGAAGAGGAGGACGGGGCCCTTCCGGAACGGGTGCCAGACCCGGCGCCAGGGGCCTGGAAGGGCGCGGGCGCCGTTCGGGCAGACGAAGTCCATGGTCATGAAACCTCCCAGGGCAAGAGACCCCGATGGCAGGGAAAGGGTTGACCGGGAGGTCCCGGTCCTCCCTTCTTGTGTGGCCGGGTGGGAGGAAGTGCCCCGGGCCCTCGCGCCCGGGCTTCAGAACTCGAAGGTGGGTCCGCTGAGGGTCCGGGCGTCGAGGATCTGGCCCTGGGCATCAAGGGTGACGAGGCCCTGGGCCTGGCGGGGCGTCATCTGGCCCAGCTGCTGGAGGGCCTGGCCCCGCAGCTCGGGGGTGCCGCCCTCGGCGCTCTCGAAGAAGACGGCGCCCACGCGGTAGGTCTGGTGGGCCTCCTGGGCCAGGTGCAGCTCCCGGAGTTGCCGCTCGTCCACGGGGCTGGGGGCGTCGGTCATGAGGCAGCGGGCCTGGGCCGTCTTGGGGAAGGCGATGACTTCGCGGATGTTGTCGGTGCCGGCCAGGAGCATGACCAGGCGGTCCAGGCCCAGGGCCAGGCCGCCGTGGGGCGGGGCGCCGAAGGCCAGGGCGTCCAGCAGGAAGCCGAACTTGGCGCGGGCCTCCTCCGGGCCGATGCCGATGGCCCGGAACATGCGGTTCTGGGTCTCCGCGTCGTGGATGCGGATGCTGCCGCCGCCCACCTCGAAGCCGTTGAGCACCAGGTCATAGGCCACGGCGCGGCAGGCGCCCGGATCGGTCTCCAGCAGGTCCAGGTCGTCGGGATGGGGGCTGGTGAAGGGGTGGTGGCAGGCCACGAAGCGGCCCGGCTCCCCATGCTCGTTTTCGGCCCACTCCAGCAGGGGGAAATCCACCACCCACAGGAAGGCGAAGCGGGACTCGTCCAGCTGGCCGAGCTGGCGGGCCAGGCGCAGGCGCAGCTCGCCCAGCACGCGGCTGGTCTGGGCATCGGTGCCCACGGCGAAGACGGCCAGGCCCTCGCCGGTGACTCCGAGGCGCTCCTTCAGGGCGGCCTCGTCGGCGGGTTCCAGGAACTTCCTGAAGCTGCTGGCCAGGCCGTCCCTGCCCCACTTGGCGTAGGGCAGGCCCCCGGCGCCGAGCTGCTTCGCGGCCTCCCCCAGCTCGTCCAGCTGCTTGCGGCTCAGGGCGCCGGGGCCCTCGCCCGGGAAGAACAGGGCCCGCACCCGGCGGTGGCCGGCGCTCTCGGCGGCGGCGCGGAAGAGGTTGAACCCGCTCGCGGCGAAGAGGGGCGTGACGTCCTGGATCTTCACGGGGCAGCGGAGGTCCGGCTTGTCGGAGCCGTACCACTCCATGGCGTCCCGGTAGGGCAGGCGGGGGAAGGGCGCGGTGACGTCCTTCCCGACGACCTTGGCCAGCTTGACCATGAGGGGCTCGATGACGCCCTGCACGTCCTCCTGGCGCACGAAACTCATCTCCACGTCCACCTGGGTGAACTCGGGCTGACGGTCGGCGCGCAGGTCCTCGTCGCGGAAGCAGCGGCAGATCTGGACGTAGCGCTCGAAGCCGCTCACCTGGAGCAGCTGCTTGAAAAGCTGGGGGCTCTGGGGCAGGGCGAAGAACTGGCCGGGATGCACGCGGCTGGGCACCAGGTAGTCTCGGGCCCCCTCGGGTGTGGACTTGGTGAGGATGGGCGTCTCGAACTCGATGAAATCCAGCTCGCGGAAGTGGTTGCGCGTGAGGTTCGCCACCTCGCTGCGCAGCACCATGTTTCGCTGGAGCTCCTCGCGGCGGAGGTCGAGGAAGCGGTAGGTGAGCCGCAGGTCCTCCCCCACGCCCTCGTCCTCCAGGGGGAAGGGCAGGGGCGCGGCGGTGTTCAGGATCCGCAGATCCGTCAGCCGCACTTCGACATCGCCCGTGGGCAGGTTGGGGTTCTTGCTCTCGCGCTCGGCCACCAGGCCCTCGACGGCCAGCACGAACTCGCTCCGCACGGCCTTCAGCCTGGCCAGCAGGGCGGGATCGGCGGTCTCCTCGTTGGCCACCAGCTGCACCACGCCCCAGCGGTCCCGCAGGTCCAGGAACACCAGGGAGCCCAGGTTGCGGACACGGCGGCACCAGCCGAGCAGGCGCACGGTCTGGCCCGCGTGCAGGAGGCGGAGGTCCCCGTTGCGGTGGGTGCGTTGGAAGTCGCCGAGCCGATCGAGTCTCATAGCCCTCCAGGATCGCACCCGGAGGGGCCGGGCTCAAGCCGAGAGGGGGGCCTTCCGCCGGGCCCGGAACCGGACCCATCCCAGGTGGAGCCGGTCCATGTAGAGGTAGATCACGGGGGTGGTGTAGAGCGTCAGGAGCTGGCTGAAGATGAGCCCGCCCACGATGGCGATGCCCAGGGGACGGCGCAGCTCCGAGCCCGTGCCCATGCCGATGGCCAGCGGCAGGCCCCCCAGGAGGGCCGCCAGGGTGGTCATGGTGATGGGCCGGAACCGCAGGAGGGCGGCCTGGAAGATGGCCCGTTCCGGGGTGACGCCTTCCCGGCGCTCCACCTCCAGGGCGAAGTCGATCATGAGGATGGCGTTCTTCTTCACGATGCCGATGAGAAGGATGATCCCGATGAAGGCGATGACGCTCAGGTCCGTGCGGAAGATGAGCAGGGCCAGCAGGGCGCCCACCCCGGCGCTGGGCAGGGTGGAGAGGATGGTCAGGGGGTGGATGAGGCTCTCGTAGAGCACGCCCAGCACGATGTACACCACCAGGAGGGCCGCGATGATGAGGAGGGGCTGGTTGGCCAGCGAGGCCCGGAAGGCCTGGGCGGTGCCCATGTAGCTGCCGTGGATGGTGCCCGGCAGGCGGATCTCCTGCTCGGCCCGGTCGATGGCGTCCACGGCGTTGCCGAGGGCCACCCCCACGGGCAGGTTGAAGGAGAGGGTCACGGAGGGAAGCTGCCCCTGGTGGTTGACGGAGAGGGTCGTGTCCTTGCGCTCGAAGTGGGCGAAGGCGCTGAGGGGCACCAGGGACCCCGTGGTGGACCGCACGTAGATGTACTTCAGGCCGTCCGGGGACTGCCAGAAGGCGGGTTCGGCCTCCATCACCACGTGGTACTGGTTGAGCTGGGTGTAGATGGTGGAGACGAAGCGCTGGCCGAAGGCGTCGTAGAGGGTGGCGTCGATGGCCTGGGGCGTGACGCCCAGGCGGGAGGCGGTGGGCCGGTCGATGACCACCGTGGCCTCCAGTCCCTTGTTCTGGAGGTCGGAATTTACGTCCGCCAGCTGGGGCAGGGTGCGCAGCTTCTGGAGCACCCGCGGCGCCCACTCGAAGAGCTCGCGGGCGTCGTCGCCCTGGAGGGTGTACTGGTACTGGGCACTGGCCGGTCGGCCGCCGATGCGGAGGTCCTGGACGGGCTGCATGTAGAGGGCCGCCCCGGGGATATGGGCGGTCTTGGCGCGGAGGCGGGCGATGATCTGGTCGGCGCTGTCCTTCCGCTGGTCCGTGGGCTTGAGGGAGCAGAACATGCGGCCGGTGTTGCCGCCGCCCACGAAGCCCGTCACGTTCTCCAGCCCGGGGTCGGATTGGACCACGGCCACGTACTGCTTCAGCAGCCGTTCCATGCCCTGGTAGGAGACATCCTGCGCCGCCACGATGGAGCCCACGATGCGGCCCGTGTCCTGCTGCGGGAAGAATCCCTTGGGGACGATGATGTAGAGCCCGATGGTGGCGACCATGGTGCCCACGGCCACCGCCAGGGTGAGGGGCTGGTGGCGGAGCACCCAGGCCAGGGAGCGCTCGTAGCGGACCATGATCCACTGGAAGCCCCGCTCGCTGGCCTGGAAGAGGCGGCCGTGGCGCTCCTCGGCATGGGGCCGCAGCAGGCGGGCACACATCATGGGCGTGGTGGTGAGCGAGACCAGCAGGGACACCACGATGGCGATGGACAGGGTGACGGCGAACTCCCGGAACAGCCTGCCCACCAGGCCGCCCATGAGCAGGATGGGGATGAAGACGGCGATGAGCGAGATGCTGATGGAGACCACGGTGAAGCCGATCTCCTTGGCCCCGTGGAGGGCGGCCTCCATGGGGGTCATGCCGCCCTCGAGGTGCCGGGTGATGTTCTCCACGACCACGATGGCGTCGTCCACCACGAACCCGGTGGCCACCGTCAGGGCCATGAGGGAGAGGTTGTCGATGGTGTAGCCCAGCAGGTACATGGCCCCGAAGGTGCCGATGAGGGAGATGGGCACGGCCACGCTGGGGATGAGCGTGGAGCGGGGGCTCCGCAGGAACAGGAACACCACCAGGATGACGAGCAGGATGGAGATGCTCAGGGCGAACTGGACGTCCTTCACCGAGGCCCGGATGGTGCGCGTGGCGTCGATCAGGACGTTCAGCTCCATGGTGGGCGGGATGGAGGCCTGGAGCTGGGGGAGCAGGGCCTTCACATGGTCTACGGTATCGATGATGTTGGCGTCGGGCTGGCGGAAGATGGGGATGATGATGGCTGGCGCACCGTTGGAGATGCCCAGGTTGCGGATGTTCTCCACCGAATCCTGGACCCGGGCCACCTCGGAGAGGTGCAGGGCCGCCCCGTTCTTGTAGGCGAGGACCAGCGGGCGGTACTCGGCGGCCGTCATGAGCTGGTCCGTGGCGGCCAGGGACCAGGCGTGGTGGACGCCGGACAGGTCGCCCTTGGGCCGGTTGAGGTTCGCGCTGGCGAGGCTCGTCCGGACATCCTCCAGGCTGAGGCCGTGGCTGTTCAGGGCCACGGGGTTCACGTCCACCCGCACGGCGGGAAGGGCCCCGCCCCAGACGAAGACCTGGCCCACCCCCTGCACCTGGGAAAGCTTCTGCTGCAGCACTGAGGAGGCCAGGTCGTACATCTTCTCCCGCGGGATCACCTTGGAGGTGAGCGAGAGCATGAGGATGGGGGCGTCCGCCGGGTTCACCTTCCGGTACGAGGGATTGTTCGGCAGGGCCGCAGGCAGGTCCCCGCGGGCGGCGTTGATGGCGGCCTGCACGTCCCGGGCGGCGGCGTCGATATTCCGGCTCAGGTCGAACTGGAGGGTGATGTTCGTGGACCCCAGGGAGCTGGAGGAGGTCATCTCCGTGATCCCGGCGATGCGGCCGAACTGGCGCTCGAGGGGCGTGGCCACCGAGGAGGCCATGGTGTCGGGGCTGGCCCCGGGCAGCCCGGCGGAGACCTGGATGGTGGGGAACTCCACCTGGGGCAACGGGGAAACGGGCAGGAACTGGTAGGCGATGCCCCCCAGCAGGGCCAGGGCCACCGTCAGGAGCGTGGTGGCGACTGGACGCCGGATGAAGGGGGCCGAGATGCTCATTCGGGGGAGGCCGTCCGCGCGCCGCGGACGCGGCGCGCCAGGCGATCGAAGGCGAGGTAGATGACCGGCGTCGTGTACAGCGTCAGCACCTGGCTGAAGATCAGGCCGCCCACGATGGCGATGCCCAGGGGGCGACGCAGCTCCGAGCCCACGCCCGAGCCCAGGGCCAGGGGCACCCCGGCCAGGAGGGCGGCCATGGTGGTCATGACGATGGGCCGGAACCGCAGGAGGGCGGCCTGGAAGATGGCTTCCGTCGGGGGGCGGCCCTCCTTGCGCTCGGCGTCGAGGGCGAAGTCGATCATCATGATCGCGTTCTTCTCCACGATGCCGATGAGCAGGATGATGCCGATGAGGGCGATCACGCTGAAGTCCGTGCGGAAGAGCATCAGCGAGAGCAGGGCGCCTACGCCGGCCGAGGGCAGGGTCGAGAGGATCGTGATGGGATGGATGTAGCTCTCGTAGAGCACGCCCAGCAGGATGTAGACCGTCAGGATGGCGGCGAGGATGAGGAAGGGCGTGTTGGAGAGGGAGGCGCCGAACGCCTGGGCCGTGCCCTGGAAGCCCGCCTTGATGCTCGGGGGCAGGTCGATGTCCCGCTTGGCGGTATTGATGGCCTTCACGGCATCGCCCAGGGATGCGCCGGAGGCCAGGTTGAACGAGAAGGTCACCGTCGGGAACTGGCCCTGGTGGTTCACGGCGAGGGGCGCGGTGCCCACCTCCAGGCGCGTGAAGGCGCTGAGGGGCACGGCGCCGCCGGAGGCCGACTTC
>DASVZU010000311.1:0-20677 GCA_036391515.1 Holophagaceae bacterium
TCCTGGTTCCTAACCATGGAACCATAAAGCCGCCCCGGCCGTGCCAGGAATCGGCCCGAACCGCCCTCGGGCCCCTCGGCCATCCACAAGAAAACCCCGGACGAACCGGGGCGCGAACGGAGCATTCAGTTGGAGGCGCCGATCGGAATCGAACCGATGAATGGCAGATTTGCAGTCTGCGGCCTTACCACTTGGCTACGGCGCCCTGTTGTCCTGCTTCTGAAACAGCCCGGGCCGCGATCGCGGCCCGGGTGGTGGAGCGGGTGATGGGATTTGAACCCACGACTTCAACCTTGGCAAGGTTGCACTCTACCACTGAGTTACACCCGCATGAGACTTAGATCCTAGCAATGGAGGACAGGACGGTCAACGGTCTTTTTCGGCGCTGCAGGCCGGGCAGAGGCCGTACAGCATCAGCTGGTGGCGGGTGATGCGGAACCCGGAGATCCGCTCCATCTCGGCGAGGGAGGCGTCGAGTCCGCAGGCGTCCACCTCCGCCATGCGGCCGCAGCGCTCGCATTGCAGGTGGTGGTGGTGGTGCCGGGAGTTGCAGCGGACGAAGCGCATGACCTGGTCGGCCCCGAGAATGCTCTCGGCCCAGCCCTCCCGCACGAAGCGCTCGAGGTTCCGGTAGATGGTCGGGAGCCCCGAGCGCCGCTCAGGCATGCGTTCCCAGATCTCCTCGACCGTGAGGGGGCGGTCTGAATCACGGAGGACCCGGAGGATGCCCTCCCGCTGAGGGGTCTGTCGCATGCCTGCGGCGCGCAGGGAGGGCGAGTGGGGGACCTCGGGGGCGGACATATCCCTAGGATGCCAGATTCGGGCATGCTACCCCCTATGCTCCCCCGCACATCAGGGTCGCCGGATGCCTCCGGATCCAGTCAGCCCTTCCTGCCCCTCAGCTTCCGCCTCTTCGCGAGCTTCGGCCTGCTCGTCCTGCATCTGGCCCTGCCCCAGGAGGGCCGCGCCTCGGGCCCCGGGGAGGAGCTCTACGTCCTCGCCCTCGTCCTGCTCCTGATGGAGGCGGCCTGGGAGGCGGGACGCGGCCTCCCGCGCACCGGCCGGGTGTTCCCTACGCCCAGCCTTCCGTGGATCCGGTGGAACCTGGCACTGGACCTCGCCCTGGTGTCCCTCGTCATCGCCTACCAGGGGGTGGTCCAGGAGCGGTTCTCGACCCTGTACATCTTCCCGGTGCTGGCGTCGGCGTTCTATGTGGGCACCACGGAGATCGTGTGGGTGGGCGTCCTGTCCTCCCTCACCCACATCCTGGTCGTGCTGGGTTTCCTGTTCGGCGTCTTCCCTTCCTTCGGTGAATCGGGACCCGGCCCGGATCTCGATCCCGGAAGCCTCGCCTTCATCCTCGGACTCGCCTCCATCCAGATTTTCGCAGCCACCCTGGTGGTGGTGCTGATCCGGCGCAACCTGGAGAGCCTCAAGACGGACCTCAGCGCCTCCGAAGCCGCCGTGGACGAGCTCTCCGCCCTGCACCTCCGGGTGGTGGAGTCCATGTCCTCGGGTCTCATCACCCTGGATCTCGAGGACCGGATCACCTCGGCCAACCCCGCCGCGGAGGCCATCCTCGGGCGGAGCATCCCTGCGGGGCGGCCCGTGCGGGAGCTTCTCCCCCTGGGCGACCCCCTGCCGATCCAACGGGGTCGCGAGCATCGCTTCGAGCTCTCCATCGAGGCCCCGGGCCGCGGAATGCGCACGCTCGGCGGCCATCTGGCGTCCCTCCGCGGAGCCGGCGGGCGGACCACAGGCCACCTCCTGCTGTTCCAGGACCTCACGGAGCTGAAGGCGCTGGCGGAGCGCACCCGCATCAGCGAACGCCTGGCCACCGTGGGCCAACTGGCGGCTGGGCTCGCCCACGAACTCCGGAATCCCCTCGCATCCATCAGCGGGTGCGTGCAGCTGCTGCAGACGTCCGGGCCAGGTCACGACGTGAAGGACCGGGTGCTCGGAATCCTGGAACGCGAGACTCAGCGGGTGAACGGCATCGTCTCCGATTTCCTCGATTTCGCGCGCCCCGGGCAACCGGCACCCCAGGTGCTCTGGCTCCCCAAGGTGCTGGAGGAGGCCCGGGGGAGCTGGGAGATGGACCCCCGGGCCCGGGGGATTCCACTGGCGCTCGCGAGTGCCCCGGAAGTGGCCTTCCATGCGGATCCCCTCGAGGTGCACCGGATCCTCATGAACCTGCTCAGCAATGCCCGCAAGGCCGTGCAGAATGCGCCGATGCCGCAGGTCCGGCTGGAAGCCCGGCGCGAGGGAGGCCAGGCCCGGATCCTCGTGGAGGACAACGGTTGCGGAATGGATAAGACGCAGCTGGAACGGCTCTTCGTGCCCTTCGCGGGCAGCTTCGAGGAGGGCACGGGGCTGGGCATGAGCCTGGTCTACAAGCTGACCCAGGAGATGGGCTGGCGGCTCGAGGTCCAGAGCCGGCCCGGGAAGGGCACGACGGTCGAGCTCTTCCTGCCGGTTTTTACTTCATCCCCCCCCGTGGCGCCGGGTGGCGGAAGGGTCTAAACTTCGGTCAGCTTTCGAGCATCCAAACAGAGGCAATCTCCCTTGCAGGGTCCGCTTGGCTCCTGCCACAGTGAGTCTTCCCCTCCGACATCGTGCGGCTTCCTGCCCTGCAGCGGATCCTGTCCAGTCAGAGGGAATGGCCCACGGGGCCGATACCTTTGACACGACATCCGGACCCCCGCACCCGCAGGATTCCCATGAACCGCAAGCTCATCCGCCCGAATCTCAGCGAGCTGAAGGACCGGCTCGGCCTACCTGGCAAGCCGGTCGGCGGTGAAGGGATCACCCCGACACCTTCGCCGGTCACGGCGGGCGGCGAGCCCAACCCCGTCACCAACCCCTCGGCCGCCACGGCCCCCCAGGGCCCCGGCAGCCCCAGGCGCCGGATCGCACCCCCCGAGCAGACGAACGCGGAAAGCTTCTACTACCTCAAGCAGATGCAGGCGAAGACCCCCATGGTGATCGTCCTCCAGGACGACGAGAAGGTCCGGGGCGTCATCGAGTGGTACGACAAGCACTGCTTGAAGATCAACCGGGTGAAGGAACCGAACGTCCTGGTCCCGAAGCACAACATCAAATACATCTACAAGCAGGAGGAGGAGCCCCGGATCCGCCGGACGCGGGCGGCCAAGAAGGAGGAGGTCCCCGTGCCGGATGTCGAGATTCCCGTCTACGACTGAAGCCTGGCGATCCTTCCGCCTTCCAGGAGCGTCCATGGACCGACGGCCCCGGCTCGCCATCACCCTCGGGGATCCCTGCGGCATCGGTCCCGAACTGCTGCTCCGTTCCCTGGCAGTCCTGGACGCCTGGGCCGAAGTCGTTGTGGTCGGGCCCCGGGCCGGGGTTGACCTCCTCCTGGAGACTCCAGGCCGGCCGGTGGATTGGCGCTGGACCGACCCGCCCTTCCCTCCCCCCCCTGGGTTCGAAGGCTCCGTGGGTGGCCTGGAGACGCGCCCGGTCGATGGATCGCGGGGCCAGAGTGGCCGGGCCCTCTGGCTGGATCCGACCCCCGGAATCGCAGCCGCGGACCTGACCCTGGGCGAGGGATCCTCCGCCTCGGGCACCGCCACGGTGGAGGCGATCCGCGCGGGGGCACACCTGGCCCTCTCAGGCGCCGCGGATGCCCTCGTCACCCTGCCCATGGCCAAGGCCGCGGCCCACCTCGCCGGCCACCCCATCCCCGGGCATACGGAATTCCTCCAGGAATTGGCCGGGTCCCCCCTCACGCGCATGGCCTTCGTAAGTCCCACCCTCTCCGTGGTGCTGCACACGGTCCATCAGAGCCTCCGCTCCGTGGTGGAAGATCTGGATGCGGAGGCCGTGGCCGAGACCCTCGCCTTTGCCGCCGACCGGTTCATCGAACTCTCCGGCAAGCGGGACCTGCGGGTGGCGCTCTGCGCGCTCAATCCGCATGCCGGCGAGAATGGCGCTTTCGGCGATGAGGAGGCGCTGCTCCGCGAGGCGATCGCCCTGGCCGAGGCAGCCTTCATGGCCTTCGGCGAGGGGACGGGAGGCCCCTTCGCGCACGTTCCCTCGCCCTTCCGGATGGATGCCGCAGGGGGTCGGGAGGGCCAGGGGGATGCCGGGGCCCTCCCCATCCTGGAGACGCCCGCGCCGGGACTGGAGCTGGCCTCCCCCGGGCCGGGCCTGCACCCGGCCCGGCGCCACGCGCCCATGTTCTTCGGCCCCCTTCCCTCCGACAGCCTCTTCCACCGAGCAGCCAAGGGTGAATTCGACGTGGTGGTGGCCCTCTATCACGACCAGGGGCTGATTCCCGTGAAGGTCCTGGAACCCGAACGGGCCGTCAACCTGACCCTGGGGCTGCCTTTCATCCGGACCAGCCCGGACCATGGCACGGCCTTCGACAAGGCGGGCCGCTGGATCGCCAATCCCCTGAACTTCCAGGAGGCGGCCGCCCTGGCCGTGCGTCTGGCGGGCCGGGCCCAGGGATGCCCCTGGCAGGCGGACGTGGTCCGCCCCGGGAACTGAGCGTGCTCGCGGTCTTCGGTCCGGGCGCAGCCGCCTGGCCCGCCGGACACGCCCTTCCCACGGGTGAGGGTCCCCGGACTGCCCTGCGCGTGGTGGAGGGGCATCCTCGGCACCTGGCGGCCCACCTCGACCGCCTGCAGAAGGGTGCCGAAGCCCTCGCGCAACCGGCCCCCTGGGTTGGCGGGCTGGAAGCCCAGCTCGCAGCCTGGATCGCCGCAGGCGCCCGCGGGGAGGAAGCACTCCGGATGGCTCTCCATGGGTCCGAGGGTCTGCTCTCCGCCCACCTCGAACCGCTGCCATGGACGGCAATCCCCTACCGCCTCGCGCCCATGCCCCATCCCATGGGGGATCTCCGCGGCAGTGCCCTGGCCCGGCACAAGGGGCTCTCGGGGCCCTGGCGCCAGCCGGCCCTGGTCGAGGCCCGGAGGCGCGGAGCCGACGATGCCCTCCTTCTCTGGCCGGATGGATCCCTGGCCGAGACAACCCTCGCCACCCTGGCCCTGGAGGTGGAGGGGGCCCTGATCCTCCCGCCCGGCGAGGGCCGCGTGGCCAGCCTGACGGAGGCCCTCGACCTGCCTGCCTGGGCCGCGGCCCGGAAACTGGATCTGCGCAGGGAGGGGATCCCCCTGCACCGAGTCGCCCAGGGCAGTCTCTGGTGCCTCAACGCCGTCCGCGGGGTCTGGTCCGCTATCCTCCTCTGAACCCCAGACACGAGGACCCGATCCATGGGCTTCCAGGACCTGATCGCCGCCCTGCTGCTGTCCCTGCCACCCTGGCTGGGCTTCTGGATCTTCCGGCGCAAGGGGCGGATCGGCCTCAGCTACGGGTACTTCCTCGGCGGCATCCTGGCGGTCCTGGCCCTGCCCTGGCCCCGGCTCTCCGGCCACCCCGTGCCCACGGCCCTGCTGGGGGCGGCCCTCTTCGGGTTCACCCTCTTCCTGCAGGCCCAGCGGGAGGGGGTCCAGGGACTCCGCCGGCTCGCCGTAGGGGTGGGCGGCGCGACCCTGTTCGAACTGTTGCTCCTCCTCCAGCTGGGGCTGCCCTGGCGGACCATCCCCCGGTTCTGGGCTGGCGCCATGTTGGAGGCCCTGCTCTGGCTGCTGCTGGCGGATCTGGCCTACCGCTGGGCCCGGGGCCGGCTCCTGGAGCTGCGGATGCCCCTCGTGGGGGCAGGCGCTCTGGGGCTCGGCGCCCTCGCGCAGGCCGCGCTTCCGGCGGATACGCCGCGGCTGCCCTGGCCCGCGGCCATCGTGGGCGGTCTCATCCTCGGCCTGGTCGCCCTCCAGCAGCTCCGCTGGCTGCAGGACCAGGGAGCCTGGGTGGAAGGGCGAGGCCAGGGCCTGCGCACGGCCCTGGCCCTCCTGGATCAGCACCCCGAGGCCGAAGCCCCAGGCCTCGCCTTCGGCCTGGACCCCCGGCAGGCCCAGTGGCTGGTGGACGAGAAGGGCCACGTCCTGGAATCGAACGGCCCCTTCTCCCGCCTGGTGGGCCTGCCCCGGCACCGGCTTCGCGGGTACGCCATGGATGCCCTGTTCCAGGGGGGGGAATCACCCGTGTGGGATGCGCTGCGGTCCCAGCTCCTCCAGCGGGGCCATGCTTCCGCCCAGGCCACCCAGGTCAGCGATGACGGTGCCTTCCGGGAGGTGCGCCTGGAGGCTGCGGCCTTCGACCGGGGCATGGCCCTCCTATGGATCGCGGATCCGGCGGAAGGCTCCCTGAGCCTCCGTCCGGAAGGCGGGTTCCTGCGGCCCCTCGGGGGCGAGGGGGAACATCGCCGGGCCCTCAATGCCCTGGCTGCCTTGCTCCCCTCGGCGGAGGTGGTGCTGGCCGGAGCCCCTCCCGGCGAGGTCCGCGAAGCCGCCGACCGGATCCTGGAGGCGGTGCGCCGCCTCGGGCCCGGAGCTCCCCCCGACCCGGCCGAACCCCCGATGGAGGCCGCCGCGGCGCTGGAAGCCCTGGCGCCCGCGCTTCGGACCATGCTCCCCGCAGGGGCCGCGGTGACCATCGATGCCGCGCCGGTACCGCTGGCCCTTGGACGCGAGAGCCTCCGTCGCGTAGCGACGCTGCTGCTGCTCCATGCCGCAGAGCGCGCCCGCGGGGAAGTCCGCCTGGTGCTGGAGGCCGCGGAATTGGGTGGCCGCCCATGGGCCTTGCTCTTCGCCCGACCGGCTGGCGGGGGAGGCCGCCTGCCCCGGGAGTTGCAGGGGCTGAGTTGGCTGCGGGCGGAGGTCCAGGGGGCCCGGGGTCTGCTGGACCTGGAGCAGGACGCGCAGGGTGGACTGCTTCCCCGGGTCTACCTCCCCTGTGCTTCGCCCGCCTCCCCGCTGCCAGCGAAGTCCCTGGCCGGCCGCCGCGTCTGGGTGGCAGACAGGGATCCCCTCCTCCGGGAAGCCCTGGCAGCCCTCATCCGGCACTGGGGCGGCGAGGCCTCTACCTTCGAGGACCTGGCGGCGCTCCTGCGCACGAGCCGCGACGCGGCGATCCCCGATGCCCTCCTCCTCGAGAGGACGGGCCAGCTGGAGCGGTTTCACGGGGCCCTGAGGAAGTTCCAGCGGGAGCCCATTCCTACGCTGGTGATGGGCGATGGGCAGGTGCTTCCCCTGGCCCCCTCCGCCCTCGGCCTCCGGCGCCTCGGATTCGTGGAGAAGCCGTTGCCCGAGGCGGAGCTGCTCCACGCCCTTCTGGCGCTGATGCGGGCCCGGCCTGCATGAGCATCCCGGGCCTGTTGTAGGCTGGAAGCGAGGAGGCGCGATGTCCACAGTGGCGGTGATCCTGGCGGCGGGGCTCGGCACCCGCATGAAGTCTCACCTTCCGAAGGTGCTGCATCCGGTCCTGGGCGATCCCTCGCTGCTCTGGGTGCTCCGGGCCCTCCCGCCGGATCTCGGCGCGGCCCTGGTCGTGGTGCACCACGGCAAGGACCTGGTGACGGCTGCCCTGGAGGCCTGGCAGGCCCAGGGCCTCGTCCCCTGCCCCGTGACCACCGTGGACCAGGGGGAGCCCCTGGGCACCGGGCACGCGCTGCAGGTCTGCATCCCCGAGCTCGACCGGCTCGGGGCCACGCGGGTGGCCATCCTCTGCGGCGACGTGCCCCTCACCACGCCGGCGACCGTCGCGCGGCTCTGCGCCTCGGAGGCGGTGCTGCTCGCCATGGATCTCGACGAGCCCGGGTCCTACGGCCGGGTGCTCCAGCACGAGGATGGGCGCCTGGCCGGCCTGGTGGAGGCCAAGGATGCCACTGCCGAGCAGCGAGCCGTCCGCCGGGTGAACGGCGGCGCCTATGCCCTGCCCTGGGCTCCTCTGCGCCGGGCTCTCCAGGGCCTCACCAACGACAACGCCCAGAAGGAGTTCTACCTCACGGACGCCGTGGCCGCGGTGGCCCGGGAACGCTCGGTGGGAGTGGAAGTCTGCGATCCGGTGGAACTGGCCGGTATGAACTCCCGGATGGACCAGTCCGACCTGCAGGCCGCGGCCCAACAGCGCATCAATCGGCAGTGGATGGCCGAGGGGGTGACCTTCCTCCAGGCCGAGACCACCCTGGTGGGACCCCGCGCAGCCCTGGGCCGGGACGTGGTCCTGGAACCGTCCGTCCGCCTCGAGGGGGATGTCGTGATCGGCGAGGGTGGCCGGGTGGGCCAGGGCTCCGTGATCATCGATTCCCGCATCGAGGCGGGGGTCCAGATCCGGCCCTACTGCGTGGTGGAGCAGGCCGTCGTCGGCGCAGGGGCCAAGGTGGGTCCATTCTCTCGGCTTCGGGAGGGGACTGACCTCGGACCGGACGTGCATATCGGCAACTTCGTGGAAACCAAGAAGGCCCGTCTCCATCGGGGTGCCAAGGCCAACCACCTGGCCTATCTCGGCGATACGGAGATCGGGGAGGGGACGAACATCGGTGCAGGCGTCATCACCTGCAATTACGACGGTGTAAACAAGCACCGCACCCTCATCGGCCGGAGCGTGTTCGTCGGATCGGACACCCAGCTGGTCGCTCCCCTGACCATCGGGGACGGGGCCCTGATCGGCGCGGGCAGCACCATCACGAAGGATGTTCCGGCCGACGCCTTGGCCCTGAGCCGGGTGCCCCAGACCTCCCGCGAAGGCGGGGCCAGCCTGATCCGGGCCCGGCAGAAGAAGGCGACTCGGTTAAGCTAGCCTTTTCGGTCCTCCTCGGAGCTCCATGGTCCTCCTCCTCTTCGACAAGGTCGGCAACACGGTCCTCCAGGCCATGGAAACCGCCGGAGACTTCGCCGTGCTGTCCGGCCGGACCTTCGCCGCCATCTTCAAGCGCCCCTTCGACGGCGCCAACCTCATGCGCCAGTTCCAGGCGGTGGGGGTGAACTCCATTCCCGTGGTGGTACTCACCAGCCTCGCCGTGAGCATGGTGTTCGCCGTGCAGCTGGCTTTCGGGTTCCGGCAATTCCAGGCCGAGGGTCTGGCCTCGCAGGTGGAAGGCCTGGCCATCGTCCGCGAACTCGCGCCCGTCATCACGGGGCTCATGCTGTCGGGGCGGATCGGGAGCGCCATGGCAGCAGAGCTGGGCACCATGCAGGTCACCGAGCAGATCGATGCCCTGGAATGCCTGGCCACGGACCCGATCCATTACCTCTTCGTGCCGCGGCTTCTCGCTGCGGTCGTCGTGGTGCCGCTCCTTACCGCCATCTCCATCTACATCGGCTACTGGGGCGGCTACCTCATCCTGGTGGGTGTCGAGGGACAGAGCGCCTTCGTCTTCGGCAGCGAGTTCTACAAGCTCCTGGCCTTCCGGGATGTGCGCATCGCGCTCACCAAGGCCTTCGTGTTCGGCATGATCATCGCCCTCGTGGGCTGCTGGAAGGGCTACCGCACCCAGGGAGGCGCCGAGGGCGTGGGCAATGCGCCCACCAGCAGCGTGGTCACGAGCTCCCTCTGGATCCTCATCGCCGACTTCTTCCTCACCAAGCTGCTTCTGGTCTGAGCGCACCGTGCCCGTCATCGATGTCGTCAACCTCTCCAAGGCCTTCGGGCCCAAGGTCGTCCTGTCCAACGTGAACCTCCAGGTGGAGGAAGGCGAGAGCCTGGTCGTGCTGGGCGGCTCGGGCACAGGCAAGACCGTACTGCTACGGAACATCATGGGGCTCCTCACGCCGGATGCGGGCCACGTGGCCGTCGAGGGAAGGATCATCGCCCAGCTCAGCCGGGAGGAACTCTTCAAGGTCCGCCAGAGCATCGGCATGTGCTTCCAGATGGCCGCCCTCTTCGATTCCATGACGGTCTTCGAGAACGTGGCCTTCGGCCTCCGGCGCCACCTCCAGATCACCGAGGACGAGGTCCGCGCCCGGGTGGAGGAGTGCCTCTCCCTCGTGGGCATGAAGGGCACCGAACATCTCAAGCCGGCCGAGCTTTCCGGCGGCATGAAGCGGCGCGTGGGTTTCGCCCGGGCCATCGCCCTGAAGCCCAAGATCCTGCTCTTCGACGAGCCCACCACAGGCCTGGATCCTGTGATGACGGACGTCATCGGCCGCGTGATCCTCGACCTGAAACACGAGCTGGGGGTGACCACCATCACCATCACCCACGACTTGAAGTCCGCGTTCGAGATTGCGGACCGCATCGCCCTGCTTTTCCGCGGCGAGTGCATCGCCTGCCAGACGCCGGACGAGTTCAAGGTCAATCCGAACCCCGTGGTCCAGCAGTTCCTCCGGGGTGACGCGGACGGCCCCTTCCTCCAGGATCCGCCGCCCCCCAAGCGCAAGCTCAAGGAGACTCAGGCATGAAGCTCGAAACCCGAGTCGGCATCTTCTTCACCTCCGCCATCGCCGTGGTGGGATTCCTCATCTTCCGGACCGAGAAGCTGGAAATCGGAGGAAAGAATGACCAGTCGGCGCGCTTCACCCTCTTCGACCAGGTCGCGGGCCTGACCCCCCAAAGCAAGGTGCTGGTGGCCGGAGTGAAGGTGGGGGAGGTCCGCCGCATCTCCCTGGAAGGCGGCCGGGCCAGGGTCGACCTGGCCCTTTCCAAGGACGTGGGGGTCTACCAGGACGCCTCCGTCTCGCTGGGTTCCATCGGCATCCTGGGTGAGAAGTTCATCGACCTGGATCCGGGCCATCCGCAGAAGGGCCTTTTCCCCGAGGACAAGCCCCTGCCCAGCAAGGCCGGCGTGAGTCTCGACAACCTGATGGAGACCCTGGCCGACATCGGCAAGAACGTGAAGGGCGTGACTCAGGCCCTGAACGAATCCATCGGCGGCGAGCAGGGCCGGCAGAAGCTCGACGAGATCGTGGACAACATCCGCGTCCTCACCGCGGAGTTCCGCTCCATGGCCCAGGAGAACCACGGCGCCATCAACAACACCATGGCGAATGTCGAAGCCATCAGCGCCGACCTGCGGGACAAGCTGCCCAAACTGGCCCAGCAGTTCGAATCGGTCGGCAAGAACCTGAACGCGATCCTGGAGGAGAACCGGCCGGAACTGAAGGGCGTCGTGGGGGATGTCCGCAAGCTGGCTCAGAGCTTCCAGGGCACGGCGGACAACCTGAAGGTACTCACCGACCGCATCAACCATGGCGAAGGCACCGTCGGCAAGCTGCTGAACGACGACACCACCATCAAGAAGATCAACGAGGCCGTGGACAACGTGAACAACCTGCTGGGCGGCCTCACCAAGATGGACTTCCGCCTGGACATGAATGCCGCCCAGTGGACCAAGCGCAGCGACAGCCGCGTGGGCCTGGGCCTGGAGATCGCCCCCCGGCCGGACTACTGGTACGCACTGGGCTTCGCCTCCACCCCGGACGGCAAGATCAACGAGAGCGTGCGCACCGTCACCACCCTCGACCCGGTCACCGGCCTGCCGACCAGCGTGCTGGAGAAGACCCGGTCGGTCACCACGGACCAGACCTTCACCGTCTCCGCCCAGTTCGCCAAGCGCCTCGGGCCGGCGGTCTTCTCCGCGGGAATCGTCGAGGGCAAGGGTGGCGGCGGCGTGGAGTTCCGGACCCTGGACAACGACAAGCTTCGCTTCGGCGTGCTGGGTTACGATTTCACCAAGCGGGACGACAAGCCGAACCCCCGCTACCGCTTCACCGCCAGCTACCAGTTCTGGAAGGGCGCCTACATCCAGACGGGCGTCCAGGACATCGCCAACAAGGATCTCCGGACCTTCTTCGTCGGCGGCGGACTCCGCTGGCGGGATGAGGACCTGAAGAAGATCATCGGCCTCGCGGGAGCCTCCAAATGAGCCGGCCCCACCCCATCCCCCTGCGCTCGTCGGAGAGGTCTGGGCCTGCTTCGCAGGCGAAGAAGAAGATCATCGGCCTGGCGGGGGCCTCGAAGTGACGGAACTCCGGGCCCTGCCTGCCCCGGGGGCCCTGCCCCGGGAACGGTACGGCCTTTTCCTCGCCGTGCGCCGGGGCATCCCCCTCGCCGTGGCGATGGGAGCGCTGCTCGCGGCAGCCCTCCACCTGGAAGGCCGAGGGTGGTGGATGCTGGCCTGTGTGGCGGGCATCGCGGCGGCCTGGCCGACCTTCCTGGGCGGTCCGGCCTACCTTCGCAGCCGCCCGGCGATCATGCGCTGGGACGGCCTCTGGGCCATCGCCATCCGTCCCCTGGCCCGCTGGCTCGGGCAGGAGGATGCCTGGATCCTCTCCTTCTGCGCCTGGCACAACCACCGCGTGCGGGAGGCCTTCCGGGATCGCAAGGCCCGCAGGGCGCTCATCCTGCTGCCCCACTGCATCCAGCTGGCCCGCTGCAAGGCCGGGATCCTCGAGGATCTGCAGGCCTGCTACGACTGCGGCAAGTGCGCCGTGGGCGACTACATGAATGCCGCCCTGGCCGGCCGGTGGGAGGGCCGCATCACCAACCGCAGCCACAAGGCCTACCGGGAGGCCCGGGAATTCCGGCCGGATCTCATCGTGGCCGTGAGCTGCACCGACCGCCTCCTGAAGGGCCTCATCAAGCTGCCCGAGACGCCCTCCTACGTCATCCCGCTCACGCTATCCCATGGCATGTGCGTGGATACGGACTTCAGCGTCCCGCACCTGATGGCGGCCATGGAGGCCCTGGTGCAGCCGGTGGTTCCCCCCGCGAAGGTGCAGCCGCTGGTCCGGGAGGCGTGAGCCATGGCCCGTCCGCGGTTCATCCTCCGCAGCCTCTTCGAGCGCCTCCTGGGGCCGGAGGCGCTGGCCTACCTGCTGCATCTTCGGCCCCTGGAATGGCCCATCATGACCGCCCACTTCCTCCTGGGCACCCTTCTGGCCGCGGGCTGGGCTCTGCCTGCCCGCGGCACGCTCCTGGGCTGGTTCGTCTTCGTGGCCCTGCTGAACGGGGGCACGCTCGCCATCAACAGCGCCTTCGACCAGGACGAGGGTGACATCGGCTACCTGAAGTCCCCCCCGAAGCCGCCGGAGCATCTGCTGGCCTTCTCCTCGGTGCTCCTGACCGCCTCGGTGATCCTGGGCTGGCTGCTCCCCCGGCCTTTCTTCTGGATCAACCTGGCCTGTGTGGCCATGAGCGTGTTGTATTCCGTGCCCCCGGTCCGCCTGAAGGCCCGGGCCGGCTGGGATCTCCTCATCAACTGCGTGGGCTTCGGCCTGCTCACGCCCCTGGCCGGCTGGGCGGCCACGGGGCGGCCCTTCAACCCTTCCATCGTGGCTGCGGCGGTGGGCTTCGCCTTTCTGTTCGCCACGCTCTACCCCATGACCCAGATCTACCAGGTGGCCGAGGACACCCGGCGCGGCGACCGGACCCTGGTCATCCGGGTCGGGGTGGGCAGGAGCCTGGGGCTGGCGCTCGGGGCCCTGGTGCTGGCCCACCTATGGTTCGCCTGGGCGGTGGTGCTCATGAAGCGCAACCCCTTCCCCCTGCTCCTCTCCGCCGGCGTCTGGCTGGTGGTGATCCTGCCCTGGATGGCCCGCTGGCGCCGCTGGACGGATGCCCAGCACGAGGCCGGCATGTACCGGGGACTGGTGGCCTGGGCTGTCACCGATCTGAGCCTCCTGGCCCTCCTTTGGATTTGAGCTAAACAGCGGGCGATTTCTTCCGATACAGTAGGGATACGTTTGGACCCCTCCGGTCCGGGAGCGCGCATGAAGCTGAAGCACGGCCTGGTGATCCTTGGACTGCTCGCCCTTCCGGGCCTCCTGCCCCTCCGTGGCGGCACTCCCAGGCCCTCCCGCCTGATGCTGAGGTCCGCCGCCGCCCTGGTGCTCGACCAGCAGACCGGCCAGACCCTGGTGGAGAAGCAGGCCGAGGCCATCATGCCCATCGCCTCCATCACCAAGCTCATGACCGCCATGGTGGTGCTGGATGCCCAGCAGGATCTGCAGGAAACGCTGGTCATCGAGAATGTGGACAAGGACACCCTCCGCCACAGCCGCTCCCGGCTTCCCGTGGGCACCCGGCTCACCCGGTCCGAGGCCCTGAACCTGGCTCTCATGTCCTCGGAGAACAGGGCTGCCCATGCCCTCGGCCGCTGCTATCCCGGCGGCGTGGAGGCCTGCGTGAAGGCCATGGACGCCAAGGCCCAGGCCCTGGGGCTCACGGAAACCCACTTCCAGGATCCAGCCGGACTCTCCAGCGGGAACGTCTCCTCGGCCCAGGACCTCGCTCGCCTGGTGGACACGGCCTACCGCTATCCCCAGATCCGGGAGTTCACCACCCGCGCCGAGGCCACCATCCACTCCGGCCGCCGGACCCTCCAGTTCATCAACACCAACGCCCTGGTGCGCGCCGGCCGCTGGCAGATCGGCCTCTCCAAGACCGGCTTCATCAACGAGGCCGGCCAGTGCCTGGTGATGCAGGCCATGCTGGCCGAGCGGCCGGTCCTCATCGTCCTGCTGGATTCCTGGGGCCGGTACACCCGCCTGGGCGACGCCAACCGCATCAAGCAGTGGATCGAGGCCCGGCTCCGGAACAACGGCTAGGCCCGTGCTGGTCCCCGCCGCCCAGCCCCCCTTCCCGCTCCGCTGGGGGTTCAGCACGAAGCAGGATCCGGACGAGGCTCCCCCTGGGCGGCTGTCCCAGGTCCATGGCTGCGGCATCGTCGAAGCCTCCGGCGTGGTCTCCGAAGCGGACGGCCTCTGGACCTCGGCGCCCGGGGTCCGCATCGGCGTCCGGGTGGCGGACTGCGTGCCCATCCTCCTGGCCGGCCCCCTGCCCGGCGGCCGACCATGGATCGCGGCCCTGCATGCGGGCTGGCGCGGCGCCACGGGGGTGGCCGAAGCCCCGGCCGGCGGCATCCTCCGCCGGGCCGTGGCCCTCTACCGCGGCCTCGGCGGCGATCCCCCAGATCTGGCCTGGGCCCTCGGCCCGGCGATCCTGGCCTGCCATTTCGAGGTCGGCGAGGAGGTCATCGACGCCGCCCGGCGGGACCCCGCCTGGCGCGGGGAACTCCGCCATCCCGGTCCCATGGGGAAGCCGCATCTGGACCTCCACGGATTCCTTAAGGCCCAGGCGGCAGACCTGGGGCTGGATCCAGGGAAAGATGGCACGGTGGCCCTCTGCACGGTTTGCCGCCCCGACCTGCTGTGGTCCTGGCGCCGTGGGGACAAGTCCGGGCGACAATGGGGCTGGGCCGAGATCCTGCCCGTCCCCGAACCCTGAATCCCGAGGCCCCCATGCTGAACATCACCGACGTGCGCATCACCAAGATCGAGGGCGACGACAAGCTGCGGGCCTTCGCCGCCCTGGTCCTCGACGACTGCTTCCTGGTCGGCGACCTCCGGGTGGTGGAGGGCGAGGAGGGCTATTTCGTGGCCATGCCCAGCCGGCGCAAGCGGGACGGCAGCTTCAAGGACATCGCCTACCCCCTGAACAACACCCTGCGGGAGCAGATCGAGGAACGCGTCCTGCTGGCCTACGAGGCCGCCACCGGGACCCGCGCCATCAGCCGCATCGAACGCGGCGACGAGGTTCAGGTGCGTCCCGACCTGCTGGGTGTCGAGGAGTTCGGCTTCACGCCCAAGGCCAATCCCTGACCCATCGGCCCAGGGCTTGGGCCTGGCGCGGACCCGCGCTATCCTTGCATCTCCTCTTGGGGAGTAGCCAAGTGGTAAGGCAGCAGGTTTTGATCCTGCGTACCGAGGGTTCGAATCCTTCCTCCCCAACCAGAACGGCCGCCGGAAGGCGGTCGTTCTGCTTGGGGCGAGCATGTAGGATTTGAAGTCAGGGATGACCCCAGGCAGGGCCCAGCCGAGGGCAGCCAGCCCTGCGGCCGGAGCGTCACCCCCCGGACGACGTGGAGGGAATCCTTCCTCCCTGGCCAGAACGGCCGCCGGAAGGCGGTCGTTCCGCTTGGGGCGCGCCGGAGCTACAGCGGGATCTTCAGGTGCTTGTCCCCGTTGACCTCCACGGGCTCGGTGCGGGTACCACCCGCGCTTCGGATGGTGACGGTGTGGTGTCCATGGCTGACCTTGACGCTGCTGCCGTCGCTCTCGATGCCAGCATCCTGGCCGTCGATGGCGACGCGGCCGGTGCCGGGGAAGGTCTCGACGATGAGGGTCGCCAGGCCCGGGACGGCCAGCGCCAAGGGTTGTCCGGCCGTGACGGTGATGCTGCGGCTGTCCCGGTAGAAGACCTTCGCATTGGCCAGGTCGACCTTGTGGGTGCCGGGGGTCACGGCCAATGTCCCGCCCGGTACCAGTTCGCCGAGATCCTTCCCGTCCACCTTCACGCGGACCCCGAATCCACCGGAGAGCTTGAGGGTGCCGGGCGCGTTGGGATCCAAGGCCGGTTCCACCGAGGCAGCGGCGCCGGAATCCTTCAGGGCGAAGGCCTTCCCGCCCGGGACTTCGCCCGGAGCGAAGTCCCACTGGAAGCCCTGCTGCTCCTTGGTGAGGGTCAGGCGATGCGATACACCCTGGTTCCAGTGGACTTTCAGGGGCGTGACACCCTCCAGAGGCTTCTCGTCGAGCACCACGGCAGCCCCCTGGGGCTGGGAATCAATCACCTCGTCCGAGACGATGGGTTCCAGGGGGAAGGTGGGTGGCGCCACCCCGGGCTTGAAGGCGTAGGTGAAGGGCCGGAAGCCCTTGAGCACCATCCGCAGGCGGTCCCCCTCGCGCAGGGACTGGTTGGTCGGGGTGGTGCCCACCTCCAGGTCGTTCACGAAAACCTGGGCCCCCGGGGGGGTCGTGTTGATCTGGAGCCGCGTTCCCCGGGCACCGCGGAAGAGGAACCATCCCCCGACGGCCAGGACGGCCACCGCGGCGGCACCCATGAGGAGGGGCCAGGGACCGCGTTTCGGCGCCGGCCGCTGCACAAGGAGGGTCTCCTCGTGCGACCGGGAGACGATCTGGGGGAGAGGCGCATCCCCGTTGAAGTGCATGAGGCCCATGAGCTCGCGCCGGTCCTCCTTGCCGATCTCCACCACCGCCTCCATCAGGTCACGGATGAAGGCGGCGCAGGAGGGATGCCGGTCCTCGGGCTTCTTCGCCAGCACGCGGTCGAAGACCCGGCGCCACCCGTCGGGCAGGACCCCCAGCACCGGGGGCTGGACCTCCACGGGCGGCTCGTTCACGATGCGATAGAGGATGGTGTTGATCGAGGCTCCGGGAAACGGCGACTGGCCGCTCATCAGCTCGAACACGAGCACCCCGAAGCTGAAGATGTCGGAGCGGCCATCCACCGTGCCTTCCTTGATCTGCTCGGGGCTGGCGTAGCTGGGCGTTCCGAGGAAGGTGCCCGTCTGGGTGAGGTTGGCGTCCTCCCGCTTCGCGATGCCGAAGTCCATGAGCTTGGGCCGGCCGTCCTCACCGACCATGACGTTGCCGGGCTTCACGTCGCGGTGGACGATGCCCTTGGCGTGGGCGTGGTCCAGGGCCTCGGCGATGCCGGCCGCGATCCGCAGCTTCTCCTTCAGGGACATCGGCACGGTGCCCTTGATCAGGCTGTCCAGGGGCTTCCCGGCCACGTATTCCATGGCCAGGAAGGGCCCGAGCCCATCCTCCTCGCCTACGTCGTAGATGGCGACGATCCCGGGGTGGTTCAGCACGCCGGACACCTCGGCCTCCCGCTGGAAGCGCATGAGGAACTCGTGGCGGTCCGCCTCGTTCCGGACAGAATCCAGCTTCACCAGCTTGATGGCCACCTTCCGCTTGATCTTCGGATCCTCGGCCAGGACGACGCTGCCCATGGCCCCCCCGCCCAGCAGGCGCTGGACCTGGTAGCGGCCAATGGTCTGGGGGAGGTTCTCGGAGTCGCCCATGCACGTCCCTGGTAGCGGAGCCATCCTACCAACCGCATCGGCGGGGTTTGCAAGATTGTGAGGTTTTTCATGGATTTTCCTGCTGGTCCCGGCAGAATATAAGCAGCTCATGGGATATGGGCGAAGGAGAGCGTTCCGAGATGGAGATCCTCAAGACGGCCGTGCTGGTCACCTACTTCACGCTGCTCACCATCCTGAGCATCTACGGCGCGCATCGTCTGTGGATGCTGCTGCTCTACTACCGCCACAAGAAGGACGTGCCCCAGCCCAAGGGCGATGAGACCTACCTGCCCGTAGTCACGGTCCAGCTGGCCGTCTTCAACGAGATGAACGTCATCGAGCGCCTCATGGACCATGTCATCCGCATGGACTGGCCCAAGGAGAAGCTCGAGATCCAGGTGCTCGACGATTCCACGGACGAGACCGTGAAGGTCGCCAGCGCCGTCGTGGACCGCTACAAGGCCCTGGGCTTCGACATCCACTACCTCCATCGGACGGACCGCACGGGCTTCAAGGCCGGCGCCCTCTCCGAGGGCCTCAAGGTCGCCAAGGGCGAGCTGGTGGCCATGTTCGACGCGGATTTCCTCCCCACGGAGGACTTCCTGCGCAAGGCCGTGCCCCATTTCGCCGACGAGAAGGTGGCCTTCGTGCAGGGCTGCTGGGCCCACCTCAATCGCGAGTTCTCCCTCCTCACGCAGGTCCAGGCCATCCTGCTGGACGGCCACTTCGTCTTCGAGCACACCGCCCGCCACCGCTCCAAGGCCTTCTTCAACTTCAGCGGCACGGCCGGCATGTGGCGCGTGTCCGCCATCGCCGACGCCGGCGGCTGGGAGCACGACACCATCACCGAGGATGCCGACCTGTCCTACCGCGCCCAGCTGAAGGGCTGGAAGGGCGTCTACCTGAAGGATCTGGTCGTGCCCGCCGAGCTGCCCGTGGAGGTCAACGCCTTCAAGAGCCAGCAGCACCGCTGGGCCAAGGGCAACGCCCAGGTCATCCGCAAGCTGATGAAAACGATCTGGAAGTCGGACGAGAGCCTCCACACCAAGCTGGAGTGCTGGTTCCACCTCACCGCCAACTGCAACTACATGCTGATGGTGGTGCTCTCGATCATCATGGTGCCCAGCATGATCATCCGGGCCGGCACCCCCGTGCATGTCCTGCTGCTCACGGACGGCCCCTTCTTCCTGCTCAACGCGGTGAGTGTTGGCCTCTACTTCGGCCTCTCCCAGAGGGAGCTGACCGACAACACCGGCTGGACCAGGCGGCTGAAGTACATTCCCGGCCTCATGGGCCTCGGAATCGGCCTCGCCCTGAACCAGGCCAAGGCCGTGCTGGAGGGCTTCTTCACGGACGACAAGGAGTTCAAGCGCACCCCCAAGCTGGGCGTGGATGCCGATGGCAAGGCCATCACCAAGCGCGCCTACAAGGTGCCCAAGAGCCTCCTGACCTTCCTGGAGCTGGCCTTCGCCTTCTACTACCTCGCCGCCCTCTGCGTGGCCATCTACATCCGGAAGTGGGCCTCCGTGCCCTTCCTCTGGCTCTTCTTCAGCGGCTTCGCCTACATGAGCCTCCTGTCCTTCGCCGACATGAAGCTCTTCCGGCGGCTGGCCATGGAGGAGCCCGAGGACGAGGTCCAGAGCGCCTCCACCTTCGTGCAGTAGGCACCTGGTTCCCCGGGGAGCCATGGCCCGTCCGCCCCGTCCCCAGCGTCCGCGCGCCGCAGCCCTCCGGTACCAGCCGGAGGACCCCTTCCGGGACGCCGCCCCCAAGCTGGTCGCCCGCGGGGAGGGGCTGCTGGCCGACCGCATCCTCGAGCTGGCCCGCCAGCACAACGTCTCCGTCACCCGGGATCCCGACCTGCTGGCCGCACTGGAGCCCCTCGACATCGGCCGGATGATTCCGCCGGAGCTCTTCCAGGCCGTGGCCCTGCTCCTGGCCGCCCTCTACCGTGCCAACGGCCGGCTCCCCGGCGAACCGAGCGCATGATCGACCTCCACTGCCACACCCTCCATTCCGACGGTACGGACACGCCGGAGCGTCTGGCCCTCCTGGCGGAGGCGGCCGGGCTGACGGCCCTCTGCCTCACGGATCACGACACCCTCGGCGGCATCCCGGATTTCCTGGCCCAGCAGCCGAAGGTGAAGGTCCGGCTGCTGGTCGGCACAGAGCTGAGCTGCCGGTTCCTGGGGCGGTCCCTCCACGTGCTGGGGCTCCTGGTGGATCCCGCGGACGCGCGCTTCCAGGCGCGGCTGACCGAGTTGCGCGGACGCCGGGACGACCGGAACCACCGGATGAGCCTTCGGCTTGCGGAGGTGGGCTGTCCCGTGAGCCTGGAGGAGGTCCGGGCCGAGGCGGAGACCTCCCTGCTCTCTCGGGTCCACTTTGCCCGTGCCCTGGCCGCCAAAGGCTATGTGCGGCGCCCCCAGGAGGCCTTCGAGCGGCTCATCGGGGACGACGGCCCGGCCTTCGTCCCCCGGGAGGAACTGAGCCCATCCGAGGCTGCCCGCTGGATCCGCGAGGCTGGTGGGGTGCCCGTGGTGGCGCATCCCGGGCGGTTCGCCGGCGGCTCCTTCCACTGGGACGAGGCCATGCGTGACCTCCAGCGGGAGGGCATCGAAGGTCTCGAAGGCTACTACGGGGAATACCGTGCGGCGGAACAACGCTACTTCACGGGACTGGGCAGACGCCTGGGCATGGTCGTCACAGGGGGCAGCGACTACCATGGCGCCAACAAGCCGGGGCTCCGGATCGGAGCGGGCCGGGGTGGGCTGAAGGTGCCGGACCATCTGCTGGAGGCCCTGGAGGCGCAGAGGGACCGGGGGGCCTGGACCTGAGATCACCTGTCGCGGGCGGCGGAAGCGCTGTAGTCTGTTGAAGATAGGGGTCCCCATGTCCAATCGCATCCTCCTGGTGGAAGACGACCCGATCAATGTCCGGTTCATCCAGGTTGTCCTCGCCAAGAAGGGGGGATTCGAGGTGCTCGTC
>DASVZU010000312.1:0-3703 GCA_036391515.1 Holophagaceae bacterium
AGGAGCAGCGGCCGGGGCACGCCCAGGTGGCGGAGGTCCCTGTCGTCGATGACCACCTGCCACTTGGGCAGGGGGCCGCCGGTGTCGGGCGCCACGGAACGCACGGCGGGCAGGGCGGCCAGCTTGGCCCGGAGGTCGGGCAGGACGGTCTCAACGGCCGCCGGATCGGGATTGAACAGCTTCACCTGGAGGTCGGCGGGGGTGCCGCCGAGGCCCTCCGAGATCTTCATGTTCATGGGCGTGGTCAGCTCCACGGGGTAGGGCATGTGCTCGGCGAGGGCGCCAAGGTCGGCCTCGACCTTCCTGGGATCGGCCTTGGGATCCAGCAGCACGAGGATGTCGCTGGAGTAGTGGGGCATGGGGTCCTCGGTGACATCGCCGCGGCCCGTGCGCCGGTAGAAGTCCTTCACGCCGGGCACCTGGCGGATGGCCTGGCCCAGCATGCGGTTGCCCTGGTCCACGGCCTCCAGGCTGGTCTCCGCCGGGAAGTTGGGCGTGAGGATGTAGGCGCCCTCGTCCAGGGTGGGCAGGAAGTTGCTGCCGAGGCCCAGGGCCAGCACGATGCTCAGGGCTGTCACGGCGCCGGCGGCCGCGAGGAGCTTCACGCCGTGGCCCAGGGCCCAGGTGAGGGCGGGCTTGTAGACCTCCTTCAGCCGCGTGACGAAGCGGGGCTCCTCCAGCACCGTGCCCGGGGGCAGGAAGCGCTCCACGAGCGTGGGCACCAGGGTGAAGCTCAGGATGAGGCTGAGGGTCATGGCCGAGCCCACGGCCACGGCCAGGGGCGCGTAGAGGCGGCCCGCCACGCCGCCGATGGCGAGCAGCGGGATGAACACGGCCAGGATGACCAGCACGGCGATGAGGATGGGGATGCCCACCTCGGAGGCCGCATCGATGAGCGTCCGCCGGCGGATCACCGGATCGTCGCTGTGGATCTCATGCAGGCGGTGGGTGAGGTTCTCCACCATGATCACGCCGGCATCCACCAGGAGGCCCACGGCGATGGCCAGGCCGCCCAGGGTGAGGGCGTTGAGGCCGAGGCCGAGCAGCGTGAGGGGGATGGCCGCGCCGAGGGTGGCCAGGGGCAGGAGGATGATGACCACCAGGGCGCCCCGGAGGTTGCCCAGCAGCACCACGAGCACCAGGCCCACGAAGCCGCCGCCCAGCATGAGGGCCACGGTGACGCCGCTGAGGGCGTGCCGCACGAACTGGCCCTGGTCGTAGAACATCTGGAGCTGCATCCCGTCGGGCAGCCCCTTCCGCAGCTCGGGGAGGGTGTCCACCACGGCCTGGGCCGTGCTGAGGGCCTCGGCGGTGGGCTGCTTCACCACGCGCAGGGAGACGGCCTCGGCGCCCCGGTAGACGGCCATGCCGCGCCGGAAGCCGGAGCCCTCCTGCACGTCCGCCACCTCGCCCAGGTACACGGTGCCCCGCTGGGTCTGGATGGGGAGCTTGCGGATCTCGTCGGGATTGGGTGCGGCGCTGCCCAGGGTGACGAACCAGCCCTTGTCCTGCAGCTCCAGGATGCCGGCGCCGGCGTCCTGGTCGCTGCCCTCCAGGGCCTCCATGGCCCGGCCCAGGGGCACGCCCATGAGGCGCATGCGGTCGGGCCGGAGGAGAACCTGGATCTGGCGGGCCTCGCCGCCCAGGGCCTCCACCCGGGCCACGCCGGGCACGGCCTGGAGCCGGGGCACGATGACCTTCACGGCCTGGTCGCGCAGGGCCACGGGGCCCACCCCGGGACCCACCAGCACCAGCTCCTGGATCTCCTGCAGGCGCCCGGCGGCGCTGGTGACCAGGGGCGGGAGGGTGCCGGGCGGGAAGCCGCCCATGATGGACGCCAGGCGCTCGCCCACCAGCTGGCGGGAGCGCCAGGGATCGGTGCCGCCTTCGAAGGCGATGACCACCTGCACGAGGCCGGCCTGCACGGTGCTGACCACGCGCTTCACGCCGGGCAGGCCGCCCACGGCCTGCTCCACGGGCTGGGCCACGGTGAGCTCCAGCTCCGAGGCGGCCCGGCCCGGGCTCTGGATGAGCAGCTGGAGCGAGGGCAGCGAGAGATCGGGGATGAGGTCGCGCTTCAGGCTGAAGAAGGTGAGCACGCCCAGGAAGGCGAGCAGCAGCGTGGCCCCGTAGACGAGGCCGCGCTTGGGCAGCAGCCAGGTGAACCAGCGGGTGAGCAGCTTGTGGGTCTCACTCATCGCCGCCCCCGAACTTCATGCGCATCAGCTTGGACTTGAGGAGGTAGGCGCCGTCCGCCACCACCTTCGCGCCGGCGGGCACGCCCTCCAGCACGAGGGTCTGGCGGCCGGTGTCGGGACCGCGCTTGACGGGCTGGAAGCGCGCCAGGTCGCCCTCCTGGAGGAAGACGCCCCAGACGTTCTCGATCTGCTGCAGGGCCACGGTGGGCAGGAGCACGCCCCGGCCCGCGGGCACCTGCACCTCCACGGGCGTGCCGGGCAGGGGCAGGGGCGCGCCGGAGAGGCGCAGGCGGTAGGTCATGCGGTGGGTCATCTCGCCCATGCTGGCGGGCAGGCCCACGACCTCGCCCTTCCAGGCGCGGTCCTCGCCGCGCACGGCCGCGCGGCTGCCCAGCTTCCAGGCGGCGGGCGCCGGGGGCGGGAGCTCCAGCACGGCCAGGGAGGCGGAGGCCGCCTGGAAGGCGCCCAGCTCCTCGTTCATGGCCACGCCCTGGCCCATCCGGACCTTCCATTCGGCCACGGCACCCGCGGCGGGGGCGCGCAGGACGTAGGCGCCCCCCGCCTGCTCGGGGGAGACCCCCCGGGCCTGGAGGGCGATGCGGGCGGATTCGGCCTCGGCGGCGGCCGAGGCGTGCTCGGCCTCGGCGTTCTCCAGGTCGCGCCGGGCGCCGGCCTGGGCAGCGGACAGCCGCTGCTCGCGGGCCAGCTCGGTCTGGGCCCGGCGCAGGCGGGCCTGGGCCGTCAGCCAGCGGGACTTCAGGTCAGCCAGCTCGGGGCTGCGCAGGGTGAGGAGCGGCGCGCCCTTGGCCACGGGGCGGCCGGGGGCGGCGGGGGCCTCGGCCACCAGGCCGCTCACGGGGGCCGTGAGCACGGCGCGGGCCGCCTCGTCCCCCGAGGCCTCGGCGGGGAACCACACCATCAGCTCGGCCGGGGCCGGGGCCTCGAAGGTGTGGAAGTCCTGGATGGATTTCAGGGGAACCCGGTCAGCGGCGGGCGAGGTGGCCGGGCCGGGGGCGGGCGCGCCGTCGGCGGGCGGGGCGGACTTGCAGCCCCCGAGGCCCAGCAGCGAGGCGGCGAGGGCAAGGGCGGGCAGGGTGCGGGGGGTCATCGGGCATCTCCAAGGGTGAGCAGGTCGAGTTCGGTGGCGAGGGCGTGGGCATCGCGGAGGCGCTGCAGGGTGGCGGATTCGGCCTCCAGCAGCTGCCGGCGGAGGTAGAGGGCCTCGGAGGGGCGCTCCTTGCCTTCCTTCAGACGCAGGTCCACGGCCTGCAGGGCGGCAGTGAAGCCGCGGGATTCGGGAGGCGCCCCGAAGGTCCGGAGGCGGGCCAGGGCGGTCTGGAACCGGGAGGCGAGCTGGAGCGAGGCGGATTCCCCCTCCCGTTGGAGGGCGGTCCGGCCGGTGGCCTCCTCCCGGCGCTGGGCGCCCAGTTCTCCGGCGCGGGGGAAGCGGTAGGCCACGCCCAGGCGGGTGATGCGCTCCTCCCCTTCCGAGGCGTAGCTGCCCT
>DASVZU010000313.1:0-2443 GCA_036391515.1 Holophagaceae bacterium
CGCCTTCCCCGAGGCGGCCTTCCTCCGGGCCTTCACGGGCATCTTCACCCCCATCGAGCCCGTCTGGCGCCTCGTCCGGGCCCTGAAGCCCCGCTACCGCCTGGGCCTCCTCTCCAACACCAACCCCTGGCACTTCGAGCACAGCATCCGCCCCACGCCGGTGTTCCCCCTCTTCGATGCGGTGACCCTCTCGTACGAGGTTCGGGCCATGAAGCCCGACCCGCGCATCTATGCCGACGCCGTGGCCAAGCTGGCCCTGCCGCCCGCGGCCTGCGTGTTCATCGACGACCTCGCCGAGAACGTCGAGGGCGCCCGCGCTGCCGGGATGCGGGGGATCCACTACACCGGGCCGGAGGCGCTTGAGATCGGACTCCGGACCCTGGGAGTCGTGGTCTAGCCCCGCTTCTGCCGCACCGCCAGCCAGTTCAGCGCTTCCAGGGGGGTCATGCGGCTGAGGTCCAGGGCCTCCAGCTCGGCGCGGAGGGGATCGGGCTCGGGCTCGAAGAGCGGCAGGGCCGGCTGCAGGGGCGTGGGGGCCTTCGGCGGCGCCTCGGGCGCCTGGGCCAGCAGCCGCTGGGCCCGCTGGATCACGCGGCGGGGCAGGCCCGCCAGGCGGGCCACCTGAATGCCGTAGCTGCGGTCCGCCGGACCCGGCGCCACGCGGTGGAGGAAGTGGAGCTGCTCCTCCCACTCCTGCACCTCCACGTGGAGGTTCTGCACCCGGGCGTCGTCGGCCAGCTTGGTCATCTCGAAGTAGTGGGTGGCGAAGAGCGTCCGCGGCGCCCCGCCCTTGAGGTCGCGGAGGGCCTCCGCGATGGCCTCCGCCAGGGCCAGGCCGTCGCGGGTGGAGGTGCCGCGGCCGATCTCGTCGAGGATGACGAGGCTGGCGGAGGTGGCCTGGTTGAGGATCCGCGCCGTCTCCGTCATCTCCACCATGAAGGTGGACTGGCCCCGGGCCAGCTGGTCCGAAGCGCCGATGCGCGTGAAGATGCGGTCCACCAGCCCGAAGCGCATGAGCTCGGCAGGCACGAAGGAGCCCGTCTGCGCCAGCACCGCCAGCAGGGCCGCCGTGCGCAGGAACGTCGACTTGCCGCCCATGTTCGGGCCCGTCACCACGGCCATGGGCTGGTCCGCCGTGAACGAAAGATCGTTGGGGATGCACTCCCGGCCCAGCCGCGCCTCCAGCATGGGGTGCCGGGCCGCGGCCAGCACCAGGTCGCGCTCGTCGCCCAGCTCGGGGCGGGTCCAGCCCGAGAGGCGGGCCCGCTCCGCGAAGGCGGCCAGCAGGTCCAGGGTGGCCACGGCCCGGGCCAGGGCCGTGAGATCGGCGCGGGCTTCCAGCACCAGGGCCAGCAGCCGCTGGAACTGGGCGGCCTCCAATCGGGCCTGGTCGCTCTCGGCGCTCAGCAGCCGCTGCTCGAAGGCCACCAGCTTCTCGGTGGTGAAGCGCTCGGCGTTGGCCAGGGTCTGCTTGCGCAGGAAGTGGCCCGGCACCGCACCCAGGTTGGATTTCGTGATCTCGAAGTAGTAGCCGAACACCCGGTTGTACTTGATCTTCAGGCTCTGGATGCCGCTGGCCCGGCGCTCCTCCTCCTCCAGCTCCAGCATCACCTGCTTGGCGTCCCGGGCCAGGCGGCGTACGGCGTCGAGCTCGGCGTCCACCCCGTCGCGGACGAGGCCGCCCTTCTCCACGTCCAGGGGCGGGGCCTCCGCCAGGCAGCGCTGCAGCTCCCCCAGCAGCGGCCCGCAGAGGGGCGTGTCGGCGGGCCAGAGGCCCAGGTCCGCCACCTCCGGCGCCCAGCCCTCATCCTGCAGAAGCGCCGGCAGCGTCTGGAGCACGGCCAGGCCGTCGCGGAGCTGGGCAAGTTCCGGCGGCGTGGCGAGGCCCAGGGCCACGCGGCCCAGGAGGCGCTCCAGGTCCGGCACCCGGCCGAGGAGCGTCTGCAGCGGCCCGCGGCGGCGGTCCTCCGTGAGCCAGCCCACCTGGGACCAGCGGCGCTCCAGGGCCGCGCGGTCGCGGAGGGGCTGCTCCAGCCAGGCCTTCAGCAGCCGCGAGCCCAGGCGGGTGCGGCACTGGTCGAGGAGGGCCAGGAGGGTGCCCGCCTTCCCCCCGTCCAGGCCGTTGGCGAAGACCTCCAGGTGCCGGGCGCTGGTGGCGTCCAGCAGGGGGCCCGCTGCGCCCAGCTCCAGGCTCACGCCCTGCAGATGCGCCGGGCGGCCCTTCTGGGTGGCTTCCACGTGGTCCAGCAGCGCCGCCAGGGCGCCCACGGCGACCGGGTAGGGGTCGAGGCCCACGCCTTCCAGATGCTGCCAGCCGAAGAAGGCCAGCACCTGCTGGCGGGCGCGGGTGGCCTCGAAGCGCCAGGCGGGCAGGCGCGTGCGGGCCGCCTCCACCTCGGCGACGTCGGCCGCGCCCTCGGCCAGGATCAGCTCCTGGGGCGCC
>DASVZU010000314.1:0-3085 GCA_036391515.1 Holophagaceae bacterium
GGTGAGGGGGGCGGCCACTTCGAGGGTGAGGAAGGGTTTCACGACGGGGGTGGGGAAGGCGTAGCCCACATTCGCCCGGGCCCAGGGGCGGCTGAAGGTGTAATCGGCGGTGTAGACGTTCGACTGGGTGGCCTTCTCGAAGCGGTAGTCGACGCCGGCGCCCACGGACACCAGGGCCTTGAAGTTGACCATGGCGCCCACGCCCCAGTACTCGGAGCTGAGGGTGGTGGGGACGGTGACGCCGTTGGGCTTCAGGTCGGTATCGGCCTTGGGCTGGTAGGCGGCCGTCACCTGGAAGAGGGCGGGGCCCAGGTCCACCAGGGCGTAGCCCACCCGCGCCGCCACCACCGTCTTGGCGTCGTAGTCGAAGACCAAGGGGGCGGGGGAGCCCGGCACGGTCGAACGGGTGTAGGTCTGCCGCGAGACGTTCACGCCCACTTCGAAGCTCTGGGCGGCCAGGGGAAGGGCGAGGAACAGGGGGAGGAGGGCTTTCACGGGGGCTCCTGGGCGTGCGGGTGGGGTGAGGTGACCGGGCCAGGATGCCCGCATCCCCGGCCGCCGGGCCGGGTTCCCCCCGAACGGGGTCGAAACCAGGGGCGAACGGAGGGCCGGCGCCCTATGCGTCGTACTGGCCCTTCGCCAGCCGGGTCCGCAGCTCGGCGGCGGGCGGTTCTACCACTTGAGGCCGAGGCCGACCACCAGGGCGAACTGGGTGCCGTTGTCCGGGGCATGGTCCTTGACGTAGGTGTCCCAGGTGGCGGCGAACGTGAAGCCGGCGTGGTCCCACGGGTAGACCTTCAGGCCCGCCTCGAGGCCGTAGTAGTTCTTGTAGTCAGCCAGAGCGCCATTGGGAAGCGAGGAGGAAAGGAAGGCGGCGTGGGCACCCAGGTAGGGCGTGGTCTCCTTCCCGATCTGGAAGTTGTAGCTGTAGGCGACCCCGAAGGCGGTGGTGCTGGCGGTCTGGTAGACCTTCTGGGAGGTGTAGCCCAGGAACCCGCCGATCTCATGGTGATCCGTGAGCAGGTAGCCGTAGCTTGCCTTCAGCTGGGTGCTCTCAATGTTGGGCGAGCTGCTGGTCCCGGTGTCGAGGTTGCTGTAATTGAACTGGAGGCCGAGCTCCTTTTCGCCAGCCTTGGGCGCATCCGCCTGGAGCGCGGCCGCTCCGCAGGAGGCGAGGAGAACGAGGGCGAGGGTGGGTTTGAGCATGGGGCCTCAGGGATTGGGGGAAGGGGCCGGGTCCGCCTTGGGCGGGGCCGCAGACCTGGTGGGTGATCGCCCTTGGCCGGAAGGGCCTCAGGCCGACCCATGAGGGCATGCCGGTCCTGTAACCTCAAGGCTTTCCCCCGAACGGGCGGATCCGCCGCTCGAACGGGAGGTCCGCCCTGTCCCAGCCCTACGCCCCGTACTCCCCCTTCAGCAGCCGCCCCCGCAGCTCGGCGGGCAGGCGGCCGGTCTTGCGGTCCTGGGTGAGCATGGCCTTGTAGCGGCGGTTCTGGAGCAGCTCGGCGGCGGTGACGCCCCGGGCCTGGGCGTCCTTCAGGGTGGCGAGGAAGCCGTCCAGGTCGCGGGCCTGGTACTGCACGACGAGCAGCAGGGCCAGGGCGTCGGGATCCACGCGGGCCCCGGGCGGGGCCTGGGCCATCACCTCGCGGATGACGCGCAGGGCGGCCAGGGGATCCTTGTCCACCATGTGCTCGGCGGCGCGGAGGGCGGCGTCGTCCAGGGTGGCGCTGTGGGCGGCCGGGGCGGGGCGCAGGGACCACCAGGCCCCGAAGCCCGCCGCGCCCAGGACGAGCACCGCGGCCCCGGCGAGGAGCGGCCCCTTCCGCCGCCCGGCCGGCGGGACCGGGTGCTTCGGCAGGGCCACGGTGGGCTGGTCCTGGGGCCGCCAGGCGGGATCCAGGGCGGCGCGCAGGGCCTCCGCCAGTTCCCGGGCCGTGGCGAAGCGTTCCAGGGGATCCTTGGCCAGGGCCCGCAGGATGAGGTCCCGCAGGGCAGGGCTGAGGCCCTCCAGGCGCTCCGTGTCCAGCTCCGGCACGGGCTCGTTCAGGATGCAGTAGATGAGCGAGCCGTTGGTGTCGCCCTGGAAGGGGCGGTGGCCGGCGAGGCCCTCGTAGAGGATGACGCCCACGGCGAAGAGGTCGGCCGAGGGCGTGGCCTTGCCCAGGCGCAGGTACTCGGGGGCCATGTAGGCCAGGGTGCCCACCACCTGCCCCGTCTGGGTGGCGTCCTGGCCCAGGGACTTGGCCACGCCGAAATCCAGGATCTTGGCTACGGGCCGGTCGCCCTCCCGGGCGATCATGATGTTGGCGGGCTTGATGTCCCGGTGGACGATGCCCTTCTGGTGGGCGGCCTGGAGGCCGTCGCAGACCTGGGCCATGGCCTCCAGGAACTGCCGGGGCGTGAGGGACTGGTGCCGGAGCAGGCTCTCCAGGCTGGGGCCCTCCACCACCTCCATGGCGAAGTAGAGGAGGCCATCGGCCTCGCCGAACTCGTAGATGGTGACCACGTTCGGGTGGTGCAGCCCGGCGGCGGACTGGGCCTCCCGGGCGAAGCGGGCCTTCAGGTCGCCCAGGGCCTGCGCGTCCGCGAAGGGCCGGATGGTCTTGAGGGCCACCTCGCGGCCGAGGGTCGTGTCCCGCGCCAGGAACACCTCACCCATGGCCCCCTGGCCCAGGGCGCGGAGGATCTCGAACTTGCCGATGCGGTCGGGCATGGGGATCTCGGGGAAGCCTCCCCTACCATAGAGTGCCTAACAAAACCCCCACAAGGCCGCGCGAGGGTCGCCGGGCGAGCGAGGCGAGGAACGCGAGGGAGGCTCCGGCTCCACGAGCCGTAGGCGAGTGGGAGGCACGCGAAGCATGCCGTCAGACGGAGGGCGTAGCGGCATCGCCCTCCACCTGATGGGCCCTGCCCCGCAGGGCCCTCCTGCTCGCAAGCTCGCAGAGGTGGAGCCTCCCCACCGGCCCTCGCCCGGAGGGAGAAAGCCAGGTGGGCGCCCCGCGGCGTCACGGCCCTTGGACGATGTCCCGCATCGCCCTGCGGGCCTTTCCTTGCGGTGCATCCCACCTGGACTCCTCGCGGC
>DASVZU010000315.1:0-3788 GCA_036391515.1 Holophagaceae bacterium
CATCTCGGAGAGTCCCACCAGGATGACCACCAGCAGCAGCTTGACGTGGAAGTAGTGGCCGTTCCGGAAGGGGTTCTGGCCGTGCTGGATCATCATCACCAGCAGGACAAGGCCGGCGATGAGCGCCAGGCGGAAGGACCAGACCACCACCTTGGACCACACCGTGGCGGCCAGCCCGCGCAGGTCTTCGCGGCCCTCCTCGAATCCAGAGAGCAGCAGGGCCACAATGGCGGCACCCCCGCCGGCGGCGATGGTCACGAAATGGAGCCAACGGATCAGGTTCACGGCTTCAAGCTTCAGGTTCATGGTCGCCTCGGAGTGTGAGCCTCTCACTGTAGCAGCCCTGCTAGGCTCAATCCGTTCGGAGGGCACCATGTCCAAGCTGCGCGTGGCCGTTGTCGGTGTGGGACACCTTGGGCAGCATCACGCCCGGATCGCCGCGTCGGCGCCGGAGGCGGTGCTGACAGCGGTGGTGGATCCCGATCCGGTCCGCGGACCGGAAATCGCCGCCAAGTTCGGCGCGCCCTGGCTGGCCTCCCTGGACGAGGCGCTGCCGGAGGTCGATGCCGTGCAGATCGCCGCGCCCACGGGCTTCCACCATGCCCTTGGCATCCAGGCCCTGAAGGCCGGGAAGCACGTGCTCATGGAGAAGCCCCTGGCCGCCACCCTCGACGAGGGACTCGCCCTGCTGGAGGCCCTGTACGCCGCCCGCGCCTCCCATCCCGGCCTCGTGGCGCAGGTGGGCCACCTGGAGCGCTTCAACCCCGCCGTGGCCGCCCTGCGGGACCGCGGCTTCAAGCCCCGCTTCCTGGAGGCTGTGCGCGTCTCGCCCTTCCCCGCCCGCAGCCTGGAGGTGGACGTGGTGATGGATGTGATGATCCACGACCTGGACCTGCTCCGCGCCCTGGTGGGCCGCCCGGTCATCGACGTCGAGGCCGTGGGCGTGCCCGTGCTCACGCCCTACGCCGACCTGGTGAACGCGCGCCTGAAGTTCGAGGGCGGCGCCTTCGCCACGGTCACCGCCAGCCGCGTGGCCCGCAAGAAGGAGCGCACCCTGCGAGCCTTCGGCGACAAGGAATACGCCAGCCTCGACTTCGCCGCCCAGAAGCTGGAGCTGCTCCGGCTCGTGATGGGCCCCGAGGGCCCGGAGGTCCGACCCGAGCACGCCGACATCGAGGAGGGCGAGCCCCTCCGCCTGGAGATCGAGGCCTTCCACGCCGCCTGCCTCGGCCTCGGCACCGAGGGCGTCACCTGGGAAGAGGGCCAGGAGGCCATGCGCGTAGCCGACCAGGTGCAGAAGGCCGTGACGAAGAGCCTGGCGGAGCTGGGCCGGGCCTGAGGGCGGGATGCCCCCCTTCTACGACCTCGCCTCCCTGGCCAAGCCGCTGGTGACGGCGCCCCTGGCCCTGGCCTTCCTCGATCTGGATGCGGACCGGCGCTGGACCCTGGGCTTCCATGACCGGGAGGCGCCCCTGACGGTGCGCCAGCTGCTGTCCCACGGTTCCGGACTGCCGCCCTGGCGGCCCTTCACCGGGGAAGCCGTGGCGAGCCAGCTCCGCCGGCAGGTCTCGGGGCATCCCCTGCTGCGCCCCGCCACCCCGGGTCTGGCCACCTACTCGGACCTGAACTACCGGCTGCTGGCCGAGCTGCTGGTGGCCGAGACAGGGGTCCCTTTCGCGGAGCTGGGTGCGGCCTCCGGCCTTCGCCCGGCCCCATGGGCCGACTTTCCCCTGGCCCTTCCGGACGGCCCCGATGCCATCGCCTGGGCCCTGGCCACAGACCGTCCCCTGCCTCCGCGGGCCCCGGGCCTTCCCCATGACGCCAACGCCCGGGCCGGCATGACCGGCCATGCGGGTTTCGGCGCCACCCGGGCGGACCTCGCGGGGGCCCTGGCCCGCTGGGTGGCCGCCGGCTGGCCCGCCCGCATGGCCGTGGAGACCGCTGAAGGTGAGGAAGGAGCCCGCTGGGGCCTGGGGCTCCAGGTGGCCTTCGCGGGGGAAGGGCGGTTCGGACAGCTGCTGTCGCACCTGCCCAAGGGCCTCGGCGTACGGGTGATCGAGGCCCCGGCCGACGACCTCCCCCCGCCCGCTCCGGCCACGGGTCCCGAGCCTGGACCCCCCTCCGGCTGGTGGTACCACCTGGGCTACACGGGCCCCGCCCTGTTCGTGCGTCCCTCGGACGGAGCCTGCGTGGCCATCCTCGCACACCGCCGGGGCCCCGGCGGCGGGCTCCTGGATGCAGAGGCCCTGCGGGCGCGGCGATGGCAGGCCCTGCAGGCCTGGATCGGATCCGTGGCCTGAAGGAGCGGGAAAAGGTCCCGGTTCTTCATGGGGAAGTCACCTCGCGGTCAAACCGCCGGCCGATCAGGTACCGGTGCATGGAGTTCCGCAGATGTGGCGACACGGGTCCCTCCGCCGGCGCATGGTCGCCGGCTCGTTGCTGTTTGCCCTGGTCTTCTCCGGGGCCATGACCCTCGGCGCGGGATGGATTCTCGACCGCATGCTCACCGCCCAGCTGCGGGCCTCCGGGGAGAAGGCCGCGGCCGGCATGGCGGAGTCGGTCCGCCCCTGGATCGGGTACCACGACGCGGCGAACGCGGAGAAGGAACTCAGCGGCATCCATGATCCGGCGATCCTCTGTTTCCTCGCGGCGACCTGGAACGAGGGGACCCGGTCCTGGACCCTCTTCGCCCGCTCAGCCAGGCCCGATGGGGCCCCGCCGGACCCCGCGGAAGCGCTCAGGTCCCTCCCGTCCCCCGCCGGCTCCGAGTCCACCCTGGTCGTCCCCGAGGCGGGTGGCCACCTCCTCATCGGCCGGACCCTCACCCTGGAGCGCGGGAACCAGGCCGCGGCCGTGGTCGCCATCCTGGATCCGTCCTCCGCCAGGGCCGAACGGAACCGGAAGATGGCCCTGCTGGGAGGTCTCGGCCTGCTGATCGGCATTCTCGGGGCCCTCGGCACGCGGTACGCGGCCGGCAGGCTCCTGGAGCCCCTGGAGGCCATCGAGCGGCGCATGCGGGACATCTCCGAGGGCGAAGGCGACCTGACCCTCCGCCTCAGCGAGGAGGGAGGGGATGAACTCGCCCGCCTCGCCGGCCACTTCAACCGGTTCGTGGAGAACATCCACGGGATCGTGCAGCAGGTGATGGCCATCTCGACGAACATCGCCTCGGGCTCGCTGCAGATGTCGGCGGGCATGTCCGAGATGCACAGCACGGCCCAGAGCATAGCCCAGGCGGCGGAGACCCAGAAGGGCAGCGTGGGTACCACCACGAACAGCGTCCAGACCATCGCCGGCGCCTCCAAGGTGGTGTTCTCGAACGTGACGGACGCCCTCAAGGTGTTCGACCAGGCCCAGCAGGCCGCCGCCAAGGGCGGCACGGCCGTGGGCGGCGCCGTCTCCGGCATGCAGGCCATCAACCAGAACTCGAAGCAGATCGGCAACATCCTCACGGTGATCACCGAGATCGCGAACCAGACGAACCTGCTGTCGCTGAACGCGGCCATCGAGGCCGCCAAGGCCGGCGAACACGGCAAGGGCTTCGCCGTGGTGGCCGAAGAGGTGAGGAAGCTGGCGGAACGCAGCGCCACGGCGGCCAAGGAGATCACGGCCCTGATCCAGACCTCGGACCGGGCCATCGGCGACGGCACGAAGATGGTGAACACGGCGGGCGAGGCCCTGCAGAGCATCCAGGCGGCCATCACGGCTTCCGCGGAGCGGATGAAGACCATCGGCGAGCAGAGCCAGGCCCAGAGCCAGGACAGCCAGAAGGTGGTGGACGCCATGGG
>DASVZU010000316.1:0-18672 GCA_036391515.1 Holophagaceae bacterium
GGATGGCGCGCAAGGGCTGGCCCGACCTGGGCCTCTGGACCCGCTACCCGAAGGACCAGCTCGTGATCCCCCTGGACACCCACGTGGCGCGGGTCTCCCGATTCATCGGCCTGAGCGCCCGGGCCACGCCCGACGGCCGCATGGCCCGCGAGATCACCGAGGCCCTCCGCCACCTCGATCCGGTCGATCCCCTCCGCTACGACTTCGCCCTCAGCCATCTCGGTATCCTGGGGGACTGCCCCGGTGTGCGTCGGAAGGCCACCTGCGCCGCCTGCCCCCTCTACGGGATCTGCCGGGCGCGCTGATCGGAGGCGCTCAGAAATCCGGCCCGCCCTGCCCCCGTCGCAGCACCGCCGGCGGCGCGCAGAGGATGGCCAGGGGCCGGCCCGTGCGGGGATGGAGGAGTTCGAGGCGCAGGGCATGGAGCCGGTAGCCGAGATCGCCGGGAAGGGCCGTGGTCCCGGGCAAGGGGATCCCGCCCGGACCGTAGAGTGGATCCCCCACCAGCGGATGGCCCGCGAAGGCGAGGTGGATGCGGATCTGGTGCGGGCGGCCCGTCTCGATCTCCACCTCCACCAGGGCGCCTTCCTCCCGCCGCTCCAGCACGCGGACGCGGCTGAAGGAGGCCCGTCCGCCGGGGTTGGCGCCATGGACCGTGCCCAGGAGCGGATGGGGCACCTTGCCGATGGGAGCCGCGATGTCGAAGGCGTCCAGATCCGGCTGCCCCGTGCAGAGGGTCCGGTAGACCTTGCGGAGCCGGTGTTCCCGGAAGTCCGCCTGCACCCGGCGGCCGGCTTCGGCGGTGCGGGCGAAGAGGACCACCCCGGAGGTCCCGCGGCCCAGGCGGTGCATGGGACTGGCCTCCGGCCAGCGCCGCCGGACCAGGGCCAGCAGCGTGTGCTCCTGGAACTCGCCTCCGCCCGGCATGGTGGGCAGGCCGCTGGGCTTGGCCAGCGCCAGCAGATCCTCGTCCTCGTAGAGCACGGCCGTGGCCAGGGGCGCCTCCGGCTCGACCCAGGGTGGCCGGCTCCAGACGAGCTCCTGCCCCGCCTCCAGGCGCTGGCCGGGCGCCGCGGGCAGGCCATCGACCTGCACCTCCCCCTCCGCAATGCGCCGGGCCCATTCGAGCTCGGCCGCCCGGGGATGGCGGGCGGCCAGATGGGCCAGCACCGTCGCCCCTGCATCCGCCCGGGCGATCCGCTCCCGGTGGAGGCAGCCGCCATTCGGCGCCGCAGGCTGCGTCACGACCGCCCCAGCACCTGCCGGTAGAGGGCCTCGTACTGGTCCACGATGGGCCCTTCGGCGAAGGTGCCCAGGGCCCGTTCCCGGGCCGCATCGCCCATGGTGAGGCGGAGGTCCTCGTCGCGCAGGAGGGTCAGGGCATCGGCCGCCATGGCGTCCACGTCGCCCATGGGTTCCAGGAAGCCGTCCACACCGTGGCGCACGACCTCGGGCAGTCCGCCCACCCGGCTGGCGATGACGGGAACCCGGTGCCCCATGGCCTCCAGGGCGGCCAGGCCGAAACTCTCGGTGGCGCTGGGCAGCAGGAAGAGGTCGGAGCAGGCCAGCACCGTGCCGATGTCCAGCTGCTTGCCGGTGAAGCGAACCTCCGCCGCGAAGCCGTGCTCCCGGCAATAGGCCTCCGCCTCCAGCCGATCGGGGCCGTCGCCCACCATCACCAGGCGGGCCGGCACCTCCGTCCGCACCCGCTCGAAGACCTTCAGCACGTCCATCACGCGCTTCACGGGGCGGAAATTGGAGATGTGGGTGAGCACGAAGGCGGCCTTCGGCGCCAGCCAGGCCCGGCAATCCGGGCGTTCGTCCTGGGGGGGCTCGACGAAGTTGCCGATCACCTCGATGGGGCGGTCCACCTGGAAGATCCGCAGGGTCTCCTGGCGCAGGTATTCGGAGACCGCCGTCACCCCATCGCTCTCGCGGATGGCCATCTTTACCATGGGCAGGTAGCTGGGATCGCTGCCCACCACCGTGATGTCGGTGCCGTGGAGGGTGGTCACCACCTTGAGCTGGTTCCCGAGGGCCATCCGGGCCAGGAGGGCGGCCATGGCATGGGGAATCGCATAGTGGGCGTGGATGATTTCCAGGCCGTAGTGGTCAGCCACGTCGGCCATCTTGGATCCCAGCGCGATGGAATACGGGGAGTCCTCGAAGAGCGGGTAGGGGCTGGCGCGCACCTCGTGGAAGTTGATGCGGTCCTCGAAGCCCACCAGCCTTGGCGGCACGCTGGGGCTGAGGATGTGGATCTCGTGGCCCCGGGCGGCCAGGGCCTTCCCCACCTCCGTGGCCACGACGCCGGAACCTCCGAAGGTGCTGTAGCAGGAAATTCCGATGCGCATGGGCGTCCCTCGCTCCCCGCTATGATGAACGAGTCGAACGGATCCTGCCCATGCCCCTTCTCTTCCTCATCGCCTACCGAGCCATCGATGTGTTGATCTGGCTCCTCATCGCGACGGCGCTCCTGTCGTGGTTCCCCATCGATCCCAGGAACCGCTGGGTGCGCATGCTCCACGCCATCACGGACCCGATCATCCACCCCATCCGTCTGCTGGTCCCCCCCATCGGGGGCTTCAGCCTTGACATCCTCATCGCCGTGCTGCTCCTGAGCCTCATCCAGCGGGTCTTCCTGCAGGCCCTCATGTCCTGAAGGGAATCGCCATGAAGTACACCCCCCTCGACATCCAGCGCCGGGAATTCGAGAAGGTCTTCCGGGGCCTGGAGGAATCGGAAGTCCGGACTTTCCTCCACGAGATCGCCTCCGAGTGGGAAGAGGTCCTGGCCGAGAACCAGAAGCTCAAGGAGGAGATCCTCGACAGCCGGGAGCGCCTGCGCCAGTACCAGGAGCAGGACCGCATCTTCCGGGAAACCCTCCTCCAGGCCCAGCGCACCCGCGAGGACGTGCTGGACGGTGCCAACCGGGAGAAGGAGCTCCTCATCCGGGAGGCGCAGTTCAAGGGCGAGGAGATGATCCGGGAGGCCCAGCAGCACGTGGTGGAGCTGGAAGTCCAGCTTCGCAACCTGAAGATGGAGCGCACCCGGTTCCTGCGGGAGATGGAAGCCCTCATGGAACGCACCCGCCGGCACATGCAGGAGGAGGCCCCGGACATGTACATGCCCGCGGCGCCCACGCTCAACCTCGAGAGCCTGGACCTCAGCGCCCTCGATGAAAATCCCCTGCCCCGCCAGCCCAGGCCCTCGAACTAGTCCCCAGCCCAATCGGGTCCCGCACCCACGGAGCCACCATGTCCCACGCCGTCATCCTCAAGTCCCTCCGCAGCCCCATCGGAAGGTTCCAGGGTGCCCTCGCCCCGCTGGCCGCGCCGGATCTCGCCGCCCAGGTTGTGAAGGCCCTCTTGGCGGCCGTTCCGGGCGCGGAACCCACCGAGGCCATCTTCGGCAACGTGGTGAGCGCCGGTGTGGGCCAGGCCCCGGCCCGCCAGGCGGCCCTGCGCGGCGGCCTGCCCTCCAGCGTCTCGGCCCTCACCGTGAACAAGGTCTGCGGCAGCGGCCTGAAGGCCATCCAGCTGGCGGCCAACGCCGTGCGCCTGGGCGACCACGAGGTGGTGATCGCCGGCGGCATGGAATCCATGTCGAACGCGCCCTACCTCATGCCCAAGCTGCGGGCCGGCGCCCGCATGGGCCACACGGAGGCCAAGGATTCCATGATCCTCGACGGCCTCTGGTGCGCCATGACCGACCAGCACATGGGCCACACCGGCGAGCTGGTGGCCGAGAAGTACCAGGTGGGCCGCGAACTCCAGGATGCCTGGGCGGTGGAGAGCCACCGCAAGGCCGTGGCCGCCATGCAGTCCGGCGCCTTCAAGGCCGAGATCGTGCCCATCGCCGTGCCCGGGAAGAAGGGCGACGTGATGATCGCCGAGGACGAGGGGCCCCGCCCCGACACCACCCTCGAATCCCTGGCGAAGCTCCGACCCGCCTTCAAGAAGGACGGCACCGTGACCGCCGGCAACGCCCCCAGCGTGAACGACGGCGCCGCCGCGGCCCTGGTGACGACAGAGGACTACGCGAAGGCCCACGGCCTGCCCGTCCAGGCGCGCATCCTCGGCACCGCCACCGCCGGCCTGGATCCCGAGTGGGTGCTCATGGCCCCGGTCGAGGCCATCCGGAAGCTCCTGGCGAAGGTGGGCTGGACCGCCCAGGACGTGGACCTCTGGGAGATCAACGAGGCCTTCGCCGTGCAGCTCGTGGCCACCCTGAACGAGCTGAAGCTGCCCGCGGACCGCGTGAACGTCCACGGCGGCGCCGTGGCCCTGGGCCATCCCATCGGCGCCTCCGGCGCCCGCGTCATGGCGACCCTGCTCCACGCCCTCGAACGCCACGGCAAGCAGCGCGGCGTGGCCGCCCTCTGCCTCGGCGGCGGCAACGCCATCGCCATGGCGGTGGAGCGGGTGTAGATGGAGGCCCCCGTCCGTCCCTCCCCGACGGAACGCCGCGCGGCGGGGAAGGCGCTGCGGGACCGGCTGCACCGCACGGACCAGGGGGCCTTCACGCCGCCGGGGGATCGTCCGGATCTGGTGGCCCGCCTGAAGGCCCACAATGCCCAACGCATCCAGGATCTGCTCCCCATCAAGTGGGGGCGCATGGCCGCATCGCCCTTCTCCTTCTTCCGGGGTTCGGCGGGGCTCTTCGCGGCCGACCTCGGCCCCGGGCCCGTCACCGGGATCCAGGCACAGCTCTGTGGGGACGCCCACCTCCTCAACCTCGGCGCCTACGCGGCCCCGGACGGGCATCTCGTCTTCGACCTCAACGACTTCGACGAGACCCTTGCCGGCCCCTGGGAGTGGGACCTGAAGCGGCTGTGCGCGAGCGTGGTGCTGGCCGGCCGCGAAGCGGGCCATTCAAATCGTTCCGCCCAGGACGCGGTGCTGGCACTGGTGTGGGCCTACCGCGAAGGGATGGCCCGGTTCGCGGAAATGAAGGCCCTGGAGCTCGTGCGCTATGACGTGCTGCCCGGCGAGCACGGCCCCGTCCTGAAGGATGTGCTGGCCAAGGCCACCCGGGACACGCCGGCCCGGCTGCTGGACAAGGTGACGGAGGAGGACGCCGGCGGCGGACGTCGCTTCCAGGCCCATCCGCCCCTCCTGACGCCCATCCCGGAGGCCACAAGCCTGGCGGTCCTCGCGGCCTGGCCCGCCTACGGCGAGTCTGTGGTTCCTGGTCGCCAGCAGGTCCTGGAGGCCTACCGGCCCGTGGACATCGCCTTTCGCCTGGTGGGCACCGGCAGCGTGGGGACCACCTGCCTGGTGGCCCTCTGCTTCGGCCGGGGACCGGACGATCCGCTCTTCCTCCAGTTCAAGTCCGAGGAACCTTCCGTGTGGACGCCGTACCTCCCCCAGGAGGGCGGGACCACCCATCAGGGCCGCCGCGTGGCCCTCGGCCAGCACCGGATGCAGACGTGGGTGGATCCCTTCCTGGGATGGACCCGGTTCGAGGACCGGGATTTCCTGGTCCGCCAGTGGTCCGATCACAAGGCCTCGATCTCCGTGGAGGAGCTGAAGGGGCCGCTCCTCCAGGACTACGCTGGCCTCTGCGGCGGCATCCTCGCCAAGGCCCACGCCCGGACCGGGGATGCGGCGATGCTGGCGGGTTACCTCGGCGACGGGGACAAGCTCGACCAGGCGCTGGCGGCGTTCGCCCAGGCCTATGCCGACCAGGTGGAACGAGACCACCATCGGTTCCTGGCGGCGATTCGCGAGGGAGCCCTGCCTGCGTTGACGGGACTCTGAGCCCCTGGAACGGCCAGGGCCCGGAGAACCGGGCCCTGGCCGTACGCGGGAGAGGCCTCAGAACTTGAAACGGGCCTGCACCGCAAAGATGTCGCCGCTCAGCTTGTAGGTGGCGTCCAGGTTCCCCCGGCTGAAGTTGGGATCGGTCTGCGAAGCCGTGGTCCTCAATTCGACCTTGGAATCCTTCACGAAGAGGTGGGTATAGCCCGCATCCACCGTGACGGTCTTGGAGAACGCGTAGCTTGCGCCCAGGGAGGCCCAGGTGCGGTCCCCGTCGGGAATGCGCGGGGTGCGGTAGCCGTCCGTCACGGCGCCCTTGTCGTGCCCGACGCCCCCGCGGAAGGCCCAGCCGTTGGCCAGCTTCCAGTTTCCGCCCAGGGAGAAGAAGTAGGTGTCCTGCCAGTTCTCGTCGGTCACGGAGTGCGAAATCGGAAGCCCCGTATTGTCGGTGAATTTCACGTCCAGCTGCTTGAAGCGGGACCAGCCCGTCCAGGCGGCCTCTCCCTGGAACGAGAAGGTGTCGTTCACCTGGTAGTTGAAGCCGAGGGAGGCGTTCGCCGGCAGGTCGAGGTCGGCCTTGCCTCCGCCGTTCTTCAGGCCCAGGCCCTGGAAGGTGGCGACCTGGGCACTGGTGGCCGAGGGCGAGTAGGTGTAGGCGATGTCCCCCTTCAGGGTCATGGTCATCTGGCCCGAATAGGCGAAACCGACCCGGAGCTTCTCCGTGGGCTGGTAGGTGGCGCCCACCTTGTAGCCGTAGGCCCAGGTGCTGCCCGTGAGCTTGGCGGTGCCGTCGAGCGTGCCGGGAATGGTGGACGGGAAGCCGATGAGGCCGAAATCCACGGCATTCGTCAGGGTGGCATCAGCGTAGCGGGCGATGAAGGCGACGCCCACCGACCACTGCTGGTTGATGCGGTAGGCGAGGCTGGGGGCCACATCCACGATCTTCAGGTCGGTCTTGAGGGCGTGATAGCGACCCGCGAAGTTGCTGTCGTACTCGGTCACGAAGCCGTAGGGCGCGTTGACGGAGATGCCCAGCTTCAGGTCGTTGCCCAGGCTCCACATCCCGTAGAGGTTGGGGGCCACCTTGGACGCAACGGCATTCTTGTGGTCGGAGGGGCCGCTGATGGGCTCGTAGGCGGGAAAGGCCGCCAGGGCGGAGGTGCGGGTTCCGGAGACGCCGCTGGCCTTGGCATCCGCGGCGATGAGGGTGGCTCCCAGGGAGAACTGGTTCCCGGAGTACAGGGACATGGTCGCCGGGTTGAAGAACATGGCGGAGATGTCGAAGCCGCCCGCCGAGACGCCCGCGAAGGCGTTGCCCTGGGAGGAGGCGCTCTGTTCGCGGAGCTGGAAGCCCGAGGCCTGGGCCACTGGCGCAAAGGCGCCCGCGGCGGCGAGCGTCAGGGCGGTGAGGGTGAGGCGCGAACGGTTCGTCATGGGGGCACTGCTCCTGTCCCGGAAAGCCGGGGATATGGGCCGTTTCCAGCCGATTCCGAAGTGGAAGATGGACCACGATACCAAATCGCGATGCCCTTGCAACCGTCCACCGGGATGGGCGGGGAACGCAACCGTTCACGACACATCGGTCATCAAGCGATACGGGTCTCGAGACAAGTCTTGATGGGCCTACCCAGAGTCAAGTCCGCTACGAGGGCGCTGCCGATGACGGGGGTGGCGCCCAGGGCGCGCACCGCGCGCAGGCTGGCGGGATCCGAGAGTCCGAAGCCCACGGCGAGGGGGCGCGTGGTGACTCCCTGCAGCTCCCGGACGCGGGCCGCCAGCGGATCCAGATCTGTCGCTGGCCCCGCGCCGGTCACACCCAGCCGCGCGACCACGTAGGCGAAGCGCTGCGCGAAGGGTGAGTCGGGCCCGGGATCGGGCCGCTGATCCAGCAGCGTCCGGGCGCGTTCCAGCGTGGTTGTGGGCGCGAGCAGGGGCACCAGGGGATAGCCCGCCACCCGCAGGTCCGCCTCAAATCCAGGCTCCTCGCCGAACGGAAGGTCCACGACCAGCAGCGACCGCACCGGCGTGGGCTCCAGGAGGCGCAGCAACGGGGCCGTGCCCAGCTGCAGAAGCGGATTCAGGTAGGTGAAGAGGATCAGGTCGGGGCTGTCGGTGATTCCGGCCAGGGACTCGAGCACGCGGCGGGGCGTGGCGCCCCGGCCGATGGCGCGGTGGGCCGCGGCCTGGAGCACGGGGCCGTCGGCGATGGGATCGGAGTGGGGCAGCCCCAGCTCCAGCGCTCCCAGCCCGAGGGCGCGAGCCCCGGAGAGAAGTTCCGGGAGCGCTTCGAGCGAAGGGTCGCCGGCCATGAGGAAGGGGAGCAGCGGGTTCAGCGTCATCTCAAAGCTCCAGGCGCGACTGGTAGGTGGACAGGTCCTTGTCGCCGCGGCCGCTGAGGCCCAGCAGGACCGTCGCGGCGCCCTCGGCGGCGAGGGCCGGCAGGAGCGCCAGGGCGTGGCTGCTCTCCAGGGCGGGCAGGATGCCCTCCGTCTCGCAGAGCAGTCGGGCCGCCGCAAGGGACTCGTCGTCGGAGGCGCGACGCACGTCCACCTTCCCGTCCAGGGCCAGGGCGGCCAGTTCTGGGCCCAGGGCCGGGTAGTCGAGGCCGGCGCTGACACTGGCGGTCTCCGCCGTGTGGCCGTGCTCGTCCTGGAGCAGCAGGGTCCTGCAGCCGTGGAGAACGCCCATGCGCCCACCATCCAGCCGCGCGGCGTGCTCGCCCAGGGCCCGCCCGTGGCCGCCCGCCTCCACGGCCATGCGGCGCAGGGGATCGCCGAGGAAGGGGACCAGGAGGCCCAGGCCGTTGCTGCCGCCCCCTGCGCAGGCCACGACCACCTCGGGCAGCCCGCCCGTCTGCTCCAGCGCCTGGCCCCGGGCCTCCTCGCCGATGACCGTCTGGAAGCTGCGCACCAGCGTGGGGAACGGGTGGGGCCCGAGGGCGGAACCCAGGATGTAGTGGGCCGCGGTGCAACGGCCCGCCCAGGCCCGCAGGGCCTCGTTCACGGCCTCCTTAAGGGTGCCCTGCCCCGCTTCCACCGGCTGCACGGCGGCCCCGAAGAGCCGCATTCTTGCCACGTTCGGTGCCTGCCGGGCCATGTCCGTGACGCCCATGTAGACCGTGCAGCGCAGGCCGAGGCGCGCGCAGGCCGCGGCGGTGGCCACGCCGTGCTGGCCGGCTCCGGTCTCCGCGATGATCTCGGTCTTGCCCATGCGCCGGGCCAGCAGGGCCTGGGCCAGGGCATTGTTGATCTTGTGGGCGCCGGTGTGGGCCAGGTCCTCCCGCTTGAGGAGGAGGGACTTCAGGCCGAGCCTCGCCGCCAGCCGGGGCGCAGGCGTGAGGGGCGTGGGCCGCCCCACGAAGTGGCGGAGCTCGGCCTTCAGCTCGGCCTGGAAGGCGGGATCGTCGAGGGCCGTGCGGAAGGCGGCCTCCAGGTCCAACAGCGGCTGCATGAGCGTCTCCGGGGCGTAGCAGCCGCCCAGGGCCTGGGCGCCGAAGCGGGTGGGCAGGACGAAAGCGTCAGTCATGGCAGCTCCAGGGTGTGGGCGGCGTGGATGAAGGCGGCGACCTTCCCGGGATCTTTTCGACCTGGCCAGGCCTCCAGGCGGCTGGCGGCGTCGAAGCCGCGCAGGTCCGGCCGAACCGGGGCGGGCATCCGGGAGAGCCGGCCGGGGAGTTCCTCCCCGTCGAGCCCCCCGGCCAGGAGGAAGGGACCCGGCGGGGGGGAGGCCATGGCGTGGCCCTGGCCCGATCCTCCGGCCATGCCGGTGGCAGCAGGGTTCGGCTCCCAGAGGTAGAGGTCCACCGGCGCAGGCGTCTGCCCCGGTGCGTCGGCCCAGGGCAGGATCACGAAGAGGCCCGCCTCGCGCAGCAGGGCCGCGCCCCGGAGGCGCTCCCCCGGCGGCAGGTGCGGCTGCACGCGCCGGAATCCGAAGGCACGCGCCTCGGCGAGCACCGCTTCGGGCGCCTCGGCCACCATCACGAGTACGGCCCGGTCAAGATGAGGCGCCGCGATGGCGAGATCCGCGCAGTGGCGGGGGCTCGGCGGGTGGGCGACGAAGCCGAGGAGATCCGCCCCCGCCTCCGCAGCCTGGGCCGCGTCTTCCGCCCGGGCAAGGCCGCAGACCTTGGCGAGAAAGGTCACGAGGCCTCCCGGGCCAGGCCGGCGAAGATCCGGGCCAGGAAGTCCCGCGGGTCGGGGCTGCGCATGAGGGCCTCACCCATGAGCACCGCGTCGAACCCCGCCCGCAGGGAGGCCACGGCATCACCCGGCGTGGCCAGGCCCGACTCTCGGACCAGCACCGCCTCGGGAAAGGCCTGGCGCAGGGGCGCCGCCGAGGGCTCGCCCAGGGTGAACGTCGAGAGGTCCCGGGCGTTGATGCCCACCAGCCCGGCTTCCGCGGCCTGGGCGAAGGGGACCTCCGTCAGGTCATGGAGCTCTACCAGGGGCTCCAGGCCCCGGGCCCGTGCCGCGTCCGCGAAGGCGGCGGTGTGCCCTTTCAGCACCCGGGCGATGAGCAGCACGGCCTGGGCGCCGCAGGCCGCAGCTTCCGCCAGCTGGACTTCGGCGAGGACGAACCCCTTGTAGAGCCGCGGGATACCCAGCGCGCTGGCCTGCCGCAGGTGTTCCGGGCTGCCCCGGAAGAAGGCGGGTTCCGCGAGGATGGAGAAGGCCGCGGCCCCGCCATCGAGGTAGGCCTGAAGCTGGGGCAGGAGCGGCGTGCCCGCAGCGAAGGGTCCCAGGGTGGGGGAGGCCTGCTTGTACTCGGCGATGACGGCGCCCCCGCGGGTGCGGACCGCCTCCCGGAGGGCCGCCTCGAAGGCGCCGGAGGCCCCGGGCCGCCCTCCGCCGGAGCCGGCCTCCACCTGGAGCCGGGGAATCCGCTTCAGTTCCGAGACGAGGACCCGCTGGAGGGGCGAGCTGGGAGGCAGGCCGGTGCCGTGGACGAGGGCGGCCGGATCGGGGAGCCGGCTCATGGCCGCACCTCCCCGGGCACCGGGAAGGGCATGGAGAAGCCGCGCTCCAGCGCCTGCCGGGCCTCGCCGAAGGCGGCCGGGAGGTGGGCCAGCCCCTCGCCCCGGTGGAGGAGGAGGCCCAGACCCGCCTGGAGGGCCACCGCATCGGCCACCGCCGGGCGGAAGTCGGCATGGCCGGCCCCGGCGTGGAGCCCCCGGGCCACGGCCAGGGCTTCCGCCCTGTCCTTGATGCGGAGGGCGTGCCGGGCCGGCTGGGGCAGACCCAGGTCGCGCGGAACCAGCACGGCGGCCGGCGCCACGCGACCCTCGGCCACCTCCACCACCGTGGTGGGCCCCTCGATGGAGGCCTCGTCGAGCCCCTTCCCTTCCGCGTCCTTGCCGTGGATCACGAAGGCCCGGCGGAGGGTGCCACGCCGGGCCAGGGCCCCCGCCACGGGGGCCGCCAGGTCCTCCCGGGCCACACCCAGGAGCTGCAGGGGTGGCGCCGCCGGGTTCAGCAGGGGGCCCAGCAGGTTGAAGATGGTGGGGATGCCCAGGCGGCGGCGGATCTCCCGCAGGCGGCCCAGCAGCGGGTGGTACGCCGGCGCGAAGAGGAAGGCGAAGCGGTGGCGCTCCAGGTCGGCGGCCAGCTCCGTGCTGCCGCGGGCCAGGTCGTAGCCCAGGGCCTCCATGAGGTCCGCGCTGCCGCAGACGCCCGTGGCGGCCCGGTTGCCGTGCTTCGCCACAGGCACGCCGAAACCTGGCAGCAGCAGGGCCGTGAGGGTGCTGAGGTTGGCGGTGGACGCGCCGTCCCCTCCCGTGCCCACCACGTCGAGGGCGCCCGCAGGCACCCCCGGAAAGGGCACCGCCACCTCGCCGAGGGCCTCGGCGAAGGCCGCCAGCTCGTGGGCCTCGGGCACCCGCTGGGCCAGGAGGGCCAGGCAGGCACCCACGAGGAGGGCATCCGTGTCCTGGTCGATGAAGATCCGCATCAGTTCGTAGGCCGTGGCTTCGGGCAGCGGACGGATGGGGTTGTGGGTGGTCAGGAGGGTCATCGGGGGGATTCCTTGGCGAGTTGCAGGAAGTTGGCGAGCATGGCCGGGCCATCCGGCGTGAGGATGCTCTCGGGGTGGAACTGCACACCCCAGCGCGGCAGGCTGCGATGGGCCATGGCCATGATTTCGCCGCCGGGGCTGCGGCCGGTCACCTGCCAGCAGGCGGGCAGCGTGGCCGGGTCGGCGATGAGGCTGTGGTAGCGGCCGACGGGCAGGCCCGGCGGCAGGCCCCGGAAGAGGCCCGAACCGTCGTGGTCCAGCGGCGTGGCCTCCCCGTGCAGGGGCTCCCGGGCTCGCACGACCCGCCCGCCAGTGGCGGCGGCCAGGGCCTGGTGGCCGAGGCACACGCCGAGCAGGGGCACCTCCCAGTCCGAGGCCGCCAGCGCCATGTGGGCGGGACTCTCGGTGGGATGACCCGGCCCCGGTGAGAGGACCACGGCCTCGGGCCTCAGGGCCCGGGCCTCCTCGAGCCCGATGACGTCGTGGCGAACCACCCGGACCTCGGCGCCCAGAGTCTCGAGCGCCTGGACCAGGTTGTAGGTGAAGGAATCCAGCGCGTCGATGAGCAGGATCACCGGACACCTCCCTCGAGGCGGACGCCCATGGCCTGGGCCACGGCGCCGAGCTTGTGCAGGGTCTCGAAGTACTCCGAGGCGGGATCGGAGGCCCGCACCACGCCGGCCCCGGCCTGGAGGTAGGCCCTTCCCCCGACGTACACCGCGGTCCGCAGGATGAGGGCCGTATCCAGGGTCCCGTCGTCCCCCAGCCGCAGGAGCACGCCGCCATAGGGTCCGCGGACCTCGCCCTCCATCTCCGCGATGCGCTGGCAGGCCCGCAGCTTGGGGGCGCCGCTCACGGTGCCGGCCGGAAAGGTCGCCGCCAGCACATCCAGGGCGTCCACGCCGGGTTTCAGCCTCGCCTTTACCGTGGTGGTGAGGTGCAGCACGTGGCTGGTGCGCTGCAGGGTCAGGGGCCGCTCCACCCGCACCCCGCCAGGAAGGGCCACCCGGCCCAGGTCGTTGCGGGCCAGATCCACCAGCATCTGGTGCTCCGCCAGCTCCTTCGGGTTCCGCTTCAGGGCCTCGAAGCGGGCCGCGTCCTCCTCGACTGTGGCACCCCGCGGCACCGTGCCGGCGATGGGCAGGGTTTCGGCTTCGCCGTCCTGCACCCGCACCAGCATCTCCGGCGAGGCACCCACGAGGGCGAAGCCGTCCCACTCGAGGAGGAAGCCGTAGGGACTCGGGTTCAGCCGCCGGAGGCGACGGTAGGCCGCCAGCGGCGGCGGTGGGTCCTGCACCTCGAAACGCTGGCTCGGCACCAGCTGGTAGATGTCCCCGTCGAGGATCCGCTCCTGCGCCCTGGACACCATGGCCTCGAAGGCCTCCCTCGCGCAGAGGGGGCGGATCGCGGGGTCGGCGGCGTCGGCTCCGGGGTCGCGGGCCCCGGCGCGCAGGGCCTCGCGCAGGTCGCGCAGCCGCCGGAAGCCGGCCTCCGCGTCCACGTCGCGGGTCTGCAGCTCCGCGACCTGGTGCAGGTGGTCGAACACGAGGGCCGTGCCGAAACGCCGCACCCACAGCCCCGGCAGGCCGAGGCTGTCCCGCGCCGGCAGGGGCAGGGTGGGCTCCTGGGCGCCCATCGCCTCGAAGCCGAGGTAACCGGCACAGCCCACCCCGAGGGGCAGCGGCTCCCGCGAGGGGGTCAACTCCGCCAGGGGATCGAAGACCGTCGATGCCAGGGGCCTGCCGGCGAAGGCCCTCAAGGCGCCGACCCAGCCCCGGGCAGGGGGCGGCAGCGCCAGAACCTCTCTGTCCTCCAGGAGGACGAAGCTGTAGCGGCCTACCCGCTCGCCCTGGTCCGCGGACTCCAGGAGGAGGCTGGCGCCACGGGGGCGCAGGGCCAGATAGGCCGCGAGGGGCGTGACGAGGTCGGCGGGGAGGGGATGGCGGAGCAGGAACATCAGGGCATCCGGAAACGAAAAAGCCCGACCAGAGGGTCGGGCTCGGAAGGGTCCAGGGGGTGCGCGCCGTCAGGCTGCGCCGATGGAGCCATCCGAGCCCACACGCCAGTACCAGGCCTCGAAGACGAGGCTCCGGACGGGGAGCGGGAAGGACAGCTGCATGGGTATGGATGAAACCCTGCCCGATCCCGCCTGTCAAGCCTCGTCCCCGGGACCGCGGCGGATGTGGTTTGATGGGGGGTTCCCTGCCGGATGCCCATGGACCTCGACGCCCCGCCCACCACCATCCATGCCCAGGAGGGTCTGCTCCCCCGGGGCCCCTGGTCCTTCCTGAAGGCCGCCCTTCCCGGCGGCTTCAGCCGATGGGGGTGGGGCCTCCTGGCGGGCTGGGCCCTCATGGTCGCGGGTCCGGCCTTCAGCTGGGCCATGCTGCTCCGGCGGACCGCGGGCTGGAGCGCCCTGCCCGGCCACTGGGGCGAGGGGATCACCGCCCGGGACATCTGGGAGCTCTGGGAGAACGGGGGCCTGAAGCACGCCCCTGTGAACTCGCCGGCCGTCCACACGCTCGGTCTGGGGCTCGTGATCGTCCTCTGGTGCGGGTGGCGCATGCAGACCGAGATCCTGGGCCTTCCGGGCCGCCTGGGTCCCTGGCTGCTGGGGGCCCTCGACACCCTCCTCGTGGGCCTGGTGCCCCTGGGACTGGTGGCCTGGGCCGTCCTCCGGGTGCTCGGGTGGCTGGGCGACACCGGCATCCAGGGCCTGGGCTGGACCGCCTTCGTGGGACGGCCGCTGGTGGTGATGGCCACCCTCTCGGCCCTGGGCCTCCAGTGGTGGTTCCTGCGCCTGGGCCGGACGGAACGTGCCGTGAGCGGGCACCGGGGCTACGGTCGGCACCTGGGCTGGAGCTTCCAGTCGCTCTGGGCCCATCCCGTGCAATGGACCGTGGTGGTCCTCGGCGGTACCGCCCTGCGGGCCATCCTCTCCTTCCTCGTCCTGCTGCTGGCGTGGCGGATCGGCGGGGCCACCGTGGGCCGGGTGTGGACGTTCTTCCTGCTCCAGGTGGCGGCCACGGTGGTCAATGCGTGGCTCCTGGGCTGGTTCCTGCGGGCCTCGGCCCTCTATTGGCAGCATGACCTGAAGGTGCGGGAAGCCCGCGCCGATTTCGTGAAAGCCCACCGCGATGCAGATTCCCTTGATGCGTAGCCTTCTCGTCCCGGCCTTGGCCGCCGTCCTGGGGGCCCAGACTCCCGCCGTCAAGCCGGGCCGCACCGAGAGCATCCCCGTCACCTCAGAGATCGCCGATGATCCGGCCCTTGCCGCCTATATCGCGCCCTACGCCGCCAAGATCAAGGCCACCTTCGGACAGCCCCTGGTGAAGGCCCCCCAGGGGATCTTCCGCGGCCGGCGGGGCGAGGAGAACCTGCTGGGCTACTGGGTGGCCGATACCATGCGCGAGGCTGCCGAGCGGGCCTTGGATACCCCGGTGCGGTTCGCCATCACCAACTCCGGGGGCCTCCGCGCCAACCTGCGTCCCGGCCAGCTGAAGGTGGAGGACATCTACGAGCTGATGCCCTTCGAGAACGAGCTGGTGGTCGTCGAGCTCACCGGCGCCGAGGTCATCAGCGTGGTTCGGGAGGGCCTGCTGCGCCGCGGCGGCGAGCCCTGTTCCGGAGTCCGCGTGAAGCTGGAAGGGACCCCCGCCAAGGCCACCCTGGCAATCACCTGGGCCGACGGCAGCCCCATCGACCCGGCCACAACCGTGAAGGTCGCCACCACCGACTACCTGTACGGCGGCGGGGACTCCATCCCCACCCTGCGGAAGGGGCGGAAGCCCTTCACCACGGGGCTCACCCTCCGGCAGATCCTCCTGGACCGCTGCGCCGCGCTCGGGAAGGCCGGCCGCGACCTCCTGCCTCCGGCTCCCGGCCGGTACCAGATCCCGCCCGAGCTGCAGGAGGCCCTGCGCGAGAAGAAGCTGAACCTCCAGGATCCGGGAGCCCGTCCATGAAACGCCGTGACTTCCTTGCCGCCCTGGGCGCCACCGCCGCCGCCGCGAGCCTGCCCCTGAAGGCCGCGCCCGCCGAGGTCCCCGCCTCCGGCCGGATCACCCTCCTGCACACCAACGACACCCACTCCCACATCGAGCCCTTCGGGCCCGGCAATGGCGCCCTCAGCGGCCGGGGCGGCATGGCCCGGCGGGCCACCCTCGTCAAGCGCCTCCGGTCGGAGCTGGGCGCCAGCCTGCTCCTCGATGCGGGGGATGTCTTCCAGGGCACCCCGTTCTTCAACGAGTACAAGGGCCGCCTGGACTACCGGCTCATGCGCATGGTGGGCTACGATGCCGGCACCCTGGGCAACCACGACTTCGACAACGGCGTGGACATGCTCGTGCAGGCCATGGAATCCATGGAGCGCATGGACCATCCGAACCCGCCCTTCCCCTTCGTGAACTGCAACTTCGACTTCACGGGGGCACCGAAACTCGGGAAGCGGGTCCGGCCCTACCTGGTGCGGGACTTCCCCGGAATCCGCGTGGGCATCACGGGCGTGGGCGTGGCCTTCGCGGGCCTGGTGGCTCCGAAGAACCACGAGGGCATCGGCTGGCGGAACCCCTTCGAGAGCCTGAAGCCCGTGGTGAAGCATCTCCGGGAAGTGGAGAAGGCCGACCTGGTGGTGGTCCTGTCCCACCTGGGCTACCAGATGCTCGATTCGGACTTCGACGACCTGAGGCTGCCCACCCACGTGCCCGGCGTGGATGCCGTCATCGGGGGCCACAGCCACACGTTCCTGGACACGCCCACCCGCGTCCCCCAGGCCCTGGGCGAGACCCTGGTCTTCCAGGTGGGCTTCGGCGGCGTGAACCTGGGCCGCATGGACTTCGCCGTGGTGCGGGGCCAGGCCCGGGCCGCCTCAGGATCTTCCATGGCGGTGGAGGCCTGAACCGCCGTCCGTGACTGAAGTCCCAATCCGCCGCCACGACAGGGAAAGCCGCTTGATGCGAGGCTTCCGACGTGGGAGTCTGCTTTGCCTGCCTTTGCGGAGAGAGACATGACGACGCAGAAGATCATCTGGACCGAGATCGACGAGGCGCCCGCCCTGGCGACCTACTCGCTGCTTCCCATCATCCAGGCCTTCACCAAGGGCACGGGCATCGCCGTGGAGACCTCCGACATCTCCCTTTCGGGGCGCATCCTCGCCACCTTTCCCGAGAACCTCACCGAGGCCCAGCGGGTGCCGGACAACCTCGCCCTGCTGGGCGAGCTGGCCCTGAAGCCCGAGGCCAACATCATCAAGCTCCCCAACATCAGCGCCTCCATCCCCCAGCTCAAGGCCGCCATCGCCGAGCTGCAGGGCCAGGGCTACCAGGTGCCCGACTATCCCGAGCAGCCGAAGGACGAGGCCGAGAAGGCCATCCAGGCCCGCTATGCCAAGGTGCTTGGCAGCGCCGTGAACCCCGTGCTCCGCGAGGGCAACTCCGACCGCCGCGCCCCGCTCTCCGTGAAGAACTACGCGAAGAAGCACCCCCACAAGATGGCGCCCTGGGCTGCCGACTCGAAGGCCCGCGTGGCCCACATGGCCGCCGGCGACTTCTACGGCAGCGAGACCTCCACCACCCTGCCCAAGGCCACCACCGCCCGCATCGAGTTCGTGGGCGCCGACGGCGCCGTGAAGGTGCTGAAGGACAAGCTGGCCCTCCAGGCCGGCGAGATCCTCGACAGCACCGCCCTGAGCGCCAAGGCCCTGCGCGCCTTCTACGCCGAGCAGATCGAGGCCGCGAAGAAGGAGGGCCTCCTGCTCTCCCTGCACCTCAAGGCCACCATGATGAAGGTCTCCGACCCCGTCATGTTCGGCCACGCGGTGTCCGTGTTCTACAAGGATGTCTTCGAGAAGCATGCCGCGGCCCTGCAGCAGGCCGGCGTGAACCCGAACCTGGGCCTCGGCGACCTCTACGCCAAGATCCAGTCCCTGCCCGAGGCGAAGCGCGCCGAGATCGAGGCCGACATCAAGGCCGTCTACGCGGCCCGCCCGGCCCTGGCCATGGTGGACTCCGACAAGGGCATCACGAACCTCCATGTGCCCAACGACATCATCGTGGACGCCTCCATGCCTGTCGTCGTGCGCGACGGCGGCAAGATGTGGGGCCCCGACGGCAAGCTGCACGACACCGTGGCCATGATCCCCGACCGCTGCTACGCCACGATGTACAAGGCCATCATCGAGGACTGCCAGCAGCACGGCGCCTTCGACCCCGCCACCATCGGCAGCGTGCCGAACGTGGGCCTCATGGCGCAGAAGGCCGAGGAGTACGGCTCCCACGACAAGACCTTCATCGCCGCCGCCGCCGGCACCATCCGCATCGTGGATGGCGAGGGCGCCACCCTCCTCCAACAGAAGGTGGAGGCCGGCGACATCTTCCGCGCCTGCCAGGCCAAGGACGCCCCCATCCAGGACTGGGTGAAGCTGGCCGTCACCCGCGCCCGCCTCACCGGCGCCCCGGCCGTGTTCTGGCTCGACAAGGCCCGCGCCCACGACGCCCAGATGATCGCCAAGGTGGAGACGTACCTGAAGAACCACGACACCCAGGGCCTGGACATCCGCATCCTGCCGCCCGTGGAGGCCATCAAGTTCTCCTGCGAGCGCATCCGCAAGGGCCTCGACACCATCTCCGTCACCGGCAACGTGCTGCGCGACTACCTCACGGACCTGTTCCCCATCATCGAGCTGGGCACCAGCGCGAAGATGCTCTCCATCGTGCCCCTGCTGGCCGGCGGCGGCCTCTTCGAGACCGGCGCAGGCGGCTCGGCCCCCAAGCACGTCCAGCAGTTCCAGAAGGAGGGCTACCTCCGCTGGGATTCCCTGGGCGAGTTCAGCGCCTTCTGCGCCTCCCTCGAGCATGTGGCCAACACCTTCAAGAACGCCAAGGCCGGCGTGCTGGCGGAGACG
>DASVZU010000317.1:0-10410 GCA_036391515.1 Holophagaceae bacterium
CCGGACGCTCCGCCGAGAGGCCGAGGCCTGCCTGGACCATCCCGTGGCACGCTTCCTCCTCGCCTCCCTGGATGGCCTGGTGCTCATCCTCGACGCCCACCGCCAGGTGCTGGCGACCAACGCTCGGGTGCAGGAGCTGGCGGGCGCCTCCGCCGCCCATCTCCAGGGCCGACGGCCCGGCGAGGTCTTCGGGTGCATCCAGGTGAAGGAGGGGCCGGACGGCTGCGGGACGAGCCGGGCCTGCGCCCACTGCGGCGCCGTCCTTGCGGTGCTCGAGGCCCAGCGCACCGGAAAGCCCGTGCGCTCCGAGTGCCTCCTGCGCGTCCAGCGCGACGGCGGGGAGGACTGCGTCGAGTTCGAGATCGCCGTGGACCCCCTGCAGGTGGGCCCCCACCGCTTCCAGGTGGTCCTGCTCCGCGACCTGGGCCCGGCGAAGCGTCGGGACGCCCTCGAGCGCCTCTTCTTTCACGATGTCTCCAACCTCATGCAGGGCATCCGGGGCTGGACGGACCTCCTGGCCGCGGGCGACAGCGGCGCGTCCGACGTGGCCGAGAAGCTCGCGCGCCTGACCGATCTCCTCGACCGCGAACTGCGGAGCTACCGCGCCATGGTCCAGGCCGAGCACGGGGAGTTCCGCCCCCGCCTTCGCGACGTCCTGCCGGCTGAGATCCTTCAGGATGTCGGGGATCTGCTCGCCCGCCACGCCAAGGCCCGCACCCGGGCCGTGATTCTCCTGGCCGTCCCCGCCGAGCCCCTCCGGACGGATCCCGAGCTGCTCTCTCGGGTGCTCCTGAACATGGCCGTCAACGCCGCCGAAGCCATCCCGCCCGGCGCCGCCATCACCCTCTCCGCCCGCCGGGAGGATGGGCGCCTCCGCTTCCAGGTGCACAACCCCGGTGAGATGTCGGAGGAGGTCCGCAGCCGCATCTTCCTGCGCTCCTTCAGCACCAAGGGGGAGACGGGCCGAGGCCTGGGCACCTACGCCATGAAGCTGTTCGGCGAGAAGGTCCTGGGCGGGCAGGTGGGCTTCGACTCCGGACCGGACGGGACCACCTTCTGGATCGAGCTTGCGGTGCATCCCTGTTGAGGGGCCTCCCATGGCCGGGCCGGGACGCCAAGAGTGCCTAACAAAACCCCGACGGGGCCGCGAGGAGTCCAGGTGGGATGCACCGCAAGGAAAGGCCCGCAGGGCGATGCGGGACATCGTCCAAGGGCCGTGACGCCGCGGGGCGCCCACCTGCCTTTCTCCCTCCGGGCGAGGGCCGGCGGGGAGGCTCCACCTCTGTGAGCCTGCGAGCAGGAGGGCCCTGCGAGGCAGGGCCCATCAGGTGGAGGGCGATGCCGCTACGCCCTCCGTCTGACGGCACGCTTTGCGTGCCTCCCACTCGCCTGCGGCTCGTGGAGCCGGAGCCTCCCTCGCGTTCCTCGCCTCGCTCGCCCAGCGACCCTCGCGCGGCCTTGTGGGGGTTTTGTTAGGCACTCTGAGGCCGGGACGAGGGAAAGGCAGGGGTCGCGGAAGGCACGGGAAAGGGCCGGAGGACGCGGAAGGAAGAGCGTGAATCCATCTTCTTCCGGGCCTTCCGCGATCCTCCGCGCCTTCCGCGTCCAGCCGCACTGCGAGCGGCCCTAGGCGGTGGTCTAGGCGGTCGGGGCGAACTGGCGGGTGAGGTCGTCGAGGCAGCGGTCCTTCTCGGCCCAGAGGTCCTGCACCCAGGCCTGCACGCGGGCGCGGAAGGCGGGGTCGCCCTCGTAGTCGCCGCCCAGCAGGTCCTTCGGGATCTCCAGCTCGCGGACGCGGACGACCACCTCGCGCACCTTGCCGGAGAGGAGGTCCCAGAAGGTGGGCACCCCCTGGGGGTAGTGGATGGTCACGTCGAGCATGGCGTCGAAGCGTTCGCCCATGGCGCCCAGGGCCGTGGCGAGGCCGCCGATGCGGGGCTTCAGGAGGTGGCGGTAGGGGGAACCCTGGGCGGCCTGCTTGGCGCGGCTGAACCGGGTGCCCTCCAGGAAGTTGATGACGGAGGTGGGGATCTGCTTGAAGCGGTCGCAGGCCTTGCGGGTGGTGGCCAGGTCGAGGCCCCGGCCCTTCTTCCCGCCCTTGCGGCGCACGAAGGGGAAATCCAGCGCCCACCAGGCGAGGCCCATGACGGGCACGTAGGCCAGCTCGCGCTTGAGGAAGAACTTCAGGAAGGGCACGCGGCGGTGGAAGACCTTCTGCAGCACGAGGATGTCCACCCAGCTCTGGTGGTTGGCGTTGACGAGGTACCAGCCGCGCCGGCGCAGGCCCTCCAGGCCGCGCACATCCCACCGGGTGCGCTGCACCAGGGCCATCCACCAGCCGTTGACGGCGATCCATGCCTCGGCCAGGGCGTTGAGGATGCGGTCCGTCCCGCGCCGCACCGCGCCCCGGGGCACCGCGAGCTTCAGGAGGGCCACGGGGATCATGCTGGAGAAGATGGCCAGGACATTGGCCACCAGGACGGAGCCGGCGAGGCTGGCCTTGAGGGTGGATACGATGCGCTGGAACACGGGGCCTTTCTCCGCCTTAAGGGTACTGGATCCGGGTAGGGGTTGGGGCGGGAGTGACGGTCCAGGGGCTGGCCTCGAAGACGGGCTTGGCCCGCCTTCGAGGCGGGGGTCCCAGGGGGGACGCAGAGGCCGCGCCCTGACGAAGCCTCTCCATCCCCGGGTTGTCGTGCGCGGCCGGGAGGTCCCCCCTGAACGCATCAGGTCACGACAACATCAGGGTGCCGAAGGGCAGGCCCAGGAGGGGGGCGCCGCGGCGGTCCTGGGGCTCGTAGAGCCCGGCCAGGCCCACGTCCGGCAGGCGCCGGGCGCCGGTCCCGTTCCCCATCCGCCCGGCCTGGAGGGCATAGGCCCGGGCCGTGAGGTTGGCGGCCAGGAAGGGCTCATCCTCCGCCATGACCTGCTCCCCGTCGAAGGCGCGGGCCAGGCCCTTGTGCTGCTGGATGCGGCGCCGGAGGCGGAGGAAGGTGCCGGCGTACTCCTCCGGGGCCACGGCCAGCCCGGCCTGGGCGCAGCGCTCCAGGGCCACCGTGGCGTGGAGGACCACCTGGACCGGCGCCAGCCGCCCGTTCCCGTCCGTGAAGGGGGCCTCCACGCGGCCGTAGGCCTGGGCGGCGGCGTCCACCCGGGCGCGCACGAAGCGGGCGAGGTGGGCGAGGTGGTAGCCGAAGAGGAGCCGGGTGCCGGCGCCCGCGAGATCGGCGGGGGCGTGGACCATGCCGTCGAAGGCCGCCTCCACCATCTGGGCCACGGCGCGGTCCAGGAGCAGGGGGTTGGTGAAGTTCCGGGGCAGCACCTCGTGGAGGAGGGCGATGGTGAGGCGGAGGAACTGCCCGTCGCCCACGTCGATGCCCTGCAGCTGGTCGATGAGGCGCCGCTGCACCGCCTCGAAGACCAGGAGGCGCCGCTCGTCCTCCTGGAGGGGCAGGGCGTTCCCGCTGCCGGCGATGAGGAGGTCGGCGGCGTAGAGGAGGTGCCAGCGGGAGCTGACCACCGAGGCCGGGGCCAGGTCGGCCATGCGGGCCAGCAGGCCCTGGAGCCGCTCCCGGTTGCACCAGAGGTAGGGGGCCTGGGGCTGGCCGGGGTAGGCCCGGACGAGGCGCATGAGGAAGGCGTTCTTCACGCGCATGGACCGCACCTCCGTGAAGGGCGCCATGTGCTCGAAGGCGTCGGCCAGGGCCTCGAACTCGGACACCACCCGGGAGGGGCGGTCGCCCCGGGCCTGGCCCTCCAGGATGAAGGCCAGCAGGTTGGCGGGATCGTCCCGGAACAGGCCGTAGTCGTCGATGCGGTGGCGGTTGGAGCCCGCCACAGCGTGGAAGGCGGCCTCCAGGTCCTCCAGGGCCCCGGCCTCGGGCAGGGCGCGCTCGCCGGCCGCCGTGAGGGCGAAGCACCCGAGCGGCTCGATCTGGGCGCCGGGGGCCGGGGTCTTCTGGAGGGTGTCCAGCTCCCGGTCCACCAGGGCCAGGCGGTCGAGGCAGGAGCGGCTGTCCACCAGGAGCCGGTCCCGGAGCTTCTCCAGGCGGCCCGGCAAGTCCTTCGGCGCCGCCACGCCGGGTACCCGGATGGCGAGGGCCTCGAGGAGCTCGTGGAGGCGCAGCAGGTCGGGATCCCGCTCCGTGGGCGCCAGGGGCTTGCCGGCGGGCAGAAGCCCGCCCAGCCGGGAGCGGGGCGCCAGCCGGCGCTCCAGGCGCTCCAGGCAGCCCTTGGCCTCCTGGAAGCGGCGATGGGTCTCCTGCAGGGCTTCGTAGCGGGCCTGGAGGTCCGCCTGGCGGGGGGCCGTGTCTACCCGGTGCACCAGCCCGGCCTCCCCCAGCTCGGCCAGGACGGCCGCCTCCCCCTCGGGCAGGCGGAGGGTGCCGCCCCCGGCGATCCTCAGGAGAAGGCTTCGGCCGTGTTCGTGCATGGGGTGGGGAGGAGGTCCTTTCCGCCGCGGGGTCCGCCCGCGATGGAGGTTCATCGGCCAGGGGGGCGCCCGACCCAAGAAAAGGGACGATCCGGGGGGCGAGACGGGAAAGACGGAACACAGAGGACGCAGAGAACCACGGAGGACACAGAGAAGGGCTGAAAAGAAGAGGGCAGGCGCCTGGCCTGCCCCCTGGTCATTCCGTATCTGATGCAGTTCTCTGTGCCTTCTGCGGGCCCTATGTGTCCTCTGCGTTCCCGCGGTTCCGGGGCGCCTGTCCGGGCTCAGCCGTTCTTGCGGGCGAACTCGTCCATGAAGGCGACGAGGGTCTCCACGTCCTGCACGCTCACGGCGTTGTAGGTGCTCACGCGGATGCCGCCGATGTCGCGGTAGCCCTTGAGGCCCACCATGCCGGCCTTCTTGGCCTCCTTCACGAAGGTGTCGTCCAGCTCGGGGGTGGGCAGGAAGAAGTCCACGTTCATGAGGCTGCGGTCGGCCTTCTCGGTGACGAAGCCCTTGTAGAAGCCCGCGTGGCGGTCGATGCAGCCGTAGAGCAGCTCGCCCTTCTTCCGGTTGTTCGCCTCGATGGCCTTCAGGCCGCCGATGCTCTTGTTGTAGGCCAGCACGTTCCGCAGGATGTAGATGCCGAAGGTGGGCGGGGTGTTGTAGAGCGAGTTCTTCTCGGCGTGGAGCTTGTAGCGCAGGTAGCTGGGCAGGTCCGAGGCCTCGCACATCTCGAGGAAGTCCTCACGGACGATGGTGAGGGTGACGCCGGAGGGGCCGAGGTTCTTCTGGGCGCCGGCGTAGATGAGGCCGAACTGGCTGACGTCGAAGGGCCGCCACATGATGTCGGAGGACATGTCGCAGACGTAGGGCTTGTCCGTCTTCGGGAAGTCCTTCCACTGCGTGCCCTCCACCGTGTTGTTGGAGGTGAAGTGCACGAAGGCGCTGTCCTCGCCGATCTTCAGCTCAGAGGCCTTGGGCAGGCGGGCGAACTTCTCCTCCTTGGTGGAGGCGGCTACGCGGACGTTGTCGCCGGCCACGAGCTTGGCCTCCTTGGTGGCCTTCTCCGCCCAGTTGCCCGTGACGATGTAGTCGGCCTTGCGGCCGTTCCGCAGCAGGTTCAGGGGAATCATGCCGAAGCTGAGGTGGGCGCCGCCCTGGAGCAGGAGCACCTTGTAGTTGTCGGGGAGGCCCATCAGTTCCTTCACGAGGGCGATGGCCTCCTCGTGGACCGCGTCGTACTCCTTGGAGCGGTGGCTGACCTCCATGACGGACATGCCGGTGCCGGCGAAGTCCAGCAGCTCCGCCTGGGCGCGCTCGAGGGCGGGCAGGGGCAGCCCCGCGGGGCCGGCGTAGAAGTTGATCACGCGATGGGTCATGGAATTCCTCCTAGGCCTTGAAGTCGGACAGGATGGCCACCACCTCGTCGCCGATGCGGCCGAGGTTTTCCTTGGAGCTGGCGCCCAGGTGGGGGGCCATGAAGACGTTGGGGGCGGTGAGCAGGGGGCAATCCGCGGGGGGCGGATCGCTGGGCCACACGTCCGTGCCGTAGGCGCGCACCTTGCCGCTCTCCAGGGCGGCGGCCAGGTCGGCGTCGTTCACGCACTTGCCGCGCCCGGTGTTGATGATCATGACGCCATCCTTCACCTTGGCGAGGAAGGCGGCGTTGATCATGCCTCGGGTCTCGTCGGTGAGGGGCGTGTGGAGGCTGATGACGTCGGACTTGGCCGCCAGCTCGTCGAGGCTGACCAGCTTCGCGATGGGGTGCTCCTTGAGGAAGGGATCGAAGGCGAGCACCTCCATGCCGAAGGCCTGGGCCCGCTTGGCCACCTCGGTGGCGATGGCGCCGGCGCCCACCAGGCCGAGGGTCTTCTTGAAGAGCTCGGTGCGCTTCAGCTCGTTCTTGAGGAACTTGCCCTCCTTCATGGAGGTGTGGGCCTCGATGAGCCGGGCGGGGATGGCCAGCATGAAGGCCATGGTCATCTCGGCCACGGCCACGCTGCTGGCCTTGGGGGTGTTGACGGCCTTGATGCCCTTCTCGGCGCACAGCTTCTTGTCCACGTTGTCCATGCCCACGCCGCCGCGGATGACGAGCTTCAGGTTCGGGGCCTGGGCCACGAGGTCGGCGTTCACCTTGGTCTTGGAGCGGACGAGGAGGACCTGGGCCTTCCCGAGGTGGGCCATGTCCCCGCTCACCTCGCCGAAGGGGGCGAGGCGCTCGGGCAGCTTGGCGTCGAAGGCGTCGGCAATGAGGATGTGCATGGGGGACTCCGTTCAGCCTTCGTACATCCGGACGAGGAGCCCGGAGCGCAGCTTGGGTTCGAACCAGGTGGACTTGGGGGGCATGACCTCGCCGGCGTCGGCCACGCTCATGAGCTGGTCGAGGGAGGTGGGGAAGAGGGAGAAGGCCACGGCGTAGCCCTCCTTCACGCGGCGCTCCAGCTCGTCCATGCCGCGGATGCCGCCCACGAAATCGATGCGCTTGTCGGTGCGGGGATCCTGGATGCCGAGGACGGGGGCCAGCAGGTTCTCCTGGAGGATGCTCACGTCGAGCCCGCGCACGGGGTCGCTCGCCGGGTAGGTGCCGGGCTTGGCCTTCAGCTCGTACCAGGAGCCCTTCAGGTACATCCCGAAGGTGGCCGGGGCCTTGGGGCTGCGGTCGTCGGTGAGGGCCACGTCGAACTTCTCCTTCACCTTGCCCATGAAGGCGTCGGGCGTGAGGCCGTTGAGATCCTTCACCACGCGGTTGTAGTCCATGATCTTGAGCTGGTCGTGGGGGAAGACCACGGCCATGAAGCTCTCGAAGGGCTCGTCGCCGGTGGGGTTGGGCGTGGCCGCGCGCCGGGCCTGGCCGTAGCGGATGGCGGCGGCGGTGCGGTGGTGGCCGTCGGCGATGTAGAGGGCCGGCACGCCGTTGAAGAGGTTCACCAGCTCGTAGATCACCGTCTCGCCGGAGACGACCCACACGGTGTGGCCGATGCCGTCGGGGGTGACGACGTCGTAGGCCGGGGGCATCTTCCGGATGTCGTTGACGATGTGGTCGATGTAGGGGACGGCCCGGTAGGCGAGGAACACGGGCTCGGCGTTGGCGGCCTGCTCGGTGACGTGGCGGGTGCGGTCGTCCTCCTTGTCCTTCCGGGTGAACTCGTGGCGCTTGATGCGGCCGTTCTCGTACTCCTCCACGGAGCAGAGGCCCACCAGGCCGGCCTGCACGTGGTCGCCCATGCGCTGCTGGTAGACGTAGAGGCAGGGGGCCTCGTCCTGGAAGAGGGTGCCGTCCTGGATCAGCTTCCGGAGGTTCGCCACGCCCTTGGCGTAGACGGCGTCCGCGTGGATGTCCACGGTGTCCGGCAGGTCGATCTCGGGGCGGCCCACGTGGAGGAAGGAGTGGGGGTTGCCCTGGGCCAGCGCCCGGGCCTCCTCGGTGTTCACCACGTCGTAGGGCACCGCGGCGACCTGGGCGGCCAGTTCGGGCCGGGGCCGGTGGGCTCGGAAGGGCTTCAGCATGGACATGGGCACCTGCCTCGGTTGGGGGTCCTGGAAGGGGACACAGGCGCCATTATTCCAAAGGGAAGCCCTTTTTCCTGCCCCCGGTCTGTGATTTTGACGAAAGTCCCAGGACGGCTGACGTACCGTCAAGGCCCCTCGGCCCCGGGACCGCGGTGGTCCGTGATCATGGCGGCGTTCATGAGGATCTCGGTGAGGGGCAGGTCGATGGTGGGTTCCACCCGGCAGGTGTCCACGAACTCGATGTCCGGGCGGTCCCAGGTGAGGATCTCGTAGGCCGCCGGCAGGCCCTCCTGGTCCCGGTAGGCGGCGTGGACCACCTCGCCCTGCTTCAGGTAGAGCAGGCCCATGCCCGCCTCGGACTTCACGGTGAGGGTGCAGGACTTGTTCTCCCAGTTGAGGAGCTGGAGCAGGCTGTTCAGGCCGATGCCCCGGACCATGCCCGAAGGCTCGAAGAGGGCGGCGGCCTTGATCTCGTCCATGAGAAGCGTGAGCCGGGGGGGCTTGGTGAGGATGCGCACGGCGCCGAGCTGGAGGGGGGAGTTCAGGTGCTGGCTCTCCCCCAGGCCCGTCATCACGATGATGGGGATCTGCGGGTAGAGGCGGCTCACCCGGGCGATGAGGTTGAAGCCGTCCATGACGGGCATGTTGAGATCCGTCACCAGCACGTTCACGGGCTCGGAGCGGAGGACCGCCATGGCCTGGGCGCCATCGGAGGCCATGAGGACCCGGAAGTTCGGAAGGCCCTTCAGGCCCTGCCGGTAGAGGCTCTGCGTGGCGCGGTCGTCCTCCACCACCAGGAGGGTCTTGGCGGGGGCTTCCGTGTGGGCGAGGGGGCGGGGACGGGGCGGCAGGGACATGGGGGATCCGGATCTAAGGATACCCGACAGACGCGGTATCCCGGCTTGGCCGGGAGACCGCGTGGGGGTGCACGAGGGGGGACATCGCGAACCGAAGGTGAGCAGGCGGTCCCCCCTCATTCATGTCAGCGCTCGGATCCTTTGGGGATCTTGTGCTCGGGAACGGGCTCCTTCGCCAGGATGGTCCGGACTTCGGCGAGGTCCGCCGGATGGGCGCCCTCCCAGGCGGCCACCCAGGGAGGCAGCACGGCGTCCTCGTAGTCCCGGACCTTCCGGTGGGCGGCCACCAGGGACTGCACCATGGCCTCGTGGATGTTCTCGGCCTTGGGGGGGATGTGGCCCTCCCAGATGGGCTCGTGGAAGTAGGTCTCCAGCACGGCCTGGGCCGGCTTGCCCCACACGGCGTAGGTGCGGTCCAGGGGGCCGCCGATGGGCTTGCGGTTCAGGTTCTCGCCGTAGAGGTAGTAGAAGACCGCCTCGCCGTCGCTCCAGTTCCGCAGGACGCCGAAGGCGCCCTTCAGCAGCAGGGTCTGCAGGGGCAGGTCCACGGGCTTGTCCGAGCGGAAGTCCCAGGGTCCCACGTGGGCGTGGGCCACGGAGGGGTAGCCCACCTCGGTGATCATCACCGGCCGGTTGAACCGGGCCTGGAGGGTGCGGGCCTTGTAGACGATCCACCACCAGGCGTCGCGGATCTGGTCCGGCGAGGGGTACTCGTCGTACTTGGCGATGGGATCGTAGGTGTTCATGCCGATGACATCGAGGCAGTCGCCGAAGGTGAAGCTGTCGTGGCTGTCGAAGTTGACGCTGTAGACGAGCTTGCCCTTGAACACCTTGCGCACCTCGGCGGCCAGGGCCCGCCAGCGGTCGGGGAAGCGGTGGGTGGAGGCCATCTCGGTGCCCAGGGAGTACCACTCCACACCGCCCCGCTGGGCCAGGCTGGCCAGGTGGACGTTGAAGGCCGTGTAGTTCCGCCACCAGAGATCCCAGTCGCGGGGCTCGATGTTGCCGCGCCACCACGTCTCGTTCTCGGCCTCGTCCCGGAGGTTGATGGTGGGGAAGAACATCATGCGCAGGCCGCGGACCCGGGCCTCCTCGAAGGTGTGCAGCAGGGCGGCGTCCGTAGGGCTGGAGGTGGGGTGCCGCCGGATCTCGTCGCTGTGGTAGGTGTCCATGCGGTAGATGGCCTGCAGGCTCACGCAGGTGGCGCCGGTGGCGGCGATGCGGTCCAGCTCCTCGCGGTAGTCGTAGTCGGGTTCGCCGGCGTAGAGGCCCAGCACCATGCCCCGGGGCTGGGGCACCAGGGCGCGGCGCTGCATCCGGTGGACCAGCCAGAGGGTGAGGGGCAGGCCGAGGAGGGCCAGGAGTGCGAGGAGGCGACGGGGCATGGGACAGGCTCCAGGATTCAGCCTAGCGGCTGGATCCTGGAGTTAGGAACCGCTAAGCCTATCTCGCGGATCGCGGATCCGCGAGCCCGGCTAGGCGCTGGTCCTCTCCACTTTCACCTGCACGATGCGGGTTCCTTCCATGCGCAGCACCGTGAGGCGGGCGCCTTCCACCGCCACGGCGTCCTGGGGGTGGGGCACCCGGCCCAGGCGGGCCATCACGAGG
>DASVZU010000318.1:0-1879 GCA_036391515.1 Holophagaceae bacterium
GGCTTCTTCGAGGTGGAGCGCGGCTTCCCCATCCAGGGGCCGCCCACGCGCCCCCTCTCCGGCATCGCCCTGGAACTGCGCCCCGACGGCACCCTCTGGGCCGTGGGCGACCTGCCCAAGCCCACGGACCTCCCCGCCCAGGCCGGCGCGGCCTGCCCCCGCACGCGCCAGAAGGAGGTGCAGGCATGAGCCGTCCCCACCGGAGCCACCTGTCCGACGCCGCCCTGGTGGTGTCGCTCCTCATCCTGGTCGTCCAGGCCTACCTCTTCGAGACCGTCCTCCAGTCCGTGCTGGACGGCCAGCGGGGCCTGCTCCCGGGCGCCTTCGGCGCCTCCCTCATCCTGACCGCCATCGCCCTCCTCCTCGCCTTCAAGGTGCCCCGCATCGATCAGGGCCCCAGGCACTGAACCCCTCCGGAGCCTCCATGACCTCCCCGACTCCCGACCGCCAGGCGGCCCTCGAGCTGCTGGAACCCCAGGTCACCCGCGGCCTCCTGGCCCGGTTCCGCCTCACCACCCTGCTGGGCCGGTTCCCGGATCGCCAGCTCTGGTCGGCCTTCATGTTCATCAACGGCCTGGTCACCATCGGCCTGCTGGCCGGCTTGGCCATGCTGACCCGCACGCCGTTCGTCTTCCCCTCCCTCGGGCCCACCGCCTTCCTGTTCTTCTTCACGCCCACGCTGCCGACGGCCAGCCCGCGGCACACGATCTACGGCCACATCATCGGCATCGCCTGCGGGTACGGCGCCCTCTGCATCATGGGCCTGCAGCACGCGCCGCCGGCCATGGTGATGGGCGTGACGCCCGCCCGCATCGGCGCCGCCGCGCTGTCCCTCGCTGCCACGGGCGCCCTCATGATCCTCTTCAAGGCCGCCCATCCCCCCGCCGGGGCGACGACCCTCATCATCTCCCTGGGCATCATCACCAAGCCGATGTCCCTGGCCATCATGCTGCTGGCCGTGGCCCTGCTCACGGTCCAGGCCATCGTCATCAACCGCCTGGCCGGCATCGACTACCCGCTGTGGGCGAAGCGCGTGGTGCCAGACAAGGGCTGACACAATCGGGCATGGCCCGATCCGGATCCGACGCCACCCCGGTGCTGCCCTCGCTGGTCCTCGGCGGGGGCATGGCCGGCCTCCTGGCCGCCTGGCACCTGCGGCGACGGGGCGAGCCGGCGGTCGTATGGGAGGCCGGCGAGGCCCCCGGCGGCTGGGTCCGGACCCTCGACTGGGAGGGCGCTGCCGCCGAGCTCGGCCCCCAGAGCCTGCCCTGGCGTCCGGGCGATGCCGCCGACCGCCTGCTGCGCGCCCTCGACCTGCCCTTCGACGAGGTGCCCCGCCGGCCCCGCTGGGCGGCCCTGGGCGGCCGCCTGGTGCCCGTGCCGTCGCACGGCGGCGCCTTCCTGGCTTCGCCCCTCCTCAGCCCAGCCGGCCGCCTCCGCCTCCTCGCCGGCCTGCTGTGGCCGGCCCGCGCCCGGGAGGGCGAGAGCCTCGCCGCCTGGACCCGCCGCCACTTCGGGCGCGAGGCCGCCGGGCGCCTCCTGCCCCTGGCGGCCCGGGGGCTCTTCGCGGCGGATGCGGCCGACCTGGATCCCGGCGTCCTCTCGCGGCCCCGGACCCGCCAGGCGCGGCCTGAGGGCGGCATGGGCGCTCTTCCCGCGGCCCTGGCGCGGGAGCTGGATCTGCGCCTGGGCCTTCGGGCCCGGCGGCTCACGCCCGCACCTGAAGGCTGGCGCGTGGAGGGCGAGGGCCATGCGGCCACTTCGGCGCGGGTGATCCTGGCCCTGCCGGCCTTCGAGGCGGCGGAACTGCTGGCGCCCTGGGCCCCGATGGCCGCGGCGGCCCTCGCGGAGATCCCCTACGCCTCGGTGGAGGCCTGGC
>DASVZU010000319.1:0-14412 GCA_036391515.1 Holophagaceae bacterium
GGCCGTGAGCGGGATGCGCCGGCCCGCGCCGAAGGCCTTGGGACTCACCTTGAAGGCGAAGGGCAGCTGGCGCCGCTTGAACTCGGTCCGGCGCAGGAGGCCGAGGATGCGCGGCAGGGCCGCCCGGGCCTGGTCGAGATCGGGGCCATCCAGCAGCAGGGCGAGGTCGTCGGCGAGGCTCTCCTCCGGACGCTGGGCCTCCACCGCCGCGCCGAGGATGGCGTCCAGCTGGACGTAGGGCAGCAGGCTGGCCTCGTCCGTCTGCCCAGGCCGGAGCTCCGCCGTGGGCGGACGGTCCAGGACGGCCCGCGGCACGGCGGCTCCCAATTCCTGTCCCACGGCATACACGCGGGCCTTCAGGCAGTCGCCCAGGGGGGCGAAGGCGCCGATGCCATCGCCGTAGAGGGTGAAGTAGCCCGTGGCGGCCTCGCTCTTGTTGCCGGTGGTGAGGACCGCGATGCGATCCGTGCCCAGGCGCTGGTGGATCCCCGGTTCGGTGGTGAGGGCCATGATGAGAGTTCCCCTGGCGCGGCTTTGCAGGTTCTCGTCCGTGAGCCCGAAGGTCCGGCCCGGCAGCGCCTTCCCGAGGGCCTCGGCGAAACCGGTGAAGGGGGCCTCCGCATCCAGTGCGAGGAACCGCATTCCCAGGGCGCCGGCCTGGGCTTCGGCCAGGGCCAGGCTCTCGCCGCTGCTGAACCGGGTGGGCATGGCCACACCCATCACTCGCTCCGGGCCCAGGGCCTCCACGGCGAGCGCCGCGCAGACGGCGCTGTCGATGCCACCGGAGAGGCCCAGCACCAGACCCTCCAGGCCCTGCTTGGCGAGGTTGTCGCGCAGGCCCGTCACCAGGGCCCGGCGGAGCCAGGCCCCATCCCCGCTGGCGTTCCAGGCCCCGCCGCCAGAGCCGGCCTCCACCAGGATCATCCCCTCCTGGAAGGGCGCGCTCCCCTGCCACCGCCCGTCGGGCAGGGCCAGACCCGAGCCGCCGTCGAAGAGGAGCCAGCTCTCGGCGCCCACGCGGTTGGCGTAGGCCACCGGCACCCCATGCTTCCGGGCCAAACCCGGGATCAGCCGGCGCCGCTGCTCGTCCTTCGAGGGGATGGCCCAGGGAGCCACGCGGCCCTGGGGAAGATAGCTTCCGAGGGCACTGGGACTGGCGCTGGCGTTGAGGATCAGAGTGGCGCCGGCCGCCACGAGATCCGCGATGGGGTCCATGGCATAGCGGACGGGGGCGTTGCCGAGCTCCGCATCGGCCCACAGGTCCTCGCAGATGGACAGGCCGATCCGCTCGCCGCGGAAGGAAACCAGGGGCTGGGGCGCGGGATCGGACTCGAAGTACCGGGCCTCGTCGAAGACGTCGTAGCTGGGCAGCACGCGCTTGTGGATGGCCTGCCGCAGGGCGCCCTGCTCGCACCACCAGAGCTCATTCCACAGCCGACCCGAGGGCGCGGGACGGGCCGTGCCGAAGACCAGGGGAACGGCCCCGCTCAGGCCGGCGAGCCGATGCGATTCCGCCTCCACCCGCCGTCGCAGGCCCGATTCCCAGAGACGGTCCTCCGCCAGGTAGCCGGGAATGGCCAGTTCCGGCGCCAGCACCAGGTCCGCGCCAGCGGCCACGGCGGAGGCGTAGGCGGCCTCCAGGGCACGGCCATTGGCCTCGGCATCCCCGAGACGCGCGTTGAGCTGGAGCAGGGCCACTCGCATGGAACCAGCCTACCAGCGGACCTCCGTGCGGGTTCCGCCCTCGGGCCGGGGTTCCAGCCTCAGGTCGGCGCCCTGGGCGTTCAGCCACTTGAGGGCCAGGGGCAGGCCCAGGCCCGTGCCTTCGGGCCGGCCGCTCTCGAAGGGGCGCAGCATGCGGACGGCCGTGTCCTCGCCCAGGCCGGGCCCCTCGTCCAGGATCTCGAGACGCCCCTCGCCGATCCGCACCCTCACCCGCCCGCCCAGCGGAGTGGCCTGGCAGGCGTTCTCCAGCAGGTTCACCAGGGCCTGGTGCAGCAGCTGCGGATCCGCCTCCGCCCCGCCCTGTCCCTCCAGGAGCAGCTGCCGCCCCTGGCTCGCAGGACGGCGCCTCAGTTCCGCCAGGGCCTGGCCCGCCGCCTCCTCGAGGCGCAGGGGCTGCAGGGCGGGCTCCAGGGGGCGGGCCCACTGGAGGAACCGCTGCACCAGCCTTTCCAGGTCCTCCGTTTCCGCCAGCAGCGCCTCGGCGGCCTCGCCATGGCCCTGCCGCTTCAGGAGCTGGCCGTGGCCCTTCAACACCGCCAGCCCGTTCTTGAGCTGGTGGGCGACGCCCGCGGTCATCTCCCCGAGCTCCGCGAAGCGCTCGCGCAGCTGGAGCCGCCGGGCCTCCTGCTCCGCCTCCGTCACATCCTCGAACTGCACCAGGGCGCCGATCTGATCCGGAGCCTCGATGCGGCGGATCCGCCAGCGGCGACCCGCGTCCGCGCAGCGCCAGGGGGGGCCGGGCTCCCGGGCCAGGGCCTCCAGCAACCAGGGGAAGGGCTCCAGCACAAAGGCCGCCTCCAGGCCCACCACCCCAGCCTTCACCCCCAGAAGCGCCTGGCCCTGCCGATTGAGGGCCGCCAGGCGCTGACGCTGGTCCACCCAGAGAAGGCCGAAGGGGAGGGCGTCCACCAGCCGCTCCTGTACGGTGCGCAGCTCGCCCAGGGAGGCCGCCAGCTCGCCCCGTTCCCGCAGGCTGCTCGACACGGCCCCCAGCAGCACCGCGCCCGGATCGGCGGTGGCGCTGCGGCGCACCCGGATCCAGCGCACCGCCACCAGCACCAGGCCCAGGGCCATCACCGCCAGGGGCAGGGCCATGGCCAGCTGGGCGACGGTGTGCGGGGAGAAGTGCATGGTCCCAAGAGTATGCCCGAGGGGTAGGCTAGGACCATGGACAGGCAACCCATCTACGTGGTGTCCGGCGGCTCCGGGGAGACGGCCCTCCGCACCGTGCAGGCCGCCCTCACCCAGTTCTCCAAGGGCGAGGCCTCGGCCCTCGTGCGGCGCTTCCAGAATGTGCGGACCCAGGAGGACCTGGACCGGGTGCTGGAATCGGCCAACGAGAAGCGCGCCGTCATCGTCCACACCACCGTGTCCAGGGAGCTGCGCTTCTACCTGGCGGACCGGTGCGCGGAGCTGCGGCTCACGCAGGTGGATCTCTTCGGGAACCTGCTCGACACCCTGGCCCTCTACCTGCGGGAACGGCCGGAGGAGCGGCCCGGCAGCTTCCACGCGGTGGGCGACAAGTACTTCCGGCGCATCGAGGCCATCGAGTTCGCCCTGCGCTTCGACGACGGCGCCGACATGACGGGCCTGGTGGACGCGGACATCGTGCTTGTGGGCATCAGCCGCACCAGCAAGACCCCCCTCTCCATGTACCTCGCCATGGAGGGGCACAAGGTCATGAACGTGCCCCTGGTGCCCGGCGTGCCGCTGCCGCCCGAGCTGGACCACATCCCCCAGGGCCGCATCGTGGGCCTCACCATCCAGGCGGACCGGCTCCAGGAGATCCGCGCCTACCGCCTGAAGCGCCTGGGCGCCACCGGCACGGCGGACACCTACAGCGACATGGGCCACATCCTGGAGGAGCTGGCCTATGCCGACGGGGTGTTCAAGCAGCACCGCCGCTGGCCCGTCATCGACGTCACCGGGCGGAGCATCGAGGAGACCGCCGGCCTCGTGCTGGACCGCGTCTTCGGCAAGGAGCGGGGGATCTGACGCCTACAGTTCATCTTCCAGGCGCCGGCAGAGAGTCTTCAGCATCTTGATCCGTCCGTAGTGCTTGTCCTCGCTCTCCACCAGGGTCCAGGGGGCGATCTCGGTGCTGGTTCGGTCCAGCATGTCGCAGATGGCAGTCTCGTAGGCGGGCCACTTCTCCCGGTTGCGCCAGTCCTCCTCGGTGATCTTGAACCGCTTGAAGGGGGTGTCCTGGCGCTCCTGGAACCGGCGCAGCTGCTCCTCCTGGCTGATGGACAGCCAGAACTTCACCATGATGCTCCGGCTGCGGACGATCTGGTCCTCGAAGTCGTTGATCTCGCTGTAGGCCCGCTGCCAGTCCGCCTCGGAGCAGAAGCCCTCCACCCGCTCCACCAGCACCCGGCCGTACCAGCTGCGGTCGAAGATGGCCACCTTCCCCCGCCGGGGCAGGTGCCTCCAGAAGCGCCAGAGGTAGGGCTGGGCCCGCTCCTCCTCCGTGGGGGCCGCGACGGGGTGGATCCGGTAGGTGCGGGCGTCCAGGGCCTGGGTGATGCGCCGGATGCCCCCGCCCTTGCCGGCGGCGTCGACTCCCTCGAAAACCAGCACCAGGGCATGCTTCCGGAAGTTGCGGTGCCGGGTGAGCAGGTTCAACCGGCCCTGAAGGTCAAGGAGCGCCTCCTCGTAGTCCTTCTTGTCGAGGCGCTGGGTCAGGTCCAGGGCCTTGAGCACGTTCACCTGGTCGATGGCCACCCGGGGGGCGGGCGGCATGACGACCGGCTTCGGTGCCGGCAGGTCCAATCGCGCCCTCAGGCGCTCCAGCAGCACCTTCCCGACGGTGAGCCGCTGGTACCGGGAGTCGGTGGCCTCCACCACGATCCACGGCGCCTCGGCCGTGCTGGTGGCCCGCAGGGCCCGCTCCGAGACCTGGCGGAAGGTGTCGTACATCTCGAAGTGCTTCCAGTCCCGGCCGGTCACCCGCCAGCGGGTCTTAGGATCCTTCTCCAGCCCCTTGAGCCGCTTGCGCTGTGCGTCCTTGCTGAGGTGCATCCAGAACTTCAGCACCAGGGCGCCCTCGTTGATGAGCATCTGCTCGAAGCGCGCCACCCGGGCCATGTCCTGGTCCAGGTCGGAGGTCTTGGTCCGTCCATTGGCCCGTTCCAGGATGGGCCAGGTGTACCAGGACCCGTCGAAGATGCCGATCTTCCCCTTGGGCGGGAGCATGCGCCAGTACCGCCACATGTGGGGCCGCTCCAGCTCCTCGTCGGAGGGCTCGTCCAGGCCGAGAGTCTGGATGTGGCGGGGATCCATCCACTCGTTGAGCGTGTTCACCGTCTCGCTCTTCCCCGATCCATCCACACCCGCCACCAGCAGGATCACCGGAAAGCCCTTCGCCGCGGCCAGGTCGTACTGCGCGTCCAGCAGCGCCTCCCGCAGGGCCGGAACCTCCCGGTCCCAGTCCTCCTTGGAAATCCTGTGGCCGAGCTCCGCGGATTCGAACATGGCTCCTCCGGGACGGGTGTCGCACCTTTTCGGCACGTGGCCCACGATAGCTGACTTCCCTGCGCGACCCCCTGGGTCGATGATGGGGCCATGATCTCCATCACCGATCCCATCCAGCCCGCCCTGGACCACACGAAGCGGATCCTCTTCCAGCCCTTCTCCTGGGAGAAGTGGTTCGTCCTGGGCTTCTGCGCCTTCCTGGCCCACCTGGGCGGGGGCGGCTCGTTCAACTACAACAGTGCCTTCGACCGCACCCGCCTGGCCCGGGAAGGCCACCTGGGCGAGTGGGCGGCTGCGCACCTGCCCCTGGTGATCCTCCTCGGCGCCCTCCTGCTCGTCCTCGTGCTGGGGCTGGTGGTGCTGTTCCAGTGGCTCGGCAGCCGGGGCACCTTCATGTTCCTGGATGGCGTGGCCCGGAACCGGGCCGCCGTGGTGGAACCCTGGGATCGCTTCCGGACGAGGGGCAACCAGGTGTTCCGCTTCCGGCTCCTGCTGCTGCTGGTCACCCTGGGCTTTCTCGCGGTCGTCGCCGGGGCGGGGTTCCTCGTGGTCCTCCCCGCCTTACGGGCAGAGGCCCCCGGCCGCTCGGCGTTCCTCCCGCTGCTGATGATGGGCGGAATCCTGGTGGTCGGTCTGCTCGCCCTCCTGGCCGTGAGCCTGCTGCTGAAGGATTTCGTGGTGCCCATCATGTACCGTCGCGACCTGGCTCTCGGGGAGGCCTGGGCGGCTCTGCGGCACGAGCTCCTGCCAGGAAACGGCTGGCCCTTCCTCGGGTTCTACCTGATGAGCCTCGTCCTCTGGATCCCGGCGGCCCTGCTGGCCATCGCCATCATCTGCCTCACCTGCTGCGTGGCCCTCCTCCCCTACCTGAGCTCCGTGGCCCTCCTGCCCATCTCGGTGTTCTTCCGCTGCTATTCCCTCTGCTTCCTCGAACAGTTCGGGGAGGACTGGCGGATCCTCGAGCCGGCGGAGCCGGGCGAACCCTCCACCTAGTACTCGTTCGCCAGATCCCCGGCCCGCACCTGCTTCTCGAAGGGCTGGAACACCTCAGCCCCGGCGGTCCGGGCGATCCACTCGGCCACGCGGATGCCGTCCACCGCCGCCGAGGTGATCCCGCCCGCGAACCCGGCGCCCTCGCCGCAGGGGTAGAGGCCCGGATGGGACGCGGACTGGCCGTCCTCGCCCCGCAGGAGCTGGATGGGGCTGCTGGTGCGGCTCTCGATGGCCAGCAGGATCGCCTCGCGGCTGGCGAAGCCGTGGAGCTTCCGGTCGAACACCGGCAGCGCCCCCGCCAGCTGTTCCTGGATGAAGTCCGGCAGGCAGGTGCGGAGGTCCGCCGCCACCGCGAAGGGTTTGAAGCTCGAGCGCGGCAGCCGCCCGGTGGCCCGGCCCTTCATGAAATCCTGCACCGCCATGGCCGGGGCGCCGTAGGTCTCGCCTGCGGCCCGGTAGGCCGCCTGCTCCCACCTCCGCTGGAAGTGCATGCCCGCGAGGAGGTGGTCGCTGCCGAAATCCGAGGTGTTCACCTTGGCCACGAGGCCGGAATTGGCGAAGCCCGAATCCCGCTTCTCGTTGCTCATGCCGTTCACCACCACGCCGCCCGGCTCGCTGGCGCACTGGATGACCTCGCCGCCCGGGCACATGCAGAAGCTGTAGGCGGCGCGGTTCAGGCCGAAGTTGCAAACCAGCTTGTAGTCCGCCGCGGGCAGAGACGGATGGCCGCTGCTGGGGCCGTACTGGGCGCGGTCCACCAGGTCCTGCGGGTGCTCGATGCGGACCCCCATGGCGAAGGGCTTCTGGCGCATGGCCACGCCGTGGCGGTGGAGCATCTCGAAGGTGTCCCGGGCGCTGTGGCCGGGCGCCAGCACCAAGGCGTCGCAGGGGATCTCCTCGCCACCCTCCAGCACCGCGGCGCGCACGCGGCCCTCCCCGTCGAAGCGCACGTCCGTCAGCCGGGCCCTGAACCGGTACCGGGCGCCGCGGGCCTCCGCGTCCTTCCGGATGAGGACGGCGCAGCGGCGGATCACGTCCGTGCCCACGTGGGGCTTGGCCAGGTAGAGAATCCGAGGGTTCGCGCCGAACCGCACGAAGGCGTCCAGCACATAGCGCGTGGCCGGATGGCCGATGCGGGTGGTGAGCTTGCCGTCGCTGAAGGTGCCGGCGCCGCCTTCGCCGAACTGGGCATTGGCCTCCGGATCCAGCACCGCGTCCTTCCAGAGGCCCGCGATGGCCTTCACCCGCTCCCCCATGGCCGGCCCCCGCTCCAGGACGATGGGCTCGATGCCGTAGTCCAGCAGGCGCAGGGCGCAGAAGGTGCCCGCCGGACCCGAGCCCACCACCACCACCCGGGGCCGCCGCGGCACCGGCGGCACGGCGTAGGGCGCCATCGCCGGGGCCGGCTCGAGCTTCAGCCCGCCAGGCAGGGGGCCCGGCTCGAGGGAGCGGTCCGTCTCGAAGCCCAGGGAAACGAGGAAGCGGATGGCGCCCTTGTGCCGGGCATCCAGGCTGCGGCGCTCCAGGGTCACGGCGCGGTAGTCGCCAGGCCGGCCCCCCAGGGCATGGGCCAGGGGAACTGCCAGGTCCAGCGTCTCCTCGCCCAGGTTCAGCGGCAGGTTGGTGAGCAGGTAGCGCATGGGTCCTCGGCGGGGGGAGCCCCGGTGGGGCTCAAGGCCAGGGTTCATGCTACCCGGACCTGGACAACCCGCGTTTCCCCACCGGACGGCCCTCCCAGAAGGCCTATGCTTGCAGCAGGAACGGAGTCCGCCATGGCCGAACAGTCCTTGAGTCGCGCGGTGGTGGCCGGAGGCACCGGCCTGGTGGGCCGGGCCCTCGTGAAGGCGCTGCTGGCCCAGGGGGCCGAGGTGGTGGTCCTCACGCGGCGCCCGGCCTCGGCGGTCCTGCCGGCGGGCGCCCGAGCCCAGGGGTGGGAGGACCCCGCCGAAGCCCTGGAGGGCGCCGACGCCGTGTTCAATCTCGCGGGCGAGGGCATCGCGGACCAGCGATGGAGCGCCCGGCGGAAGAAGGCCCTCCTCCAGAGCCGCATCGCCCCGACCGAGGATCTGGTGGAGGGGCTGAAGGCCTGCACCCGCCGCCCGGCGGTGCTGGTGAACGCCTCGGCCATCGGCTACTACGGGGCCCGCGCCGACGACGCGCCCGTAAGCGAGCTCGACCCCGCCGGATCGGGATTCCTGCCGGAGGTCTGCCGAGCCTGGGAGGCGGCCGCCCTGTCCGCGAAGGAACTCGGCGTGCGCGTGGCTGTCGCCCGCATCGGTGTGGTGCTGGCCCGGCGCGGCGGCGCCCTTCCGAAGATGGCTCTTCCGGTGCGCCTGTTCGCCGGCAGCCGCCTGGGCCATGGCCGCCAGGGCTTCAGCTGGATCCACCTCCATGACCTCGTAGAGATGCTCCTGGAGGCGGCCCGGAACCCCGCCTGGGAGGGCCCCTTCAATGCCACGGCCCCCGAGCCGGTGTCCCAGGCGGTCTTCCTGAGCCTGCTGGCCAAGCGGCTCCACCGCCCCCTGCTGCCCATCCCGGGCCTCCTCGCTGGGGCGGCCCTCCGCCTGGCGCTGGGCGAACTCGGGCGGGACCTGCTCCTGAGCGGGGCCTACGTGCACCCGGGAAAGGCAGAGGCGCTGGGCTTCCCCTTCCGCTTCCCCTCGCCGGAGGACGCCCTGCTGGACCTGCTGTGAGAGAGGAGCTCTTCCTCGCCGTCCAGGACCTCCCGGCCCCCCGGGATCAGGTCTTCGCCTTCTTCTCCGATCCGGCCAACCTCGAGGCCCTCACCCCTTCCTGGCTGGCCTTCGAAGTCCTCACCCCGGCACCGCTGCCCCGGGGCGAAGGGGCCGTCTTCGACTACCGCATCCGCGTGCGGGGCCTGCCGGTCCGCTGGCGCACCCTCATCGAGTCCTTCGTGCCCTGCGAGCGCTTCGTGGACCGCCAGATCGCGGGACCCTACGCCCTGTGGCACCACACCCACCGCTTCGAGGATCTCCCGGACGGGGGCACCCGCATGACCGATCAGGTGCGCTACCGGCTGGGCTGGGGCCCGCTCGGCCGGCTGGTCGCAACCCTCTGGGTGCGGCGCGACATCGAGCGCATCTTCGCGTATCGCCGCCGGGTCCTGGCGGAGCGCTTCGGCTGAGGCCTCAGCCTTCCCTCTCCAGCATCCCGAAGCGGGCGACAATGCGCTTCTCGCCCGCCTCCGCGAACCGCACGGTGTAGGTCAGCCCGTCGCCGCTTCCGGAACTGGCGACGATGATCCCCCGTCCGAACCGGGGGCTGCGCACACGGGTGCCGCTGGGCCAGGCTCCTGCTGCGGGACGCGGCTCCGGTTCGGGCTCCGTATCCACCTCCCCGGTGGCGGACCGGACCGGCGGTTCCTCCGCCTGCGCCCGCACCCGGTCGAAGAAGCCCCGGATGCGCTGGAGCTCGGTGGCGACGGACGCCCCGCCGGAGGCACGCGTGAAGGAGCTGCCGGGACGCACCCCCTCGCCGGCCTGGTAGAGCTCGGTGCCCCAGCGGATGGGGGCCTGGAGGGCCTCGGCGGGGATCTCCCGCAGGAAGCGGCTGGGCATGCCCAGCATCTCGGTACCCATGATCCGGCGGCGGCGGGCGGCCGTGAGCGTGAGCCGGCGCTGGGCGCGGGTGATGGCCACGTAGAACAGGCGACGCTCCTCCTCCAGCCCTTCCGGCGTCTCGCGGGCGTTGCGGTTGGGGAAGACGTCCTCCTCCATGCCCACCACGAAGACGTAGGGGAACTCCAGGCCCTTCGCGCAGTGGATGGTCATGAGGCTCAGGTGGGCGCTCTCCTCCACCTGGTCGGCGTCCGCCGCCAGGGTGATGCGGTCGAGGAACTCCGCCAGCCGCACGCCCAGCGACTCCGCCTCGGCCGCGGCGCTGAGGAACTCCTCCAGGTTGCGGATGCGGCCCTCGGCTTCCAGGGTGCCCTCGTCCTCCAGGCTCTGCAGGTAGCCGCTCTCCTGGAGGATCCACCGCACCAGGCCCGCCAGGCCCTGGGCCTCGCGTTCCCCCGCCGCGCGGCGGAAGAGTTCCAGGAAGCGGCCCATCTCGCGCTGGGCCCGGCCCTTCAGCTCCCCGCGGCGGAGCAGGTCCGCCAGGCCGTCCAGGGCCGTCCCGCCCTCGGGGATGGCCGCCTCGATCTTCCCCAGGGTGGTGGGCCCCACGCCCCGGCTGGGCGCGTTCACGCAGCGCCGGAAGCTCACCAGGTCGAAGGGGTTCGACACCAGACGCAAGTAGGAGATCAGGTCCTTCACCTCCTGGCGCTCGTAGAACTTCACGCCGCCCACCAGCCGGTAGGGCAGGTTCACGGCACGCAGGGCCTCTTCCAGCTGCCGGGACTGCCAGTTGGCCCGGTAGAGCACGGCCACCTTAGCCCCCGCGTCGGTGACGCGGAGATCGAGGATGCGCTGCACCACCCATTCCGCCTCCAGGCGCCCTTCGTCCGCCAGCTTGAAGACGATGGACTCGCCGTGGCCCAGGTCGCTCCACAGGGTCTTGCCCAGGCGCTGGGAGTTGTTGGCGATGACCGAGCTGGCGGCGTCGAGGATGCGCTGGGTGCTGCGGTAGTTCTGCTCCAGCTTGATCTGCACCGCCTCGGGGAAATCCCGCTGAAAGTCGAGGATGTTCCGGATGTCGGCGCCGCGCCAGCCGTAGATGGACTGGTCCTCGTCGCCCACCACGCAGAGGTTGTGGTGGCGCCGCGCCAGGTGCTGGACGAGCAGGTACTGGGCCCGGTTGGTGTCCTGGTACTCGTCCACGAGGATGAACTTGAAGCGGTCGCCGTAGGCCGCCTGGATGACGGGATCCCGGAAGAGCCGCTCGGTGTAGAGCAGCAGGTCGTCGAAGTCGCAGGCCCGGTGGCTGCGCAGCCCCTTCTGGTAGAGGTCGTAGGCCTCCAGGACCTTGCGGGTCCACGGATCGAGCGCCTCCTCCCGGGCTTCCTCCGGAAGCAGGCAGCGGTTCTTGAAGTCCGAGATCACCTCCAGCACCTTCCGGGGGTGGAACTGCTTCTCGGGCAGGTGGAGCTCGGCCAGGACCTGCTTCATGAGGCTCTTCTGGTCGGAGGGGTCGAAGATCACGAAGTCCCGGCCCACGGGCGTGCGGTCGCCCTCCCGGCGCAGGATGCGCGTGCAGAAGCTGTGGAATGTGCTCACCCACAGCTGCTCGAGGGGCACGGAGACGAGGCGCTGCACGCGGTCCCGCATCTCCTCCGCGGCCTTGTTGGTGAAGGTCATGGCCAGGATGGAGCCGGGGTGGACCCCCTCCTCCTCGATGAGCCAGGCGATGCGCCGGGTGATGACCGTGGTCTTCCCCGAGCCGGCGCCCGCCAGGATGAGCAGGGGGCCGCGGGCATGACTGACCGCCTCCCGCTGGGGGGCGTTCAGGTGCTTCATGAGGGGGTGGTCGGAAAGGTCGGGGGCGGCGCCGGGCATCCCCTCATGCTACCGCGCGATGGGCTTCCCTTTCTGGGCCTTGCGCAGGACCTCCCTCACCATGAGCCCGGCATCCGCCTCGCTGAGCTCCCCCTTGAAGGACGGCATGATCCAGCCGAAGAAGATGCCCTTGCGGATGGTGCGGACCATCTTCTCGTCCGACTGGCCGCCCAGGGAGGCGGCATCGGTGAAGTCGAAGCCCTTGAGCTTCTTCCCGTCGGCAGTGGCCGATCCGTCTGCGCCATGGCACTTCACGCAGTTCTGCTGGTAGAAGGCCCGCAGGTCCTCCACGGATTTCGTCGGGGCCTGGGCCAGCAGGGCCGGGGCGCACAGGAGGGGAAGGAAGGATCGGATGCCCACGGCCACCTCGCGGCAAGAACAGGTTCCAACATGCATCCGGATCGGCGGTGCGCAAGGGGTATCAGCGGCGCTTCCTCGGCCCCATGGGGCGGATCACCTCCCCCACCAGCCGCCGGGCCTCCGCATCGTCCAGGACGAACCCGAAGGCGGGCATGGCGCCGCTCCCGCGGCGGATCGCCTGCGCCAGCTCCTCGTCGGAGGCGGTGCCGAAGGTCTTCGGGTCCGCGAAACTGGCCGGCCCCAGGCGGATGCCGCCCGCCCCCCGCCCTGTGCCGTCCGCGCCGTGGCAGACCGCGCAACGGGCCTCGAAGAACCGCTTCAGGTCGCGGCCTTCCGCCCGGACCGGGAGGGCCGGGAGGAACAGCAGGACCGCCAGGACGCCTCGCACCCGTTCCCTCCGCGAGGAAGCTACCACGCCCCCGGGGCCTCCCGTTAGGCTGGAGAAGCGCTCCCGTGGCGGAATGGCAGACGCCGCGGACTTAAAATCCGCTGACCGCAAGGTCGTCCCGGTTCGAGTCCGGGCGGGAGCACCACCCGGTCAGGCCTGCTCGGGAAGCAGCTTGAGGAGGGCGGCGACGATGCTGCTGAAACGCTTCCATCCGTCGAGGTTCCCGTTGACCAGGCGGCGGACCTTCACCCAGTCGTCGGCACCGGCGGCCTTGGGGACCTCCTTCAGCATGAAGGCATAGGCCAGGATCCTGGCGGCATGGGCGGGTTCCAGGGCAAGGTCGGGATCCGCCACGAGGTCGGCGCCGATGAGCTTGCCGTACTGGGCGTACTCGGAGCGTCCCAGGATGGGGATGAAGCCCCGGCCACAGAACTTCGCGCCGTCGCCGGATTCCGTGTTTCCCAGCGATCGCTTGAATTCGTACATCCGCCGGAAGTAGCCTTCGCTGCCGGCCTGACGCTCGGGAGCGAAGGTGTAGCCCTCGGTGCCGATGGTGGCGATGGCCGCGACCTCCGTGGCGGGATCGTCGATCTGGAGCGCGGTCAGGGCCTCGGCCACCAGGGGCCAGTGCTTCTCCACGTTCGCCGCAGGGGCGTGGAGGGTGGCCGCGATGACGTCCGCCGTGAAGTGCATGGCTGGCTCCGGAATGGCCTGACCAGGGGGAGGGCCCAATCTAGCACGGATGTCCCACGGGGGTGGGATAGGCTGGACGGATGGACCGCCATGTCATGCGCGACGGGGAACTGGAGGCCGAGCTGTCCTCCTTCGGGGCGGAGCTGCAGGCGCTCCGGTTCCAGGGACATGATCTGCTCTGGGATGGCGGGCCCCTCTGGCCGCGCCGGGCCCCCCTGCTCTTCCCCATCGTGGGCGGCCTGCGGGATGACGCCCTGCGCCACGGGGGCCTGGCCTTCCGCCTGCCCAAGCACGGCTTCGCCCGGGATCGGGCCTTTACCTGGATCGAGCGCGCGTCGGCCAGCTGCACCCTGGAACTGGCCGACGATGCGGCCACCCGCGCCGCCTATCCCTTCGCCTTCCGCCTGCGGGTGCGGTACGGGATCCAGCACGGCGGCCTCCGCACCGAACTGACGCTGACCAACCCCGGCGCGACCCCGCTGCCCGCCAGCCTTGGGGGCCACCCCGCCTTCCGATGGCCCCTGGCGCCGGGCATCCCCAAAGCCGCCCACCGCGTGGTCTTCGCGGAGGCGGAACCGGACCCCATCCGCCGGCTGGACGGCCAGGGCCTGATCCTCCCGGAACCCGAGGCCAACCCCGTGCAGGGGCGGCTCCTGGCCCTGCACGAGGGCCTCTTCGAGGCTGACGCCCTCATCTTCGATCGGCTCCGGAGCCGGTCCCTGCGCTTCGAGGCCGAGGGCGGCCCCTCCATCGAGGTGGCCTGGGAAGGCTTCCCCCACCTCGGTCTCTGGGCCAAGCCCCATCCGGGCCCCTCCTTTCTCTGCATCGAGCCCTGGCAGGGCTTCGCCAGTCCCGCCGACTGGGAGGGCGACTTCGAGGACAAACCTGGCGTCGTGGTACTGGCCCCCGGCGAGACGCGAAGCTGGAGCTACACCGTCACGCCCGGTTGAGGACTACAGCAGCTCCGCGCCGAGGAAGTGGGGGCTGGCCTGGGTGATGCGGGCCTGCACCAGCTCGCCGAAGGGCAGCTCCCGGCCCGGCCCGGCGGCCAGATGGATGGTCTTCCACTCGCCGTTGCGGGCCAGCCACCAGCCCTGCTCCGTGGCCGTCCGGCTCTCGATGCGGACGGGGATCTCGCGGCCCACGAAGCGCCGGTTGCTCTCCAGCGTGAGTGCCGCCTGGCGCTGCTGGAGGCGGGCCAGCCGCTCGGACTTCACGGCCATGGGCAGGTCGTCCTTGAGGCGCAGCGAGGGCGTGCCAGGCCGGGGCGAGTAGATGAAGCTGAAGGAGGCGTCGAACTGGACCGCCTCCAGCACCTCCATC
>DASVZU010000320.1:0-2051 GCA_036391515.1 Holophagaceae bacterium
CATGGGCCGGCCGTCCAGCCAGGGCAGGCCGGCGTCCAGGGCCGCCACCAGGGCTCCGATGCGGCGGCGGTGCAGGTCCAGGGCCGCGGCGAGGTCGCAATCCAGGGGCAGGAGGCCCACGAGGTTGAGGGGCAGGTCTCGGGCCTGGAGGGCGGTGATGGCGGCCAGGGCCGGGCCCAGGTCTTCCGCCGTGCGCCCCAGCACCGCCACCCGGGGCGCCGTGTGCTGGCCCAGGCGCTCCACCAGCAGGAGGCTGCCGCCCGGGGCCGAGAGCAGCGTGCCGCCGAGTTCCGCTGCGAGCTGGAGGGCGAGGGGGTTCATCCCATGGCCTCCACGATGACCTCGCGCCGGCGATCCAGGTACGCGGCTGCCGCGGGCCTGGACAGGCGGTGGAGGCCGAAGCAGAGGGCCGCGAGGGCGGCCATGCCCGGCAGGAGGAGGGCCGGGGCCTGCCATTTCAGCAGGGCGTAGCTGCCCCCGAAGACCGCCGTGCAGGCCAGGGACACGCCCAGGCTCAGGAACACCAGGGGCAGGGGCATCTGGTTGTTCTTCAGGCTGGCGCGGTCGATGCGGCGGGGCAGCCAGCTGCTGGTGAAGGCGCCGATGGCGCTCTGGGTGAGGAAGAAGCAGGCGGCCAGGGCGAGGGCGGCGGCGACGTCGAGGAGCGGCGGATGGTAGAGGGGGAGCAGCAGCGCGATGAGCAGGAGGGCCTGGAGCCCCTGGTAGAGGGCGAAGCCCCGCAGCTTGCCGTCGAGCAGCTGCCGGGCCTCCAGGGGCAGGAGGAAGAGGCCCTTCACGCCATGGCCATCCAGGCCGAACTGGTTGAACTGGAACTGGTTCCCGAACAGGGCCAGGTAGGCGAAGGCGCCCGGGAGGGCCCAGAGCGCCTGGCCGCGCACCATGGCCATGGGGCCCTTGATGAGCACCACGGTCATCAGGGGCATCACGAAGCCGAACTTCCCGTGGTGGCTGCCGAGGAGGGTGCGCAGCTGGAGGCGGGCGAGGCCGCCCGGGGGCGTGCGGAAGGACCAGAGCCGCTCCCGGCCCGTGCCCGCCACGGGCGCCAGGGCCTCCTGCTCCCGCTCGAGGAGGCGGATCGCCCCGAGGGCCACGAGCAGCCCCAGGCCCAGCGGGTAGAGCTGCAGGAGGAGGGCCCGGCCCCAGTGGCCCTCGAGACCGGCCTGGAGCCCCTGCACGGCGGCGGTGGTGGGCAGGGCCTGGAGGACGGCGAGGGCGTGCGTCTCCACCGCATGGACGGCGGCGGCCAGGGCGGGAGGCAGGGGATGCGCCCTGGACGTCATCTGGCCCAGGAGCATGGAACCGAGCCACGTCACGCCCAGGAGCAGGCCCACGGCCAGCCTCAGCCGCCTGGCCAGGCGCAGGGCCAGGCTGCCGAGGAGGAGCTGCAGCACCATGACGAGGACCAGGTGCTCGAGGAAGAGCAGGGGCAGCAGGGGCAGGAGGGCGGGCCGGCCCACGGCCAGGCCCAGGGTGAAGGCCAGGAGGCCCAGGGCCAGGCCGGCGGTGAGGAGGTCGCCCAGGCCCGCCACCAGCTCGGCGGCGAGCAGGCGGAACCGGCCGATGGGGAAGGCCCGGTACTGCTCCCAGCTGAGCTTCTTGGCGCCCCCCAGGAGGCCGCCCAGGATGCCGCCGGCGCCCACCAGGACGGCGAGGAGGGCCCCGAGGAGCAGGACGGAGGATTCGGCCTCGGGGCCCGCGAGCCGGGGCCCGAGGTAGAACCCGCCCAGGAAGAGGCCGAGGCCGATGGGCAGCACGACGAAGCCGCCCAGGGCGACCCCGAGCAGCACCAGGGCCCAGACGCCCTGCCGGCTGAACTCCTTCGTGCCGCGGGCGAGGGAGGCCTGGAAGTGGGCGGCGAGCAGGGCCCGGGTCGGTCCTACAGCCACGAGAGCTCCCCGGTGCGGACGCCGCCGACCAGGTCCACGAAGAGGCTCTCCAGGCTCTCGCCGCCCTGGCGGAGCTCCTCCAGGCGGCCCGAGCCCTTGAGCCGGCCCTCGTCGATGATGGCGATCTGGGGGCAGAGCTTCTCG
>DASVZU010000321.1:0-2911 GCA_036391515.1 Holophagaceae bacterium
AGATGGTCTCCGGCCTCTGGGGTGCCTCGCCCAGCGTAAGCGCCGAGTTCAGCGGACCCAGCCTGACCGGGCCTGCTGTGTACCCACATTGAAGGCGTTCTCCCTGCGCGGAAACGGCCCCGGCGGGGCCGTTTCCGCGCAGGGAAGGACCTATATCCAGGGACAGGCCCCCGTCACCTGCAGGCGGAAGGCGCGGGGCTCCAGGGTGAGTTCGGCCCGGTCGCGCTCCGGGGCGGGCTCGCCGTCGAGGTGCCAGGGCAGGGCGCGGTCCAGGTGGAGGATGGCGCGGAGGAGTCGACCCTCCTGGCGGAGGGGCGTGTGGCCCCCTTCCCGGAACAGCACCGGGGCCTCGGCCAGCAGGTCGAACCAGGAGGGGCGGCCGAGGCGGGCCCACTGCAGCGCGCCGTCCGTGGGATCGGCGTGGGGCGCGATCCAGAGGCCCGAGCCGTACTGGGGCAGGTTGGCGAAACACAGGCTCCAGGCCCGTTCGGGGAGGTCCGGATCGTGCCCCCGCCAGGCCTCCCGGATGCGCTGGAAGCCCGAGGAAGGCTCGGGATCCGGGCCCCGGAGGGCGTCCCAGCGGAGGCCCGCCTCGGGCCAGGTCCGCCACAGCTGCCAGGTGGCCCGGGCGTAGCTGGCGAAGCCCCGGGAGGGCAGGGCGGCGAAGCGGTGGGCCACGGCGGCCTCGAAGCCCGTGCCGCAGAGGTTGAGGAAGGGGGCGCCGTCCAGCCGGGGAAGGTCGATCCGCAGCTCCCGCCCTTCCAGCAGGCGCTGGAGGGCGCCCTCCGGCTCCAGGGGCGTGCGGAGGCCCCGCGTCAGCCCGTTGCCGCTGCCGCCGGGGAGGACTCCCAGGGCCACGGGGCAGCCGGCCTCGATCAGGGCCCTTGCCGCGTGGTGTGCCGTGCCGTCCCCGCCCCAGACCAGCAGGGGACCGCCCGCCCGGCGGGCCTGGTCGATGGCCGGGGCGTAGTCCCAGGGCGGTCCGAAGGGGGTGGGCTCCACCTGGTCGCGGACCTCCTTGGGCAGAGGCCGGAGCAGGGCGTCCGGATCCTTGGGATGCGTGCCCGAGGCCGGGTTGAAGAGGACGGGGAGCCTCATGCCCGGAACCTCGCGGGCGGGGCCTCCAGCCGGAGGTCATCGCCCGTGACGGGGTGCTTCAGGCCCAGGCGCCAGGCGTGGAGCCAGAGGCGGTCGGAAGGCTCGCCGCCGTAGAGGGTGTCGCCGAGGATGGGCCGGCCCAGGTGGGCCAGGTGGACGCGGATCTGGTGGGTGCGGCCCGTGTGCAGCCGCGCCACCACGTAATGGCCCGGGACGAGGCTCCCGGTCTCCTCGGCGGTGGCGGGGCGGAAATCCGTGCGGGCCGACTTGGGCTCGATCAGGTCCCCGCTGCAGCCGAAGCGGCCGGGGTCCGCACCCCGCAGGCGGCCAACCGGGGCCTCCACGGTGCAGGCGTCGAGGGGGGCGGAGATCCGCGCCAGGTACAGTTTCTCCAGGTCGCGGCCCGCGAAGGCCGCGGCGAGGCCGGGATTGGCGGCGGCGTCCTTGGCGAAGATCAGCAGGCCCGAGGTGCCCTGGTCCAGGCGGTGGTGCAGGAACAGCTTCAGGTCGGGGCGCTGGGCCTTCAGGAGGGCCAGCAGGTCGTGGCGGTCCGAGGCCCAGGTGCCCTGGGTGGCCAGGCCCGCGGGCTTGTCCACGGCCAGGAGCCAGGCGTCCTCGTACACCACGGGGATGGCCACCTCGGGCACCGGCGGCAGATCCGGGTCGAAGGCCACGCGGACCTCCGTGCCGGCCTTCAGGAGGCGGCCCGCCACCCGCACCCGCTTGCGGTCCACCTGCACCCCCCCCAGCTTCAGGGCCTCCCTGGCCGCGCGGCGGCTGAGGCCCGTGCGCTTCGCCACCAGCTGGTCCAGCCGGAGATCCGCGTCCTCAGGCGCGGCGGTGAAGGTCCATTTCTGCAAGGCCATGGCTTCAGCCTACACGGTCAAATCGAGTAGCCGTGGCTGTCGGCCTCCAGGGCGCGCTGGCGGGCGGCGAGGTCGGCCAGGGTGGTGGCACGCAGGATCTCCCGGGCGGCCTCGGTGCTGTGGATCCAGGCCTCCCGCACGGCCCGGGCGCTCGCGGTGGCGCCGGGTTCGAGATCCTGCGCTCCCAGGCGGCCCTCCAGGGCCTCGACCACCTCGAGGGCGGTGATGCGGCTGGGGTGCCGCGCCAGCTCGCAGCCGCCGCTGGGGCCCCGCTGCACCTTCACGAGGCCTGCGGCCTTCAGGGGGCCCAGCAGCACCCGGATGAACTTGGGCGGCAGGGCCTGGCGGGCCGCCAGGTCATCCACCAGCACGGGGCCCGGCTCCGTCTGGAGGGCCAATCCCACCATGAACTGCAGTCCGTAGCGCCCCTTCGCCGTGCCCTTCATCCTGGCCTCCGGAGAAGAGGATATCGAAATACATAATAAAATCAATTAACAAACTTGACAATCGGGGATTCCGTCGCCATCCTTCTGGATCCCGGGCCGCGCCCGGGCCCCAGGAGACCCCATGAGCCGCCCCACCGACCGCCCCGACCGCGTGGACCACGCCTACCAGCTCATCGGCCGCACGCCGGTGGTGCGCCTCAACCGGGTGGTGCCCGCCGGCGCCGCCACGATCTACCTGAAGCTGGAGAGCGCCAACCCCGGCGGCTCCGTGAAGGATCGCATCGCCCTGAGCATGATCGAGGATGCCGAAACCCGGGGCGTCCTGAAGCCCGGCATGCGGATCCTGGAGGCCACTAGCGGCAACACGGGCGTGGGCCTGGCCTTCGTGGCGACGGCCAAGGGCTACCCTTCCACCCTGGTGATGCCCGACACCATGACCCAGGAGCGGCGGGCGCTCCTCAAGGCCTACGGCGCGGAGCTGATCCTCACGCCCGGCAGCCT
>DASVZU010000322.1:0-18669 GCA_036391515.1 Holophagaceae bacterium
CAACGAGGGCGGCCGCCTTCGGCTGCACTTCAAGATCCCCAGCCGCGGCCTCATCGGCTTCCGCAGCGAGTTCATGACCGACACCCGCGGCGAGGGCATCCTCCACAGCCTCTTCAGCCACTACGGCCCCTACAAGGGCGAGCTGCCGGGCCGCAAGAACGGCGTGCTCATCAGCATGGAGACCTGCGAATCCGTGGGCTTCGCGCTCATGAACCTGGAGGAGCGCGGCGTCATCTTCATCCACCCCGGCACCAAGTGCTACGAGGGCATGATCGTGGGCGAGCACGCCCGCGAGAACGACCTGGTGGTGAACGTGGCCAAGGGCAAGAAGCTCTCGAACATGCGCGCCAGCGGCAGCGACGAGGCCACCCGCCTCACCCCGCCTCGGGAGCACACCCTGGAGCAGGCCCTGGAGTACATCGAGGCCGACGAGCTGGTGGAGGTCACCCCCAACTTCATCCGCATGCGCAAGCGCGTGCTCGACACCAACGAGCGGAAGAAGTCAGAAAAGCGGGCCGAGGCCTGAGCCGGACCGCCCGGATGGGCCGGGTCCCCGACCGGGACCCGGCGTCTCCGCATCCGCAGGGTGCGGAGAGGAAGTCAGAGAAGCGGGCCGAGGCCTGAGCCGGGGCTCCCGGGATACAAATTTGAAATCCAAAATGGTCTGGCCTACAATTTTGTAGCAGCCCTTCTGGAGGTTCCATGGCGGCCAGGAAGGATCCGGCCAAGCTCGCCCCCCTGGTGGAGCTGAGCCGGGCCCTGGCCACCTCGGATCTCCGGGCCGCGCTCCCCCTGGGGCTGGAGATCCTGGCGGAGGCCCTCGGGGCCCTCAGCGGGGCCATCCTGCTGGCGGACGAGGGCAGCGGTGGGGCGCGGATCGAGGCGGCCTGGGGGCTCAGCCCCCGTGCGCTGGAGCGGGCCCGGTACCAGCCGGGGGAGGGCATCACCGGCCGGGTCCTCAAGGGAGGCAAGGCGGTGGTGGTGCCGAAGGTGAGCCAGGAGCCCCTCTACCTCGACCGCACCGGCCTCCTCCGGGAGCAGCTCCGGCGGAAGGGCGAGCTGAGCTTCTTCTGCGTCCCCCTCTTCGTGGATGGGCGGGTGGCCGGGGCCCTCTCCCTGGCCGCGCCCTACCTCGCGGACAGGGACTACGACGGCGAGACCCGGATCCTCCAGGTCGCGGCGGCCATGGTGGGCATGGCCCTGAAGGTGGCCCGCCTGGTGGCCGCGGACCGCCAGCGCCTGGCGGAGGAGAACCGGCAGCTCCGGGAGGAGCTGCGGGAGCGCTACGAGCTGCGGAACCTCATCGGGAACAGCCATGCCATGCAGCGGGTCTACGAGCAGGTGGCCCAGGCGGCGCCGGCCAACACCACGGTGCTGATCCGCGGGGAATCGGGCACGGGCAAGGAGCTCATCGCCCACGCCATCCACTACAGCTCCCCCCGGGCCGCCCGGCCCTTCGTCAAGGTGAGCTGCGGCGCCCTGCCCGAGGGGCTCATCGAGTCGGAGCTGTTCGGCTACGAGCCCGGGGCCTTCACCGACGCCCGGAAGCAGAAGCTGGGCCGCTTCGAGATGGCCGACGGGGGCACGCTGTTCCTGGACGAGATCGGGGAGCTGAGCCCGGCCACGCAGGTGAAGCTGCTGCGGGTGCTCCAGGAGCGGGAATTCGAGCGCCTGGGCGGGACGCGGCCCGTGAAGGTGGATGTGCGCCTCGTGGCTGCCACCCACCGCGACCTGGAGGCCGCCACCCTGGCCGGTGCCTTCCGGGAGGACCTCTACTACCGGCTGAACGTCTTCGAGGTGTTCGTGCCGCCCCTGCGGGAGCGCAGCACGGACATTCTGCTTCTCGCGGACCACTTCGTGGAGAAGTTCGCCATCCGGCACCGCAAGGAGGTCCGCCGGCTCTCCACCTCCGCCATCGACATGCTCATGGCCTACCACTGGCCGGGAAACGTCCGCGAGCTGGAGAACTGCATCGAGCGGGCGATCCTGGTCTGCGAGGGCGGGGTGATCCACGGCCACCACCTGCCCCCCAGCCTCCAGACCGCCGAGGTGTCTGGCACCCTGCCGGCCCAGGATCTCGAGGCGGCCGTCACCGCCTTCGAGCGGGACCTCATCCAGGATGCCCTCAAGTCCGCCCGGGGGAACCGCGCCCGGGCTGCGCGCCTGCTGCAGACCACCGAGCGCATCCTCAACTACAAGGTGCGCAAGTACGGCCTGGAGCCGGACCGGTTCCGGGCATCCCCGGAGGCAAGGAATCCTACAAAAAAGTCGTAAAATATTTGATATTTGACGAAATTGTAGGGCCATCTTGTTCGGGATCAACCCACGGCTATCATCTTAAGTATCAATTTTAAAACAAGTTATCATCTTGAAGGCGGACTGCCTTCCCGCCGGCATGAAGCCTGCTCCTCCCGGGAAAGAGGAGTGGGTATGAGACGCCGAGGCCTGATCCGGATCCTGCTGCTGCTGGCGGCCCTGGCCGCCTTCTCCACCGCGGCCTTCGCGGCCGATCCCGGCGGCGGGTCCACGGGGGGGATCCAGAACGTCCCCGCGCAGAACCCTGGCGCCCCCACCCTGCAGGAGCTCGGCGCGGCGGTGGGGCAGACCCGGGTGGCCCTCAACTTCGTGTGGACCCTCCTGACGGCCTTCCTGGTCATGTTCATGCAGGCCGGCTTCGCCCTGGCGGAGACCGGATTCACCCGCGCGAAGAACGCCGCCCACACCATGATGATGAACCTGATGATCTACGGCGTGGGCCTCCTGGGCTTCTGGGCCGTGGGCTATGCACTCCAGATGGGCGGCTCCGGCGCGGCCATGGGCGCCGCCGTGGGGGCCCCCGAGGGCATGTCCCGTCTCCTGGGGCCGACGGTCGCCGGGAACGTCTGGGGCGTGGTCGGCGGGAAGGGGTTCTTCCTGTCGGGCGGGGCCTACGACGTCTCGGCCTTCTGCGTCTTCCTCTTCCAGATGGTGTTCATGGACACCGCGCTGACGATCCCCACCGGGGCCATGGCCGAGCGGTGGAAGCTCTCGGCCTTTCTGGTCTACGGCCTGGTGGCCTCCATGGTGATCTACCCCGTCTTCGCCTGCTGGGCCTGGGGCGGGGGCTGGCTCTCGGGCCTGGGCCGCACCCTGGGCCTGGGCCACGGCTACGTGGACTTCGCGGGCTCGGGGGTGGTCCACCTCACGGGCGGCGTCATGGCCGCCACGGGGGTCCTCGTGCTGGGCCCGCGCATCGGGAAGTACGTGAAGGGCGTGGCCCAGGCCATCCCGGGCCACAACCTGCCCATGGCCGTGCTGGGCTGCCTGATCCTGGCCTTCGGGTGGTTCGGCTTCAACGCGGGCTCCACGCTGGCGGGGACGGATCTCCGCATCGCCGTGGTGGCCACCAACACCATGCTGGCTTCCGGGGCGGGGGCCGTGACCGCGTACCTCTTCACCTGGTGGAAGTTCGACCGCCCCGACCTCTCCATGACCGTGAACGGCATGCTGGCAGGCCTGGTGGCCATCACGGCGCCCTGCGCCTACGTGAACGCCCCGGCGGCGGTGTTCATCGGCGGCGTGGCCGGGGTCCTGGTGGTCGCGGCGGCCCTGTTCATCGAGAACACGCTGAAGATCGATGATCCCGTGGGCGCCATCGCCGTCCACGGGGTGAACGGAACCTGGGGCCTCGTGGCCCTGGGCCTCTTCGCCGACGGCACCTACGGGCAGGGCCTGAACGGCGGGGCCGCGGGGGTGCGCGGCCTGCTCTACGGCGACGGCCGGCAGCTCCTGGCCCAGCTCGTGGGCATCGGCGCCGACATCCTCTGGGTGGGCGCCACCAGCTACGTCCTCTTCAAGCTCATCGACCGGACCCTGGGCATGCGGGTCACGCCCGAGCAGGAGATGGCCGGGCTCGACTTCCACGAGGTCTCCGCGCCGGCCTATCCCGGCGATGGGGCCACGGTGAACACGCCGGTGCTCGTGATCCCTCGGCCTCCGAAGGCGGCGGCGCCTCCGGCGCCGGCCGTCCCGGCGTCGGCCCCCCTGCCGCTGGGAGGTGAGGCATGAAGCTCATCACGGCCATCATCCGTCCGGAGAAGCTGGAGGAGGTGAAGGCAGCCCTCTTCGCCGCCGAGGTCACGGGCCTCACCATCCAGCGGGTCGCCGGCCACGGCGGCGAGAAGATCGCCCTGGAGACCTACCGGGGGGCGCCCATCGTCTACGAGTTCCACGAGAAGATCCAGCTGGACATCGCCGTTTCCGAGCCTTTCGTGGAGATCACGGTCCAGGCCATCCTGGGCGCCGCCCGCACGGGGGAGGTGGGCGACGGGAAGATCTTCGTCCGCCCCCTGGAGCGGGTCATCCGGATCCGCACCGGCGAGCTGGATGTGGAGGCCCTCACGCCGGAGCCCATGCGCCACCACTGACCCGGCCATACTGGAGCCGGCGGAGGAGGCGGCATGGGGGACGGCGCACGGGCGGGGATCTACACCGCGCCCCCCGGCTCCACCTTCTGGCAGAAGCTGGGGCCGGGCGGGTTGGCCTCCTTCCTGCTGGCCGCCGCCGGAACCGTGCTGCTGCTGGGCCTGCCCGTGGCCTGGCGGGTGCGGCGGGTGCTGCGGGAGGCGGAGGGAGAGCCCCTGGCCCCGGCCGACCTGATCCTCGTGCTGGGCCGGCGCCTCCAGGGGGACCGGCCCACCCCCGTCTTCGAGGCCCGGCTGGCCCACGCGGCCGACCTCTGGCGGCGGGAGCTGGCGCCCCGGATCCTGGTGGCCGGCGGCGTCACGGGCCGGGCTGCCCTCAGCGAGGCGGAGGCGGGCCGGGCCTGGCTCCTGACCCGAGGCGTCCCCGCGTCGGCCCTTCTCACGGAGGACCAGAGCCAGCACACCCTCGAGAACCTCTTCCATGTGCGGGAGACCCTGCGGGCCGAGGGCTGGCGCGACCTCCTCCTCGTCTCGGACGGTCTGCACCTGGCCCGCGCAGGGGCCCTGGCCGAGGGCCTCGGCCTGCGGGTCCGCCGCAGCCCCGCCCCGGGCTGCCCCCCTCGCCGGGGCTCCCTGGCCTGGTGCCGCCGGGCCGCCGTGGAGGCCTTCCTCCTGCACTGGTACCACACGGGCCTGGCCTACAGCCGCCTCATCCGGTCCCGGCGCCAGCTGGAGCGGGTGACCTAGGGCGGTCCGGAACTTGACGGACGCACCCCGGATGCCGATGGTTTCAGGAACACCGCACCAGAGAGGAGGACGCATGTTCCGCACGACCCTGGCTGCACCCTGTCTGCTCCTGCTCGGAGCCCTCACCACCCCCCTCCTGGGAGCCGGTCCCCTCCAGTCCCCTCCGGCCGCACCCGCTCCTTCGGAGCAGGGCCTCACGGATGCCCAGCTGTCCCAGCTCCTCGACAGCATGGGCTTCGCCCCCCGGAAGCTGTCGAAGGGCTATCTCATCGTCATCCAGCGGGACGGCTGGACCTACAACATGCAGCTGGTGCTGAGCCCCGACCTGACGAAGCTCGGCATGAACGCGAACCTGGCCACGTCCGCCAATCCGGCGGCCCTCCCGGCTTCCGTGTGGCGGTCTCTCCTGGCGGACAACGAGGATGTAGACCCCTCCTGCTTCTACTTCGACCGGAAGCAGAACCGGCTGTTCCTGCACCGGGCGCTGGACAACCACGCCATCACGCCCGCCTTCGTTCGGCAGCAGATCGACAACTTCTGCCAGAACATCAAGAGCACCGAGGCCGACTGGAGCGCGGTGAAGTGAGCCCTCGCCGGTCCGGTCCGGCCCCGGGGCTGCCAGACTGGAGATCATGACTGGCCACCTCATCCTCGTTCCCACGCCCATCGGAAATCTCGGCGACCTCACCGAGCGCGCGAAGGAGGCCCTCGCGGAGGCCGATCTGGTGGCCTGCGAGGACACCCGCCGCACCGGGAAGCTGCTGGCGCATCTGGGCGTGGAGAAGCCCCTCCTCCGCTTCGACGACCACGCCGGGGCGGAGGCCTTCGAGCGCCTGGGCCTGGAGCTGGCCGCGGGCCGGATGGTGGCCTACTGCAGCGACGCCGGCATGCCGGGCATCAACGATCCCGGCTTCGAGATCGCCCGGGCGGCCCGGGCCCAGGGGGCCCAGGTCACCGTGCTGCCCGGCGCCTCCGCGGTGCTGCTGGCGGTGGTGGCCTCGGGCCTGCCCACCCATGCCTTCAGCTTCTGGGGCTACCTGCCCAACCGCAGCGAGCCGCGTCGGACCATGCTGAAGAAGCTGGGCGCGGAGGAGGAGACGGTGGTGGTCTTCGAGACGCCCCACCGCATCCACGAGACGCTGGCGGAGCTGGAGGAGATCCTGCCGGACCGGGAGATCGCCCTCGGGCGCGAGCTGACCAAGCTCCACGAGACCTGGTACCGGGGCACTCCCGCCCAGGTGAGGGCCAGCCTCGGCCGGGAGGACCGGGGCGAGATGGTGCTGGTGCTGGCCGGAGCGGACGCCAAGCGGCTGGTGACGGAGGTCTCCGCGGAATTCGATGGCCTCTCGCTGCCCGGATGGGCCCGCGCGTACCTGGCTGCGGCCCGGGAAGGGGGCATGACCCTGAGGGAGGCCGTGAAGCCCCTGGCCCGCCACCTGGGGGTGAACGCTTCCGATCTGTACCGCCTGGCCACCCGGGACTGATTGCCAGATCGTCAATAGAAGCAGTCGCAGGCGCAACCGGCCCGGCGAATCCAAACCCAGCGCCAGCGCGGGTTTCCGCCACCCTGATGCCGGGATGCTCCAAGAGTCATCCTCAGACGATCATCACATTCCAGGATCCGGTTGTTGTGGGCAAGGGTGCGAGGGCGTAGATTGCCGATGCCTCGGTAATCTTTGGATCCTGCCGATTCCGTGCAGCGTGAGCCGAGGTAAGGCCCCGGTCCCACTTCCAGGGAGATGCCGCCCATGCCCCACGCCCTCGCCGCCCCCGCGCAGGATGCCGTCCTGCCGATCCTCCAGCGGTTCGACTCCGATCCGCAGAACCTGCTCCAGATCCTGGTGGAGATCCAGCACGCCCTCCACTGCGTGCCCCCCGAGGCGGTGGACCTCGTGGCCGACCACCTTGGGGCCACCCGTGCCCATGTGCGCGGCGTGGTGGGGTTCTACTCGTTCCTCAGCGACCACTACCTGGGGGACTACGTCATCCACCTCTCGGACAACATCACCGACCGCATGCTGGGCAACCGGGAGCTGGCGGAGTACCTCTGCAGCCGCCTGGGGGTGAAGCTGGGCAAGGTACGGTCGGACGGCCGGGTGAGCGTGCGCTTCACCTCCTGCACGGGCATGTGCGACCAGGGACCCGCCGCCCTGGTGAACGGCCTGCCCATCACCCGCCTGAATCGCGAGCGCATCGACCGGATGGTGGAGCTGATCGCGGCCCGGACGCCCGTCGCCGCCTGGCCCGAGGAGTTCTTCGAGGTGGAGGACAACTTCCGCCGCTCGGACGTGCTGTTCCGCCGCCCCTTCGAGCCGGGCGCCGCCATCCAGGCGGCCATGCTCCGCGGCGGGGACGAAACGCTGAAGGACATCCAGCTGGAGGAGGCGCTGGATCCGGCCTCCGGCAAGCTCTGGAAGCGCGGCGCGGACGAGACCCTGAAGGAGCTGTACCGCTCGGACCTCCGCGGCCGGGGCGGGGCGGGCTTCAAGGCCGCCATCAAGTGGGAGACCTGCCGCGACACGCCGGGCCACGAGCGCTACGTGGTGTGCAACGCCGACGAGGGCGAGCCCGGGACCTTCAAGGACCGGGTGCTGCTCACCAGCTATGCGGACATGGTGTTCGAGGGCATGACGGTCTGCGGCTACGTGGTGGGCTCGGGCCAGGGCATCCTCTACATCCGGCAGGAGTACTGGTACCTGAAGCCCCACCTCGAGGCGGTGCTGGCGCGCCGGCGGGAGGCGGGCCTGCTGGGGCGGAACATCCTGGGTACCGGCTTCGCGTTCGACATCGACATCCACTGGGGCGCCGGCGCCTACATCTGCGGCATGGAATCGGCGATGATCGAGTCCATCGAGGGCAAGCGCGGCAAGCCCCGCAAGCGCTGGCCCCTGCCCGTGGTGGCCGGCGTCCGGAAGTGCCCCACGGTGGTCAACAACGTGGAGACCTTCGCCGCGGCCGGCATGATCGCCCTGAAGGGGGGGGCCTGGTTCGCCGCCCACGGCACGATGCACTCCACGGGCACCAAGCTGTTCTGCGTGTCCGGCGACTGCGAGCGGCCGGGCATCTACGAGTACCCCTTCGGCGTGAGCGTGCGGGAGATCCTCCGCGACTGCGGCGGCTCCAGCGCCCAGGCGGTGCAGGTCAGCGGGCCCTCGGGCACCACCATCACGCGCTCGGAGCTGGACCGCGTGCTGGCCTTCGAGGACCTGGCCACGGTGGGCACCATGATGGTCTTCGGGCCTGGACGCGACATGTTCGAGACAGCCGAGAACTTCTCGCACTTCTTCCAGCACGAGAGCTGCGGCCTCTGCACCCCCTGCCGCGTGGGCACGAGCCTCCTGGCAAACCTGGTGGACAAGGTGGCCCGCGGCAAGGGCAGCCCGATGGACCTGGACGAGATCCAGAAGCTCAGCCACATCATGAAGACCACCGCCCACTGCGGGCTCGGGCAGACGGCCTCGAACCACCTGCTGGACAGCCTGCTGAAGTTCCGTCCGGTGTGGGACGCCCGGATGATGACCACCGAGTTCGAGCCCGCCTTCGACCTGGACGAGGCGCTGGAGGAGGCCCGCCAGCTCTCCGGGCGCGACGACGCCGCGGCCCACCTGTGAGGGGATGACCATGGACCACACCAAGACCTTCTTCCTCGACGGCCAGGAGATCCCCTTCAAGGAGGGCCAGACCGTCTTCGACGCGGCCATGGCGGCGGGCGTCTTCATCCCGCACCTGTGCCACAACCCCGATTACGAGCCTCACAGCAGCTGTCGGCTCTGCACCGTGATCGTCAACGGCCGGCCCTTCGCCGCCTGCACCCAGCCCGCCGTGGCGGGCCAGATGATCCAGAACGACACGCCCGAGCTGCGCGAGATGCGGCGCACGCTCACCCAGATGCTCTTCGTGGAGGGGAACCACTACTGTCCCACCTGCGAGAAGAGCGGCCACTGCAAGCTGCAGGCCACGGCCTACGAGCTGGGCCTGCAGGACAACCACTACCCGCAGTTCTTCCCGCGGCGGGAAGTGGACGCCTCCCACCCCGACTTCGTGCTGGACCGGGACCGGTGCATCCTCTGCGGCCACTGCCTGCGGGTGAGCCGCGACGTGGACCGGAAGAGCGTCTTCGCCATGACGCACCGGGGCATCCAGACAGAGATCGTGGTGGACTCCCCCACGGGGCTCCTGAAGGACAGCAAGCTCACCGTGGACGACGAGGCCGCGCGGGTCTGCCCCGTCGGGGCCCTCATGCTCAAGCGCACCGGCTTCCAGGTGCCCATCGGCGAGCGCACCTACGACAAGGCGCCCATCCGGGTGGACTCCGTGAAGAACTTCAAGGTCCGCGAGGAGCGCCGCCATGGCTGAGAAACTGAAGGTCGCCACCTGCTCCCTGGCCGGCTGCTTCGGCTGCCACATGAGCTTCCTGGACATCGACGAGCGCCTCCTCGATCTCCTCGAGGTCGTCGAATTCGACCGGAGCCCCATCAACGACCTCAAGCGGATCGAGGGCATGGTGGACCTCGGCCTCATCGAGGGCGGCCTCTGCAACGCGGAGAACGTCCATGTGCTGAGGCACTTCCGGGAGCACTGCCGGATCCTCGTATCCGTCGGCGAGTGCGCCGTGACGGGTGGCATCCCCTCCATGCGGAACCACTACACCCTGCGCGAGTGCCTGGACGAGGCCTACATCCGCGGCGTGGGGGTCGAGAACGCCCAGATCCCCTCCGACCCGGAGCTGCCGCTGCTGCTCGACAAGCTGCGGCCCCTGCACGAGGTGGTGAGGATCGACTACCACCTTCCCGGCTGCCCGCCCTCGGCGGAGGCCTTCTGGCACTTCCTCACCGAACTCATCGCAGGGCGCGATCCCAGCCTGCCCCTGCAGCTCCTCCGCTACGACTGACCCGACCCGAGGACCCCATGAGCCCAACCCTTGAAACCGCCGCCCAGCCCGCAGGCCTGAAGCGCGTCGTCATCGAGCCCGTCACCCGCGTGGAGGGGCACGGGAAGGTCACCATCCTCCTGGACGAGGACAACCGGATCCACCAGGTCCGGCTGCACATCGTGGAGTTCCGGGGCTTCGAGAAGTTCATCCAGGGCCGCCCCTACTGGGAGGTTCCGGTCATGGTGCAGCGGCTCTGCGGCATCTGCCCCGTGAGCCACCACCTGGCAGCCGGCAAGGCCGTGGACATGCTCGTGGGCGCCCGGACGCTCACGCCCGCGGCCGAGAAGCTGCGCCGCCTGCTCCACGTGGGGCAGATGCTCCAGTCGCACGCCCTGCACTTCTTCCACCTGGCCAGCCCGGACCTCCTCTTCGGCTTCGATTCGGACGTGGCCCAGCGCAACATCATCGGCGTCATCGCCGCCCATCCCGACCTGGCCGTCCAGGGCGTGAAGCTGCGGAAGTACGGCCAGGAGGTGATCCGCCACATCGCCGGCAAGCGCGTCCACGGCGTCGCCGCCATCCCGGGCGGCATGAACAAGGCGCTGAAGGCCGAGGAGCGGGACGCCCTGCTCCGTGACATCCCCCAGATCATCGAGTGGAGCAGCGCCGCGGTGGCCCTCGCCCGGCAGGTCTTCGAGGCCAGCGAGGAGCACAGCCGGCACTTCGGCGTGTTCCCCTCCAACTTCATGAGCCTCGCGGGGCCCGCCGGCGAGCTGGAGTTCTACGACGGCGCCCTCCGGGCCCGGGATTCCCGGGGCGAGGCCATCTTCGACCAGGTGGACTGCACCCACTACAACCGCGTCATCCGCGAGGAGGTGAAGCCCTGGTCCTACATGAAGTTCCCCTTCATCATCAGCGAGGGGGCCGAGGGCGGCTGGTACCGCGTGGGGCCGCTGGCCCGGGTGAACAACTGCGACCGCATCACCACCCCCCTGGCCGAGGCCGAGCGCCGCACCTTCAAGGAGGCCGCCGGCGGCGGGATGCAGCAGGCCTCCCTGGCCTACCACTGGGCCCGCATGATCGAGATGCTCCACGCCGCCGAGGAGATCGAGCGCCTGCTCCATGATCCCGAAATCCTGGGCACCGACCTAGTCACGAAGGGCGAGCGGGCCCTGGAAGGCATCGGCGTCATCGAGGCCCCCCGGGGAACGCTGTTCCACCACTACCGCATCAACGAGCACGACGTCATCGAGAAGGCCAACCTCATCGTCAGCACCACGAACAACAACCAGGCCATGAACGAGGCCGTGCGGCAGGTCGCCGCCCGCTACCTGGACGGGAAGACCCTCACCGAGGGCCTCCTCAACCACATCGAGGTGGCCATCCGCGCCTACGATCCCTGCCTCTCCTGTGCCACCCACGCCCTGGGGCGCATGCCCCTGCAGGTGGAACTGCGGGACGCGGAGGGCCGCCTGCTGGACCGGCTGGTGAAGGACGCGGACAGGGCCCTGTCCTGCGGGGAGGCATGATGGGCCTCATCGTCCTGGGGTACGGGAATCCCAGCCGCGGGGATGACGCCCTGGGGCCGCGTCTGCTGGAGCGGGCCGAGGCCTGGCTGGCGGACCGGCCGGAGCTGGCGGTGGCGACGGTCGCCGACTTCCAGCTCCAGATCGAGCACGCTCTTGACCTCAAGGACCGCGATCTGGCCCTGTTCCTGGATGCGGACGCCGGCTGCCCGGGAGCCTTCGCCTTCGCCCCGGTGGGGCCCTCCCGGGACGCGAGCTACAGCACCCACGAACTGAGCCCGTCGGCCGTGCTGGATGTCTACCGGGCGGTGGAGGGCCAGGCCCCGCCGCCGGCCTACGTCCTGAGCGTGCGGGGCGTGCGTTTCGACCTGGGGGAGCCGCTCAGCCCGCCGGCGGAGGTGCACCTGGAGGCCGCCTGGACCTTCCTGAAGGAGCTCCTGGCGGACCCGCGCCCGGAAGCCTGGACAGCCAAGCTACCCTTCCTCCATGCATGAGCTCTCCCTCCTGGAAGGCATGGTGCAGGGGCTCCAGGAGGAGGCCCGCCGGGAGGGCTACGTGCGCATCCACCAGGTGCGCCTGGAGGTGGGCCGCCTTTCGGGGGCCGAGCCGGAGGCCCTGCGCTTCGCCTTCGGGCCCGCCACGGAGGGCACCCTGGCCGAGGGGGCGGAGCTGGTGCTCCTGGAGCTGCCGGGCACCGGCCTCTGCCGGGCCTGCGGCGCGGAGGTGGAGATCAGCGCCCGCTTCGAGCCTTGTCCCGCCTGCGGCGAAGGCTTCGTGGATGTGACCGGGGGCACGGAACTGCGGATCAAGGACATCGACGTTGAGTAGGGGAGGGCGCCCATGTGCACGACCTGCGGCTGCGGCCAGGCGGACCTGAGGCTGGACGGGCGGGCCCACGACCACGCGCATGAGCATGGCCACGACCATGCCCACGCCCACCCGGGCCGCCGCCGCGTGAGCCTGGAGGCGAGCCTCCTGGCCAAGAACGACGCCCTGGCCGCCGGGAACCGCCGGCGCTTCGCCGAGCGGGGCATCCTGGCCCTGAACCTGGTGAGCAGCCCGGGCTCGGGGAAGACCACGCTGCTGGAGCAGACGATCCTGCGGCTGAGGGGCCGCCTCCCCGTGAGCGTCATCGAGGGCGACCAGCAGACCAGCGCGGACGCCGACCGCATACGCGCCGCAGGGGCCCCGGCCCTCCAGATCAACACCGGCAGGGGCTGCCACCTGGACGCCCACATGGTGGGCCACGCCCTCGACCACCTGGACCCGCCCGAAGGCTCGGTGCTGATGATCGAGAACGTGGGCAACCTGGTCTGCCCCGCCGCCTTCGACCTGGGCGAAGCCGCCAAGGTGGTGATCCTCTCCGTGACAGAGGGGGAGGACAAGCCCCTCAAGTACCCGGACATGTTCGCCGCCGCGGGGCTCATGGTGCTCAGCAAGGTGGACCTGCTGCCCCACCTGCGCTTCGACGCGGAGCGCTGCATCGCCCACGCCCGACGGATCCGGCCCGACCTCGAGGTGCTGCGCGTGTCCGCGGAGACGGGCGAAGGGCTGGAAGCCTGGATCGCCTGGATCGAGGCCCGGGCGGCCCTCGCGGCGAAGGCCTGATGGCCCGCTTCCGCGTCGCCGTCGAGGGCGTCGTCCAGGGGGTGGGCTTCCGTCCCACCGTGTTCCGCCTGGCGGAGGCGCGGGGCCTCACGGGCTGGGTGCGGAACCGGCCGGAGGGCGTGGAGCTGGAGGTGCAGGGCCCCGAAGGCCCGGCCGCGGACTTCCTCCGCGCCCTGCGGGAGGAGGTGCCGCCCCCGGCGCGGGTGGAGCGCCTGGCCTGCGAGGCCATGGCCGAGGTGGCGGGCGAGGCCGCCTTCGAGATCCGGGGGAGCGGGGCGGGGGAGGCCGTCCGCCCCGTGGTGCCGCCTGATCTGGCCACCTGCCCGGCGTGCGCCCGCGAAGTGGCCACGCCCGGCGCGCGGCGCCACCGCTACCCCTTCACCAACTGCACCTTCTGCGGGCCGCGCTACGCCATCATCGAAAGCCTGCCCTACGACCGGCCCCGCACCTCGATGAAGGCCTTCCCCCTCTGTCCGGACTGCGCGGGGGAGTACGGCGATCCGCGGGACCGGCGCTTCCATGCCCAGCCCGTGGCCTGCCCGGCCTGCGGCCCGCAGCTGCGCCTGGAAACCCCTCGCGGCGCGGTCCAGGCCCAGCGGGAGGCCGCCCTCCAGGGCGCGGCGGAAGTCCTGCGGGCAGGCAGGATCCTCGCCCTGAAGGGCCTTGGCGGCTACCAGCTGCTGGTGGATGCGGCCTCCGAGACGGCCGTGGGCCGCCTGCGGGAGCGCAAGCGCCGGGAGGAGAAGCCCTTCGCCGTGATGTTCCCGGACCTGCCCTCGCTCCAGGCCGCCTGCGAGACCAGCCCGGCCGAGGCAGCCCTGCTCCAGTCTCCCGAGGCGCCCATCCTGCTGCTGCGCCGCCGCCCCCGGGGGGCCGTGGCCGCCGCCGTGGCGCCCGGGAATCCCCGCCTGGGCGCCTTCCTGCCCTACACGCCCCTGCACCGGCTCCTGCTGGAGGCCGCCGGCGGGCCCGTGGTCTGCACCTCCGGCAACCTCAGCGACGAGCCCATGGCCTTCGCCGACGACGAGGCCCGCACGCGGCTGGGCGGGCTGGCCGACGCCTTCCTGGCCCACGACCGGCCCATCGTCCGCCCCGTGGACGATTCGGTGCTTCGCGTGGACGGCGACGGTCCCACCCTCCTCCGCCGAGCCCGGGGCTATGCGCCCCTGGCGGTGCCCCTGGGGGGCGGCGGCCCGCCCGTGCTGGCCCTGGGCGCCCACCAGAAGAACACCGTGGCGCTGCTCGCCGGCGGCCAGCTGATGATGAGCCAGCACCTGGGCGACCTCGCGAGCGCCGAGGGCGCCGACCTGCTGGACCGCACGGTGGCGGATCTCCTGGCCTTCTTCCGCGTGCGTCCCGAGCGCCTGGCCTGCGACCTCCATCCCGACTACGCCAGCACCCGCCTGGCCGAGCGCCTGGCGGCCGAGTGGAAGGCGCCCCTGGTGCGGGTGCAGCACCACCACGCCCACGGCGCCGCCTGCGCCGCGGAGCACGGCCTGCGGGGGCCTGTGCTGGCCCTGGCCTGGGACGGCACGGGCTTCGGTCCCGACGGGACGGTCTGGGGCGGCGAGGCCCTGGTGGTGGACGGCGCCACCTTCCGTCGCGCGGGGCACCTGCGGCCCTTCCCCCTGCCGGGAGGCGAGGCGGCCGTACGCGATCCGCGGCGGAGCGCCCTGGGGCTCCTGGCGGCCCCCGGGGCGGGCGGGCTTCCAGAGGGACTTGGCGCGGCCTTCGAGGCCGGAGAGCTGGGCATCCTCCAGGCCATGCTGGCCCGGGACCTGAACTGCCCGCGTACCTCCAGCCTGGGCCGCCTCTTCGACGCCGTGGCGGCCCTGGCGGGCGTGCACGCCCGCCCCGGCTTCGAGGGCCAGGCGGCCATGGCGCTGGAGTTCGCCGCGGAGCGGGTGGCGCCGGACCGGGCCTACGGCTGGGCCTTCGCCGGGAACGACATCCTGGTGGCGGATCCCGCCCCGCTGGTGGCGGAGCTGCTGCGGGACCGCCGGAGCGGCCTGGCGCCGGAGGCGCTGGCCCGGCGGTTCCACGGGGCCCTGGCCGACCTGGCCCTGGCCTGGGCCCGCCACGCAGGGCTGCGGGATGTGGTGCTGGCGGGCGGCTGCTTCCAGAACGCCCTGTTGACGGCCCTGGTGACGGCGCGGCTCTCCGAGGCCGGCTTCCGGGTCCACCGGCACCGGCGCTTCCCGCCCAACGACGGGTCGATCTCCCTGGGGCAGGCGGCGGTGGCTGCAGCTACCGTTTGAAGCCCTCCACCGCGGAGCGGAGTCCCTCGGCCACCTGGGCCAGGTCCGCGGCGGTGCGGGTGATCTCCTGAACCGTGGCGGAGAGCTCGTGGGTGGCCGAGGCGTTCTGGGCCAGCTGCGCGTTGTTCTCCGCCACGAGGGTGTTCACCTCGTCGCTGGTGTCCGACTGGGCCTTGGCCGCGGCGCCGATGCCCTGGAACTGGCCTGCCACATCCGCGATGCGCTGGCGGATGTCGTCGAGGCTGCCCAGGGTGGTGTCCACGCCCTGCACCCCGGCCTCCACCGCCTCCTGGGTGCGCTGGATGAGCAGCTCGATCTCGCCGGCGGCGCTGCGTGAGCGGTCCGCCAGCTTGCGGACCTCCTCGGCCACCACGGCGAAGCCCTTGCCCATGGCGCCGGCCTTGGCGGCCTCGATGGCGGCGTTGAGGCTCAGCAGGTTGGTCTGGCGGGCGATCTCCTGGATGACGGTCACTGCCTTGACGATCTCCGCCGTGGCCCCGCGGATGTCCGCGATGCCGCGGGCTGCGGCGGCGCCGGCCTCAGCGCTGCGTCCAGTGGCGGCCACGGCGTCCTGGGTCTCCCGGGCCGATCCGGTGACGTGGTCGGCCACGTCCGTGGCCCGGGCCCGCAGATGGGCCATGGCGTCGTTCACGCGCTCGCCGGATACGCGGAGGCGCTCGCTCACCTCGGCGATCTGGGCGACGGCCCGGGCCATCTCGTCGGAGGAGGCCGCCAGCTCGGTGGAGCCCGCCGCCACCCGCTCGCTGAAGGCCGCGAACTCCTTGATGGTGCCGTGGAGCTGGGCGTTGTAGGCGTTGAAGGCCTGGGCCACCTCCCCCACCTCGTCCTGGGTGAGGACGGGCAGGCGCAGGGTGAGGTCGGAGCTGCGGAGCCCCCGGGCCATGGCCAGGATGGGCCGGGAGACGCCGCGGGCCATGGCCAGGCTGGCCAGGACCACCAGCACCACCAGGATCGCCAGGGGGATGGCCGAGGAGAGGGCCAGGGTGCGCAGCTCGGCCTGGACGTCGTCCACGTAGACGCCCGTGGCCAGATCCCAGCCCCAGGGGGCGAAGCGGCGGATGTAGCTGATCTTGGCGCGCACCTTCCCGCCGGGCAGCACCTGGTCGTAGTCCACGAAGCCCCCTTGGGGGTTGCCCGCGGCCTCGTCCATGGCGGCGAAGTGGCGCTTCCCGCGGGCGTCCTTGGCCTGGCTGAGGTCCTTCCCGTTCAGCTCGGGCTTGATGGGATGGGCCACCATGCGCGGCCCCGGGGCCTGGATCCAGAGGTAGTTGTCGCCGTCGTAGCGCATGGCCAGGATGTTGCCCGAAGCCTGCTGCTGGGCCTGCTCGCGGGTCAGTTCGCCCTTCTGGACCCGGGCCTCGAGGCCCTGGGCCAGGTTGTAGGCCACCTCCACCACCTGCCGGGCCCCGTCCTTCTTCGCCTCCAGATAGTTCCGCCCGAAGGCGGGGAGGAGGTAGGCGTAGACCACCAGCAGGAAGATGCCCAGGGGGGCGAGGCCCAGCACCAGGGTCTTCTGGTAGATGGAGAGGCGCTTGAGCATGGGGCCTCCTGGTTCCGGCATGTGTGGGTTGTCTTCGGCAATCCCCAGCCGATTCCTGATTTCCGGCGGCGGGCCAGGGGGCCAGAATCGGGGGATGGCCCGCGATCCCCTCCAGCGCCTCCAGGTCCTCGTCTTCGCGCTGGTGACGGCGGTGTTCACCACGATCTACATCCCCCAGCCCGTGCTGCCGGTCCTGGGGCGCCAGTTCGGGGTGGGCGAGTCGGGGGCCTCCCTCACGGTTTCGGCCGTGGTGCTGGGCATCGCCCTGGCCAACCTGCCCTTCGGGGCCCTGGCGGACCGCTTTCCCATCCGGCCCATCCTGCTCACGGGGGGGGTGGCGGTCACCGTCTGCGGCGCGGCGGCGGCCCTGGCGCCCACCCTGCCCCTGCTGGTGGCGGCCCGGTTCCTCCAGGGGCTCTTCGTGCCCGCCCTCACCACCTGCCTCGCGGCCTACCTGGCCCACACCATGCCGGCGGAGCGGCTGAACGTGGTGATGGGCTCGTACGTGTCCGCCACGGTGGCGGGCGGCCTGGGGGGGCGGCTGCTGGGGGGCTTCGTCTTCCCGGCCCGCCACTGGCGCTGGGCCTTCCTGGTGGCCTCCGCCCTCCTGCTGGTGGCCACCCTGGCGGCCCATGCGGGCCTGCCGCGGGAGGACGCGCCGCCGGGCGGCGGCCGGGCCGAGGTCCGCTTCCGGGACGTGCTGCTCCGCCACGACCTCTTCCGCCTCTACTGCGTGAGCGCCGGGGCCTTCTTCGTCTTCTCCTCGGTGTTCAACTACCTCCCCTTCTACCTGCACGGGGCGCCTTTCGGGTGGTCCACCCGGGCGGTGACGCTGCTCTACCTCTCCTACCTCGTGGGCGTGGTGGCGGGCCCCCTGGCGGGGAAGCTGAGCAACCGCGTGGGCAATGGGGCCGCCATGCTGGGCGGATCGCTGGTGTTCGCCCTGGGCATCGCTCTCACCCTGGTGCCGCAGGGGTGGGCCATCGCCCTGGCCCTGGCCCTGGTCTGCGCAGGCTTCTTCACCATCCACGCCTCCGCCGCCGGCGCCCTCAACCGGAAGCTGGAGGCGGGGCGCGGCCGGGCCAACGCGGTCTACGTGCTGTTCTACTACCTGGGCGGCGCCGCGGGCATCACCCTGGCCGGCCAGGCCTTCCACCTGGCGGGCTGGCGCGGCGTGGCCGCCCTCGGCGCGGCCGTGCTCCTGGTGCCCCTCAGCACCGGCGCCGTGGAGATGCGGGCGGCGCGGGCCTGAGGCCGCCCCAGGTTCAGGGACAGCGGTAGACCATGGCCTTGATGTTCATGCCCGCCCCCACGGAGGCGAACACCACGTGGTTCCCGGACTCGAGGGACTGTCCCTCCAGCCTCCCCTTCAGGATCAGGTCGAGGAGCGTGGGCACCGTGGCCACCGAGCTGTTGCCCAGCCAGGACACGGTCATGGGCATGATGCCCGGGGGCACCTCCGCCACGCCGTAGCGTTTGAAGAGCCGCTTGAGGATGGCCTCGTCCATCTTTCCGTTGGCCTGGTGGATCAGCACCTTGTCCACCTGGGCCAGGGTGAGCCCCGCCCGCTCCAGGCTCTGCTGGACCACGCCGGGCACCGTGGCGAGGGCGTATTCGTAGAGCGTGCGGCCCTTCATCTTGAGGGTGAGCGGATCATCCCCGGCCGCGCGGTGGAAGGACCGGTCCATCCTCA
>DASVZU010000323.1:0-6164 GCA_036391515.1 Holophagaceae bacterium
GCCCCTCCACGGTGGTGGTGGGCAGCGGCTCCGTGCTTTCCTACACCTTCAGCGGAGGCAGCGGGGTCATCGACCAGGGCATCGGCCAGGTCACCAGCGGGGGCACCACGAACATCAGCCCCACAGCCAGCACCGCCTACATCCTCACGGTCACCAACCCGGCCGGAACCTCCGTGGCCGCCAGCACCTCCCTGACGGTCACCGTCCCGCCCGACCCCACCATCCAGTCCTTCAAGGCGCTGCCCTCCCTCCTCACGCAGGGGCAGGGCACGCTCCTCGCCTTCAGCTTCAGCGACGGGACCGGCGTCCTCGACCAGGGCATCGGCCCCGTGGCCTCCGGGGGCACCGTGGCCGTGTCTCCTGCCGCCGACACCACGTACACCCTGACGGTCACGAATGCCGTGGGCGTGGCCACCACGGCCTCGGTGACCGTCACCGTCAAATCCTTCGTCTCGAAGTTCCTCTACGTGGCCAACGGGGGCGGTGGCATCTCGGGCTTCGGCCTGGACGATGGCACCGGGAACCTCACCGCCATGCCCGGGGCGCCCTTCGATCCCTCCACGCCGGCCCTGCACGTCTGCAGCGACCCCCAGGGCCGCTTCCTCCTCGCGGTGAACGGCGACGGGGTGACGAATGTGAACACCCTGTCCATCTACCAGATCGACGCCGCCACCGGGAACCTGACCCCCGTGGCCTCGAACCCGGCGGTGGCCACGGGAGCGGACCCCTGGTGCGCCGCGGTGGATCCCACCGGCCGGTTTGTCTACGTGCGCTGCGATGGCGAGATCACCTGCTTCCAGTTGAACGGGACGAGCGGCCTCCTCACGCCCCTGGCCACGGTGCCGACCGCGGGTGGATCCGGTGATCTCGTCATCCATCCCTCCGGGAAGTACCTCTTCACGGTGGGCCGGACTTCGGACCGCCTTGAAGTCTTCGACATCGATCCCGCCACCGGGGCGCTGGCCCCGGAAGGCGGACCCTACGTCCTTCCCTCCGGCACGGGACCCCTGGGCCTCGCCCTCAGCCACACCGGCGAATACCTGTTCACCAAGGGGGAGGGCGCTTCCGGCGGTCCGGCGGTGAACGGCTCCGTCTTCGGCTACCACGTGGACATCACTACCGGCGGGCTGACGCCCCTGGGGGCCCTCATCACCGGCCTGGTGGCCGCCGACGCCTACCACGGGCTCACCTTCAACCCCACCCAGAGCGTCCTCTACGGCGCTTTCGAGACCGCGGCCTACGACGCCGGGGCCTGGTCCTTCAGCCCCGCGGCGGGCGCCATGACCGCCGTCGCCGGGAGTCCCTACGCTTGGTTCGGCGGGAACGGCTCGGACCAGGTGGTGCTCAGCCGCAACGGGAAATGGGCCTTCCTGCTGGACTACAACGGCCAGCAGATCGCCGTGGGCAGCGTGGATCCCGTGACCGGGGCCCTCGCGTTCAAGGCCTACGCGGGCGTGGAATTCTTCCCGGTCTCGGCCACGGTGGTGGGGGTGCTCCAGTGATGGCATCCCGCATCGTCGTTCCGGCCCGGTAGGATGGAGGCACCCCTGCTCGGAGATCTCCCCATGCCTTGGCGCCGGATCCAATGGCTCGCATTCGCCGTTCTCGCGGTGGCGACCGGCTGCATTGACGCGGTTTCGGCGCCAAGCGGTCTGGCCTACGGCAGCAACCCGGCCGCCTATACCGTGGGGGTGGCCATCCCGGCCAACAACCCCTCCAACACGGGCGGGAAGATCACCTCGTACACCGTGAGCCCGGCCCTGCCCGCGGGGCTGACCCTGGACGGCACCACCGGCATCATCACCGGGACACCCAAGGCCGCCTCCGCGGCGGCCACCTTCACGGTGACGGGCGCCAACACCGCCGGCAGCGCCACCGTGTCGCTCTCGATCACCGTCGCCGACCAGGCTCCCGCCGCCCTCGCCTATGCCGAGAACCCGGCGGTCTACACCGTGGGTGTCGCCATCACCGACAACCTGCCCTCCAACAAGGGTGGCACCCCCACGAGCTATGCCGTATCGCCCTCCCTGCCGGCGGGTCTCGCCCTCGACACCGCCACCGGCGTGATCTCGGGCACCCCGACGGCCCCTGCGGCCGCCCAGGACTACACCGTGACTGCCTCGAACACGGCGGGCAGCACCACGGCGGCCGTGAACCTCACGGTGGCCCCGGCCGCTCCCGCCATCACCGCCCAGCCCGCCAGCCAGGCCGTCCTGGCGGGGCAGACGGCCACCTTCACCGTGGCGGCTTCGGGGACGGGCACCCTGACCTACCAGTGGTCGAGGAACGGGGTGGCCATCCCCGGAGCCGGGGCCACCACCTACACCACGTCGGCCACTGCCGCCGCGGACAACGGGGCCACGTTCACGGTCACGGTGTCGGATGCCTACGGGGGCAGCGTCACCAGCGCCCCGGCCACGCTGACGGTGACGGCCACCGCACCCGGCACCTTCACGGCCACTTCCGGCGGCATGGCCACCGGCCGCTCCTTCCACACGGCGACCGTGCTGGCCGGCGGGAAGGTGCTCATCGCCGGCGGCTTCAACGGCACGGCCCTGGCCACGGCGGAGCTCTACGACCCGGCCACCGGCACCTTCGCGGCCACCGGCAGCATGACCACGCCGCGCCAGTACCACACCGCCACCCTGCTCCAGGATGGCCGGGTGCTCATCACGGGCGGCAGCGCCTACGGCGTGGTGCAGGGCAGCGCCGAGCTCTACGATCCGGCCTCCGGGACCTTCACGGCCACGGGCAGCCTCACCACGGCCCGGGCCTCCCACACCGCCACCCTGCTGCCCGGCGGCAAGGTCCTCATCGCCGGGGGGCGCGACCTCGGCTCCTTCTTCCTGACGGCGGAGCTCTACGATCCGACCGCGGGCACCTTCACGCCCACCGGGAGCCTCCTGGAGGCGCGGGCCACCCACACGGCCACGCTGCTCTCCAACGGCAAGGTGCTCATCGCGGGGGGCTACCGCTCCAGCAACCTCGCCAGCGCCGAGCTGTACGATCCCGCCACCGGAACCTTCGCCACGGCAGGATCCATGGCCTCGCCCCGGGCCTACCACACGGCCACGCTCCTGCCCGATGGCCGGGTGCTCCTGGTGGGCGGCTCCAGCAGCGCCGTGGCGGAAATCTACGCCAGCGCCACCGGGTTCAGCACCACGGGCAGCCTCATCGATGTGCGCGCCTACTGGCACACGGCCACCCTGCTCCCCAGCGGCAAGGTGCTGGTGGCCGGCGGTGTCGGCGTCGGCAATCCCGCGCCCCTGCTGGGAAGCGCCGAGACCTTCGATCCCGGGACGGGGACCTTCACCTCCACGGGGAGCCTGACCACCCAGCGGGAGACCCACACCGCCACGCTGCTGACCGGCGGATCCGTCCTCGTGGTGGGTGGCGTGGGCGGGGCCGGGTATCTCGCCTCGGCCGAGCTGTACCACTAGGCGCCCCCACCATGTTCCCCGCCGGTCTGTTCCTCGCCTGCCTCCTGCTTGCCGGCGGCCCCTCGGCCCGCGGGGCCGCGAAAGGAGGGCCCTCCGTGGAGGCGCCCCAGGCCTGCGACCGCTGCGGGATGGATCGGGCCCGGTTCGCCCGCAGCCGGATGCTGGTGGAGCGGCAGGATGGTTCCAGTACCGGCGTCTGCAGCCTCCACTGCGCCCTCGAGGCCCTGGAAGCCCCCCAGGGGAGCCCCGTGCGGGCCCTCCGGGTGGCGGACCGGGCGCACCCGGCGACGCTGGTGGAGGCCCGGACCTGCACCTGGGTGATCGGGGGCGACCTCCCGGGCGTCATGGCGCGGACGGGCACCTGGGCGTTCGCGGACGGCAGGGAGGCCCGCGCCTTCGCCCGTCGCCACGGCGGCCGGGTGGCGGATTACGAAGCGGCCCTCAGGGCCCTGCGGCAGGAAGGAGCGGAGTGATGACGGTGACGCGTGGCGGAACTCGCGGATGGCGCGCGGGGCTCGTGGCCCTGCTGGCGGGCCTGGCCCTCCTGGGCGCCGAGCCGCCCTACAAGCGGACCGTGGAGGCCTACACCGTGCCCGACGTGACGCTGGTGGACCAGGACGGGGCTAAGGTGCCCCTCCGGAGCCTGCTGGCCTCGGACAAGGTGGTGGTCCTGGATTTCATCTTCGGCACGTGCACCACCATCTGCCCGGTGCTGTCCGCAGGCTACGCCAACCTCCAGCAGCGCCTCGGCCCCCGGAGCGCCGACATCCGCCTGGTGTCCATCTCCATCGACCCGGAGAACGACACGCCCAAGGTCATGCGCGAGTACCTGAGGCGCTACCGGGCCCGGCCGGGCTGGACCTTCCTCACGGGCAAGCGCGAGGACATCGACCGCGCCATGAACGCCTTCAATGCCTACATCCCCAACAAGATGTCCCACTATCCCCTGACCCTCATCCGCACCCCCCGCAGCGGCGCCTGGACCCGCGTCTTCGGCCTGATGAGCACCTCCGAGTTCCTCGAGGAATGCCGCAAGGCGGGGATCCAGTGAACGCGAGGGCCGCTGCGCTGGCCCTGGCCGTGGGCCTCATCCTGTCCGCCGGGTCCAGGGGAGAGGCGACGAAGCGATCCCGCGCCCAGATCCTCGCGCTGGGGGAGCGCATGTACCGGGAGGGGATCCTCCCTTCTGGCGAGCCCCTGCAGGGGGTGGTGAAGGGCGACGTGCCGGTGTCCGGTGCCGCCTTCACCTGCCGGAACTGCCACCTGCGGAGCGGCATGGGGTCCTATGAGGGCGGCGTGTCCACCCCGCCCATCACCGCCGCCAAGCTCTTCCAGCGCCAGTTCTGGCAGTTCCCCAACCTCACCGAGGCCGAGCGGATCGAGGCCGGCGTCGCCCAGTCGAAGTTGCGGCGGCCGGCCTACACCGACGAGTCCCTGGCCGATGCCATCCGGACGGGCGTGGATCCCCAGGGCCGGACGCTGAACGACGTCATGCCCCGGTACGACCTGAGCCCAGCGGACATGGCGATCCTGGTGGCCTACCTCAGGACCCTCTCGGCCGAGTACTCCCCGGGCGCCACCGCCACCACGATCCGTTTCGCCACCGTGGTCACGGAGGACGTGACCCCTGCGGAGCTGGAGGCGATGCGGGTGCCCCTGGACAACTTCATCGCCAGCCACAACCGGCTGCCCCAGGGCTTCGGCAACCGCATGTACCGGTCCGCCTCGGGCCGGGACATGAGCCTCAGCCACCGGCAGATCAGCCTGTCCCTCTGGCGGCTCACGGGACCGCCCGCCGGCTGGGGGACCCAGCTGGAGGGCCACCTCCGCCGGGAGCCTGTCTTCGCCCTTCTCGGGGGCCTGAGCCACGGGGACTGGGCCCCCATCCACGCCTTCTGCGAGCGCCACGGCCTCCCCTGCCTCTTCCCCCTCACGGATCTGCCCGTGGTCTCCGAGAAGGACTGGTACACCCTCTACTTCTCCAAGGGGCTCCAGCAGGAGGGCGAAGCCGCAGCGCGGTTCCTGGCTGGCCGCCCGGAGGGCGCGGATCCCGAGCGCATCGTCCAGGCCGTGGCCGATTCGCCTCGGGCCCGGGCTGCGGCGACGGGATTCGACATCGCTTGGCGGGAGGCCGGGAAGGCTCCCGTGAGGACGGTCCGTCTTCCGGCCGGGGGCCTCCAGGGGGCAGCGCTCCGGGAGTGGGCCGCGAAGGGGAGTGTGGCCGTGGTCCTCTGGGACGGTCCGGGGGCCTATCCGGCCCTCGAAGCCTTGGCGGGGGGCGGGATGCCGACGGTGATCCTGGCGTCCGGACTCCTGGGGACGGAACTCGAGAGGCTCCCCGAGGTCGCCCGGGCCGGCACCTTCGTGACCTACCCCTTCCGGGCCCCGGCCGAGGAGCCGAAGTTCGCCCGCTATGCCAACTCCCTGCTGTCGGGGCTTACGGCCCTGGACAACTCGGAGCGGATCTACACACGGATGTACTCCCTGGTGGAAGTGCTCAAGCAGGCCCTCATGGACATGGATCGCTCCTACTACCGGGATGCCTTCCTGGATGCCCTGGGCATGCAGAAGGACCGCGTGCTGCCCGACTACGAGCGCCTCAGCTTCGGCCCCGGCCAGCGCTACGCCGCCAAGGGATGCTACGTCATGCAGCTCACGCCCGGGCCCCAGCCGGTCCTGGTGAAGCGGAGCGACTGGGTGATCCATTGACCGGACGGAGGAACC
>DASVZU010000324.1:0-8351 GCA_036391515.1 Holophagaceae bacterium
GGCAGCACCGGCAGGACCTCGGGCAGCTTGGGGGACTCGTCGGGCTGGGCGGGCTGGAGGACTTCGTCGGCCACGGGAAACCTCGGTCGTCCAGGATAGCGCTACTTCTTCCGCGTCCTCAGGATGGGGACCTCCGCCTCGCCCGGGAAGAGGGCCTGCGGAAGGGGTTTCGGCGCCTCCGGGGCGGTGGCCCCGCCCCGCGCGGCCTCCTTGTGCATGAGGCCCTCGAGGGCCTTCACGAAGTCCGGCAGGTCCTTGAAGTCGCGGTACACGCTGGCGAAGCGAACGTAGGCCACCTGGTCGAGGGCCTTCAGCTCGTCCATGATCAGCTCGCCCAGCTCCCGGCTGCGGATCTCCCGGTCAGGCCGCTCCATGAGACGGGCCTGCAGGTCCGTCACCAGCTCCTCGATGCGGGCCAGGGACACGGGCCGCTTCTGGCAGGCCAGCAACAGGCCCTTCATGAGCTTCTGGCGGTCGAAGGGCTCGCGGCGCCCGTCCTTCTTGAGGATGACGAGGGGCACCTCCTCCACCCGCTCGTAGCTGGTGAAGCGGCGGCTGCAGGCGAGGCACTCCCGCCGACGGCGGATGGAATCCCCCTCGCGCGACTCCCGCGAGTCCACCACCTTGTCTTCCATGTGCCCGCAGAAGGGACAGCGCATGGATGAACGCTAGCAGCTCGGACCGGGCGTTGGCGCGGTTTCCACCCGGTTCCGCCCCCCCGCCTTGGCCGCGTACAGGGCCTGGTCCGCCGCTTCGCAGAGGGCGGCCGCATCCCCGTGGGCGGGGAAGTCCGCCAGACCGGCGCTGAAGGTGGTGCCGAAGGTGCCTGCGGGGCCGTGGAAGCGGAGGGCGGCGAAGTCCTCCCGCAACCCCTCGAGGAGGGCCCGCGCCTCGGCCGGCTCCGTGTCCGGCAGCACGATCCCGAACTCCTCGCCCCCGTAGCGCCCCAGGACATCCGTGCGGCGCAGGCGCTGCTGGAGCAGGCGCGAGAAGGCCCGGAGCACCTGGTCGCCCATCCCGTGCCCCTGGGTGTCGTTCACCCGCTTGAAGAGGTCCAGGTCGGCCATGGCGAAGACGAGGCGGCCGGACAGGCGGCGGGCCCGCGCCACCTCGATGTCCAGCTGGTCGAGCAGGGCCGAGTGGTTGAGGAGGCCCGTGAGGCCGTCCCGGACCATCAGGCCCAGCAGCATGCGGCCCCGCCAGGCCCGGTGGGTCACGTGGGCCACCAGCCGCTCCGGCGCGATGGGCTTGGTGAGGAAGTCGTCGGCCCCCTCTCCCATGGCGTCCATCTGGCGGCCGAAATCCCGCTCGCCTGAGAGGAACACGATGGGCAGGCCCGCCAGGGCCTCCACCTGGCGGAGGACCGCCGCCACTTCCTTCCCGGTGCAGGCGGGCATGTGCATGTCCAGGAGCAGCAGGTCGGGCCGCGTCTCGGCCAGGGCGCCCAGGATTGCCAGGGGATCCGCCAGGGAGTGGGCCAGCATGCCCGCGCTGCGGAGGGTCAGCGCCAGGCCCTCGGCCACCTGGGGGTCGTCGTCCACCACCAGGACGCGGTAGGGGTCCTGGGGCTGGCGGGCGCAGAGGGCATCCAGCCGGTCCGCCAGGGTCGTGGCGCTGACGGGGCGCGGGAAGAAGGCCTGGCCACCGGCCCGGATGGCCCGCAGGCGGCTGGCCATGTCGCCCTGGCCGGAGAGGAAGACTCTGGGGGCGGCGAGGCCGGCGAGGGTGGGGGGCAGCGGCCGGTCCGCGTCCAGCAGGAGGGCATCCGGGGCCGAGGCGCCGGGCCGGAGGGGGGCCACCCGGTAGCCCAGGGCCTCCAGTTGCCGGCCGAGGACCTCGTCCTCGGGCCCCGCCGGATCGAAGCCGATGAATGGCAGGGCCGCCGCAGGGGCGGCGGGCTCCGGAGTGCTGGGGGTCAGCGGCGCGAGGGCCGCCAGCAGCCGATCCGCACGCGCCGCCTCATCCCCTGTCGGGGCCCTGCCCTCCTCCGCCGGGACCTTCAGCAGGCGCTCCAGCTCCCGGGCCGCCTGGGCCAGGGCGGCATAGCCGAAGGTGCCCGCCGATCCGGCCAGGCGGTGGGCCAGGAAGTGGGTGCGGGTGGCCTCGCCGGCGTCCCGGTCCGCGGCCCAGGCCGTGCGGAGGGCCTCGATGCGGGTGGGGAGGTCGACGGCGAAGGTTTCCCGGAGGGCCGCGAGCTGGGCCTGGAAGTCAGCCATGGTGGTCCTCCCACAGGGCGCGCACCTCGTCGGCCAGGGTCATGGGATCGAAGGGCTTGGCGATGACGCCGAGGGCGCCCTGGGCCTTCAGGGCAGCCACCTCGGGGGCCTGCACCTTGGCCGTGAGGAAGATCACGGGCGTGCCCAGGCCCTGGCCCCGCAGGGCCGCCAGGGTGGCGGGACCGTCCAGGCCCGGCATCATCACGTCCATGAGGACGAGGTCGGGGCGGGCGGTCTCGAGCCGGGCCAGGGCCTCCGGCCCGGAGGCGCAGAGGTCCACCCCGTAGCCGCCGACTTCCGCGAGGCAGAGCCTCAGGAGGTTCCGGATGTCCGGTTCGTCGTCCACCACCAGGATGTGGGTCAGGGGCGCGATGGGGCTCATGGGGCCACCTCGGGGAGTTCGAAGTAGAAGACGGTCCGCCCCGGCTCCGACTCGAAGCCGATGAGGCCGCCCATGCGCTCCACCAGGGCCTTGGCGATGCTGAGGCCAAGCCCCGTGCCCCCCCGCTGGCGGCTGTCGGAGCCGTCGGCCTGGGCGAACTTGTCGAAGATGCGCTCCCGGAAGTCCGTGGGGATCTCCGGCCCGGCGTTCGCCACCTCCACCCGCAGGCGGGGGCCGTTCCGGAGGAGCCCCACCTGGACCTGCGCGCCCCCGGGGCTGAACTTGATGGCGTTGCTGAGGAGGTTGGCCAGGACCTGCAGGAGCCGCCCCTCGTCCACGGAGGCCCGGGCCCCTTCCAGCGGAGGCGCCACCGGGGCCAGATCGCAGGCCACGCCGAAGGCCAGGGCGTAGTCCCGCAGATCTCCGAGGGCCCGGAGGAGGACCGGCAGGATGGGGCGGGGGTGGAGCTCGAAGGCCATGCGGCCCGACTCCACCTTCTCCAGGTCCAGGAGGTCGTTGATGAGGTGGAGCAGGCGCTCCGCGTTCTTCTGCGCCGTGGCCACCAGCTCCCGGGCCTTGGGGGGCAGCTCGCCGCCCACCCCGCCGGCCAGGAGGCCCAGGGAGCCCTTGATGGCCGTCATGGGTGTCCGCAGCTCGTGGCTCACCGTGGCCACGAACTCCCGCTTCAGGCGGTCCACCGCCCGCCGCTCCGTCACGTCCTGCACGGTGCCCACCATGCGCAGGGGCCGGCCCTCCGCGTCCCGGTAGACCTCCCCGCGCTCCACCACCACGCGCTCGACCCCGTCGGGCCGGAGGATCCGGTGCTCCACGCCGTAGGACGCTCCGCCCCCCAGGGCCCGGTCCACGGCCGCCGTGATGCGGTCCCGGTCCTCGGGATGCACGGCCTCCATGAAACCCCCGTAGGTGGGCGTGAAGGCCCGCGGCTCGTGGCCGAAGATGCGGAAGATCTCGTCGGACCAGGTGATCCGGCCCGTCCCGATCTCCCAGTCCCAGTTACCCAGGTGGGCGATGGCCTGGGCCCGGGTCAGGCTCTCCTCGCTGGCCCGGAGGGCCGCCTCGGCCTCCTTGCGGGCCGTGATGTCGAATTGCAGCGACAGGAAGGTGGTGGGCCAGCCCTGGCGGTCCAGGAGGGGGGCGATGGTGGCGTCCACCCAGTAGAGCCGCCCCCCCTTGGCCCGGTTGCGGATCTCCCCCCGCCATACGCGCCCCGCCAGCACCGTGTCCCACAGTTCCTTGAAGAAGGCCGGGGGATGGTGGCCGCTGTTGACGATGCGGTGGGACTGCCCGAGCAGCTCCGCGGGGCCGTAGCCGGAGAGGGCGCAGAACAGGGAGTTGGCTTCGAGGATGCGGCCCTCGGCATCCGTCACCGAGATCATGGCCGCCGCGTCCAGGGCCACTTTCAGGTGCCCCAGGTCCCGGAGCAGCCGGTCCGTCTCCGCCCGATCGGCCCGGGTCCGCGTGAGGTTCTCCGCGATGCCCATGAACCCCGCCAGGGCGCCCCCGGCGCTGCGGATGGCCGATACGGAGAGGGAGACGGGGACACGGGTCCCGTCTCCGCGGAGGTAGGTCCATTCCTGCTGGTCCGCCAGGCCCAGGCGGGCCTTGGCCACGAAGGCCTCGAAGCCCGGCGGCACCGGCCGGCCCAGCTCCCGGGAGAGGGCCTGGGCCCGCCGGGCCACCTCCTCGGGATCGTGGAAGACCTCCGGCGTGGCGTGCCCCACCACCTCCTCCGCCCGGTAGCCCAGCAGCCGTTCCGCCGCGGGGTTGAAGGTGCGGATGAGGCCCTGGGGATCCGTGGAGATGATGGCGTGGGCGGCCCCGTCCAGGATGGCCCGGCGCAGGGCCGCGTCATCGAGCGGGGGCTCGATCCGGGCGGAATCCTCGGCGGGCGGGGGCGGCATGGGACCTCCCGCCCCTCATCGGCCGGGGGTCGGCCCGGGCCCAAGTTCCGTCAGACTTCGACCACCCGGGGTTCCATCACGGCCTCGCAGGTCACGGAGTTGGCCACGAAGCAGTACTTGTGCGCCTTCTCGAAGAGCTCCACCACCTTGGCCATGCTGGTGCCCCGGGGCACGCGGATGATGGGGCGCAGCTTCACCTGGGTGATGCGGGTGACCTTGTCCACCGTGTCCAGCACGGCCTCGGCGTGGTCCTCGTAGCCGCGGATCTCCACCTTGGCCTTCGCGCAGAGGGCCAGGAAGGTGAGCATGTGGCAGGTGGCCAGGGCCGAACCCAGCAGGTCCTCGGGGTTCCAGCGGCTGGCGTCCCCGGCGTACTCGGGGGCGCTGCTCACGGCCAGGGGGTGCTTGCCCTCGGCGGCCACGGTGGCGTTGCGGTTGTAGGTGCCGTCCAGGGTGTTGCCGGTCCAGGTCAGGGTGAGCGGGTAGGTGTGGGCCACGGGAGCCTCCTCGGAAAGCCAGGGGACCAGGGTAGCCGGTCCGGACCTGATAGCCTGACAGGGCCGTCCGGAGTGTCCATGCGCCTGTCCGTCCCCGCCGCCCTGGTGCTGCTCGCCCTGCCCGTCCACGCCCAGTTCTGGAGCGAGCTGGCCAACCCCAAGGTGGAGGTGGCCGTCACCCATCCGCCGGGCCTGGGCCTGAAGATCGCCCGCCTGGCCTTCGCCCCCGCGCCCGACGCCAACTCCCGGGAGCTGGCGGACGCGCTCACGGCGGACCTGGTGCAGAGCGGCCAGGTGGAGGTGGTGGACCGGGCCCACCTGGATGCGGTGCTGAAGGAGCAGGAGCTGGGCGCCAGCGGCTACATCGAGCCCGCCACCATCGCCAAGCTGGGGAAGCTGCTGGGGCCCAGCGCCCTGGTCATCGTGAACGTGAACCGCTCCGACCTCAGCCGCAGCCAGGCCACCAAGGAGGAGCGCAGCACCGACTACAAGACCAAGCAGGAGACGGTCCGCCTGCGGCGCACCAGCATCACCAGCCTGGATTTCAGCGCCACCGTGCAGGTGGTGGACCTGAGCACCGGCCGCGTCTTCGGGGCCCAGCGCCTGGAGGACACCCCCAGCCTGGTGAACAGCTCGTACGACGGCTGGCCCGCCTACCCCCGGGACGCCGACGTGCGCCGCCTGGCCTTCGAGACCGCCAAGGGCAAGGTGCTGCGGATGCTCCTGCCCTGGAGCGAGACGCGCAAGCTCACCTTCTTCGACGACAGCGTCTTCGGCATGGACCGGGCCCATGACCGCCTCAAGGCCGGCGACCTGCGGGGCGCCCAGGATCTCGCCGAGGCCGGCCTGGCCCAGTCGAAGGCGGACAAGGGCCAGAAGCCCAAGTACTACCCCCGCGCCTTCTACAACCTCGGCATCATCCGCTTCGCCCAGGGCCAGTACGAGGAGGCCCTCCCCCTGCTCCGCGCGGCCCTGGACATGCAGCCCGACGCGAGCATCTTCCAGAACGCCCTGAAGGAGTGCCAGGACGCCCTCGCCCTCCAGGACGCCCTGCGCCGCGTGGAGGCCCGCTCGACCCCTGCCGCGGGACCGGCCCCGGAGCCGGCCCCCCGCCCTGCCGAGCCCGCGCCTGGGGCCGCCCCGGCCAAGGCCAGCCCCGAGGAGCGCCTCCAGCGGCTGCAGGAGCTCTACAGGAAGGGCCTGCTCGACAGGAAGGAGTACGAGGCCAAGAAGGCGGAGATCCTGAAGGAGCTGTGAGGCCCTTCGCGGGATAATCGGGGTTTCGCCCGGAGCCCCATGTCCACCCCCGCCCGCCTCCACGTCGCCCACGCCCTGCACGGCGTCTTCGGGGACGGGGAGCGCGTGCCGGATGTGTGGGACCGCGGCCTGGGCGAGGAGGCCGGGCTGGCCCAGGCCCTGCTGGGCCTCTGCCTGCGCCACTGGGGGCGGCTCCAGGCCTTCGTGAAGCCCCAGCTCAAGGATCCGGCCCGGGGCGTGCCCCTGGGCACCCAGGTGGCCCTGGCCGTGGGCCTGGCGCAGCTGGCCTGGCTGCCCGGCGTGGCCGACTTCGCCGCCGTGAACGAGGCCGTGGGCCTGGCCGCGGATCGGACCGTGGGCTTCCAGCCCCACCGGGGCCTGGTGAACGCCCTCCTCCGCCGGGCCGCGAAGGACCGCGAAGGCCTGCGCGCCGCCCTGGAGGCCCTGCCCGCCCGGCTGGACCGCAGCCCCTTCGCGGAGAAGGTGCTGGCCGCGGCCCTGGCCCCCCATGGCCGGGGCGCCGAGACCGAGGCCCTCTGGACCCGCCTGAGCCAGCCCCCCCACGCGGCCTTCCGCCGCCTGAAGGGCGAGGTGCCCGAGGGGCTGGCGCCCGATCCGGGGATCCCCGGCTGCCTGCGCCAGGCGGAGGGGGCGCCCTTCCCCCGGGCCTGGCTGGAAGCCGGGGCCGGGATGGTGCAGGACCGCAGCTCCCAGGCCCTCCTGGCCTACGCCTGGGAGGGCACGCCCGCCCGCATCCTCGATGCCTGCGCCGCCCCCGGCGGCAAGACCACGGCCCTCGCCCTGCGCCATCCCGGGGCCGCGCTCCTGGCCCTGGAGCAGCAGCCCGGCCGGGCCGAGCGCCTCAAGCGCACCCTCGCGCAGCGGGGCCTGAAGGCCGAGGTGGTCGTGACGGACGCCGCCGCCTGGCTGGAGGCCACGCCAGAGGCCTTCGATCTCCTCCTGCTGGACGCCCCCTGCAGCGGCAGCGGCACCCTCCAGAAGCATCCCGAGCTGCCCTGGCTGGGCGGCGCCCTCGACCTCGCCCGCCTCGCCGGGATCCAGCGGCGGCTCCTCCAGGCGGCGGCGGCACGCCTGGCCCCCGGCGGGCTGCTCATCTACGCCGTCTGCTCCTGGCTGCCGGAGGAGGGCGCCGCCCACCGGGAGGCGCTCCTGGCGGCCCGCCCCGATCTGCGCCCGGCCCCCGTCTGGCCCGCGGCCCTGGGGGCCGCCTTGGATGCGGAGGGCGACCGCACCAGCTTCTTCCGCCCCGATCCCCTGGCCTGGGAGGGCGAGGGCTTCCAGGCCTTCGCCCTCACCCGCTGAGTCAGCGGGCGGCCAGCTCCAGCCGGTAGGTGCGGATGAGCGGGCCCGCCAGCTCGAAGACCCAGGTCTGGACGGACGCCGATCCGGCCTGCACCCGGACGCGGACGCGGACGGCGTTCCCGGCGCGTTCCGGCGCGCCGGCCTCCACCTGGAGGTCCGGGTGGTCCTGGAAGGTGCGCTGGAAGAAGGCCCGGATCTGCGCCCGGTCCAGGGTGCCCCCGGTGCCCTGGAAGGTGGCGTCCGCCGCGAGGCAGCGCATGAGGCCGTCCAGGTCCCGCTGGCGGTAGGCCTCGAAGAAGGCCTGCACCGTGCGGAGCCCGGGATCGGCCGCGGCGGGGCCCGTCCCCGAGGGCCCGCGGCAGGCCCCCAGGAGGAGGAGCCCCGGCAGGACCGCCCCCTGTCCCAGGGCCCGCCAGGTCCGGCTCATGGCAGGGGCCGCAGCTGGTCCGCCAGGGTGCGGGTCTGGGCCGTCGCCACCTCGCCGGTGTGCTGGGTGGTCTTCCGCTCGATGAGCAGCAGGTGGCACTCCGCCTCGGCCACGGGCAGGTGGCGCAGCCCCTTCGGCACCACGAAGAGCTCGCCCTCGGCCAGCTCCACCGCGTGGCGGCCCTCCAGCTCCAGGCGGAGGCGGCCCTTCAGCACGTAGAACAGCTCGTCCTCGTCGTCGTGGCGGTGCCACACCAGGGTGCCCTCCACCTTGGCCACCTTGATGTAGACGTCCTCCAGTTCCGCCACCACCCGGGGCGACCAGTGT
>DASVZU010000325.1:0-22180 GCA_036391515.1 Holophagaceae bacterium
GACGAGGCGCTGGACGATGGCCAGGCCCAGCCCGAAGCCCCGGTCGGCATCGCCGCGTTCGGTCTGGCGGAAGGGGTCGAAGATGAAGGGGAGCTTGTCCGGGGGGATGCCGCGTCCGGTGTCGATGACGCTGATGCGGAGGAAGCGGAGGCCGGACTCCACGCCGGAGCCGAAGTCCTGGGCGGCCTCCAGGCGGACGGCTCCGCCCCGGGGCGTGAACTTGAGGGCGTTGTCCAGGAGGTTGTGCAGGACCCGGTCGAGCTGGGCCCGGTCCCCGCGGATCTCCGGCAGGCCCTCCGGAAGGTTGGCCTGGAAGTGGAGGCCCGACTCGGCGGCCCGCAGCTCGTAGGCGGCGGCGAGGCCGCCGAGCCAGTGGGCGGGGTCGATCGGCTGCAGCTCTAGCGGCACCTGGCCGTGCTCGCTGCGATGCAGCTCCAGCATCTCGTCCAGGAGGTGGCGCACCTGGTTGAAGCTCTGCTCGGCCTGCGAAAGCAGGGCGGGCCTCAGGGGGAGGCCCTCCTTGAGCGAATCCAGCATCAGGCCCACGCCGGCGAGGGGCGAGCGGATGTCATGCACGAGCATGGCGGTGAAGTTCGCCTTGAGGGTGTGCACTTCCTTGAGCTTGAGGTTGGCGTCCAGGAGGGCCTGGTTCTGCCGTTCCAGATCCTTCTGCAGGCGCCCGAGGCTGACGTGGTGCTCCACCCGGGCCAGCACCTCCTCGGTGGAGAAGGGCTTGGTGATGTAGTCGCGTCCCCCCACCTGGAAGGCCTTCACCTTGTCGAGGGGGTCGTCCAGGGCGCTGATGAAGATCACGGGGATGGGCGCCAGCGTCGGCTGCTGGGCCAGGGCCTGGCAGACCTGGTAGCCGTCCATCCCGGGCATGCTCACGTCCAGGAGCATGAGCTCGGGCGGCTGGCGGCGGGCGGCCTCCAGGGCCATGGCGCCGCTGGTGACGGTACGGACCCGGTGGTGGTTGCCCTTCAGCACGCGGGTGAGCAGATCGAGGTTGGTGGGATTGTCGTCCACCAGCAGGAGGTCGGCGGGGGGGACCAGCATGGGGGCCTCGATGGCTCAGGGGATGTGTTGGAGAAGTTCCTTGAGATGATAGGCCCGCAGGTGCTGCCGGAGCCCGGACTTCAGGGGGCTGTCCGGGAGATCGTCCAGCAGGCGCTCCGCGGCCTCCAGATCGCCTACGGCGATCTGGCTCCGGAAGCGGGCGCGCCAGCCGGGATCCAGCTCGGCGGCCCCGTCGAATCCGGCCGGGGTGGCGGCTTCGGGCGGGGGGGCCTCCACGAAGGCGAGCCCCAGGAGGGTGGCCAGGGTCTGGAACAGGCTGCCTTCGTCGATGGGCTTCGTGAGGAACCCGTCGAAGCCGCGGGCGGCGAGGTCCCGGGGATCCACGTCGTATACGCTGGCACTGATGGCCACCACCGGCGTGCGGGGCCAGCTCCGCGCCGCCTCCAGGCGCCGCAGGGCCTCGATGGCCGCGAAGCCGTCCAGGACCGGCATGCGCAGATCCATGAGCACCAGGTCGGGCCGGTCCCGCTCCCACTGGGCCAGGCCATCGGCCCCATCCACGGCCTCGGTGCACCGGAAGCCCACCAGGCGGAGGAGGCCGCAGAGGGTGTCCCGGTTCTCCGGCCGGTCGTCTACCACCAGCAGGCGGGGCTCCCCCTGGCCGGCGGCCAGGTGGCCCACCGCCCGCTCGGCGGGACGGAGGACCGGCCCCTCCGCCTCCGGGAGGGGCAGGGCGAAGGTGAAGCGGGAGCCATGGCCCGGCGCGCTGTCCAGCTCCATCCGCCCGCCCAGGAGGCCCACCAGCACCTGGCTGATGTGGAGGCCCAGGCCCGTGCCTCCGGCGCTGGCCCCCTGTTCCGTCTGGCTGAAGGCCTGGAAGAGCCGGGCCTGGTCCTCGGGGGCGATGCCCGGGCCCGTGTCCTCGACGGAGAAGGCGGCCCGGTCCTCCTGCCAGCACGCCCGCAGGCGCACCAGGCCAGCCTCCGTGAACTTGAGGGCGTTGCCCAGCAGGTTGAGGAGGACCTGCCTCAGCTTGGGGAGATCGCCTTCCACCTGCTCCGGGAAGCCCGCGGCGTCCACCTCCAGGCTGAGTCCCTTGGCCTGGGCGGTGGCCCGCAGGAGCGCCTCCAGGTCCCGGAAGAGGGCTGCGGGCTCGAAGCGTACGGGCTTCAGCTCCATGCGGCCGGCCTCGATCTTCGAAAGGGAGAGCACGTCGTTGATGAGGGAGAGGAGGTGCTCTCCCGCCCGCACCACATGGGCAAGGCGCACCTTGTCGTCCTCGCTCCGGGCGGGTTCCCGGGCCATGAGCCGGGTGTAGCCCAGGATGGCCGTCAGGGGTGTGCGCAGCTCGTGGCTCATGCTGGCGAGGAAGGCGCTCTTGGCCCGGGAGGCGGCCTGGGCCCGGGCCTCGCTCTCCTGGAGCTCGGCCTGGAGGCGCTTGATCTCCGTGAGGTCCATGGCCACGCCCATGGTTCCCAGCAGCCTCCCCTCGGGATTCAGGATCCGGGAGATGACCAGCAGCACCGGCACGAGATGGCCGTCCCGGTGGCGGTAGTGGCATTCCGTGGAGAAGCCCGGGATGTGGGCCGCCGCCTGCAGTGCCTCCACCCCAGACTGGATGGGGCGCCGCATCCGGGCGCTGAGCTCCTCGGCCAGGCGCTCGAGTTCCTCCGGCAGCCGCCACAGCAGGGGCGTGGCCGTCCCCAGGACCTCCTCCGCCCGGTAGCCCAGCATCAGCTCCGCGGCGTGGTTGAAGCGGTTCACCTTCCCGTCCAGGTCGAGGCCGATGATCGCGGCCTGGGCCCCGTCCAGGATGGCCCGCTCCAGGGCCTGCTGCTCCCGGAGGGTCTCCATCAGCCGGTCGAGCCGGGCCACCGTCCGGTTCAGCTCCCGGTCGGCCACGGCCAGCTCGTCCTCGCCCTCCCGTTCAGGCGCGGGTTCCAGGTTGCCATCGGCCACCTGGCGGAGGCGGCCCACGAGGTCGCCGACACTCCGCTGGAGGTGGCGGGCGAAGGCCTGGCTGAGGCCCAGGGCCAGGAGCAGGGCCGCGGCCATCAGGGCAAGCCCGATCCAGGTGGTCCGCCGGGATTGCGCCTGCAGGTTCTCGAGGAGGATCCGCGCGGTGCGATCCTGCTCCTCCCGGAGTTCGCCGAGGCCCCGGGAGAGGGCGATGACCTCCGGCAGCCAGTCCCGGTCCCCGAAGGTCCCCAGTTCCGCGGACATCCCCTGGGGCAGGAGGACCTCGAGCCGCCGGGAGAGGGCCCGGAGGTTCTCGAGATGGGACTCCACATGGAGCACCTCCGGCGAGGGCCCGTGGTCGATCCGGTAGTCCCGCCAGGCGGCGTCGGCCCGATGCATGTCCCGGTGCAGATCGCCGAGGCCCTCCGCGGGGGCCAAGGCCCCGGAGCGGACCGCCCGGAGGCTGCCGGTCATGGCCACGGAGTAGGCCTCGGCCACGGTGTTGAGCTGCTGGAGCGGCCGGAGGTGCTCCTGGTAGAGGCGACTGGCGTTCTCCGCCGAGCGCCGCGCGAGCAGAAGCATGCCCGCGGAACCCAGGGTCATGAGGACCGCGAGCAGGCCGAGGGCCAGGCGGATCTGGCTGGCGATGGACCGGTGGCGGAGGAGGGGCATGGGCTTCCGGGGATTGCCCATCCTATCGGTCCCACCCTGTGTCCGCTCAATACCGGGCAGGGGCGGTTCCGAGTCCCGCCAGCCGCCCGCCATAATGAAGGCGCCCCGCATGGCGGGGCGCGGATCTGGGGCGGCTGATGGGACTCGAACCCTGCCAACGGCTGGCCCCGGCCCCCGGGCGCTGCGAAGGCTCCCCCGGAGCCTTCTCGCTGGGGCCTACCGGGCCGCCGTTGTTTCTGTCGCGGGCCCGAGTCCCACCATCCGCCCACCATAATGAAAGCGCCCCGCAGGGCGGGGCGCGGATCTGGGGCGGCTGATGGGACTCGAACCCACGACACCTGGAATCACAATCCAGTACTCTAACCAACTGAGCTACAGCCGCCGTTGGATCATCCAGATTATCCTGATCGACGCCTGCTGGCCAGCGGGAACCTTCGGGGGGCTCCGGCCACGCTAGAACATGCCGGCCGGTCCGGTGCGCGAGGTTGTCCATGAAGCGTCATGTCAAACAGGTCCTCGGCCTTTCGGCCTTCGCCGCGGTCTGCATGGCCCTGGGGATGGGGCTGAGCCACGGATGGGTGGCCCGGGCCCAGGAGGAGAAGCCGGTGACGGTGGATCCCAAGGGGCTGGATCGGATGCCCCCCATCGCCGAGGTGGCGGAGAAGCTGAACCCCACGGTGGTGGCCATCACCAACACGAGCTTCGTCCGCCAGCGGCAGCCGGGGAACCCCTTCGGCGGCGGGGACGACTTCTTCGACTTCTTCTTCGGCCCCGGCGGGCCGGGCCATCCCCGGGTGCCCCGGGGGGGCGGCGACTCGGAACAGCGGGCCGTGTCCGGCGGCTCGGGCGTCATCATCTCCCCTGACGGCGAGATCCTCACGAACTACCACGTGGTGGCCAGCATGGGCGAGCCCGGGAATGCCCTCGAGGTGAAGACCGTGGACGGCCGCACCTTCAAGGGCACGGTGCTGGGCAAGGACAAGGAGCTGGACGTCGCCCTCGTCAAGATCGACGCCACCCACCTGCCCTTCGCCAAGCTCGGGGATTCCGATTCCCTCAAGATCGGCGAGTGGGTCGTGGCCATCGGCAATCCCCTCGGCCTGGAGCACACGGTGACCCAGGGCATCATCAGCGCCAAGGGCCGCAACCTGGACGGCGGGGTGAGCACGTTCCTCCAGACCGACGCCGCCATCAACCGCGGCAACTCCGGCGGCCCGCTGCTGAACCTGCGGGGCGAGGTGGTGGGCATCAACACGGCCATCAACCCGGCCGGCCAGAACATCGGCTTCGCCGTGCCCATCAGCATGGTCAACCGCATCCTCAAGGACCTGCGCACCGGGAAGCCCGTGAGCCGCGGCTACCTGGGTGTCACGCCCCAGGAGCTGGATTCCGTCTTCCAGGAGGCCCTGGGCGTGAAGCAGGGCGTGCTGGTGGGCTCCGTGGAGCGGGGGCAGCCGGCGGACAAGGCCGGCCTCCAGCACCAGGATGTCATCACCAGCGTGGACGGCCAGACCGTCAAGAACCCCGATGACCTGGTGTCCGCCATCTCCAGCCGCCGCGCCGGAGACACGGTCAAGCTGGGCGTGGTCCGCAAGGGCAAGGCCATGACCTTCAGCGTGGTCCTGGGCGATCGCAAGGCCATCGAGGCCCTGCGTGGCGGCTCGGACGGGGACCAGGAGGAGGGCTCCCGCGGCTCCGCCGAGGGCTCCAGCACCTTCAGTCTCCAGAAGGCCTACGGCTTCCAGGTGGGGGCCCTGGATCCCGTGAACCGGCACCAGTTCGGCATCGCCGAGGACCGGAAGGGCGTGGTGGTCCTCTCCGTGGACCCCCGCTCCCCCGCCGCCGACCGCAACCTCCAGGTGGGCATGATCATCACCGAGGCCGCCGGCCAGCCCGTCGCCAGCGTGGCGGACTTCATGGCAGCGGCCCGCAAGGCCACCGGCAGGCCCCTCCTGCTCTACATCCAGGCCCCTCAGGGCAGCCAGCGGCTGACCCTGGCCATCCCTCCCCGCTGAGGCCCCGCGCCCTGGCACCTCCGGAGCCCCGCCCTTGGCGGGGCTCCTTTCATTCGGGTTAGACTGGGGGGCTCACCTCCGCCGAAGGACGAACCCATGGGCCAGCGTCTCCTCCTCGTGGACAGCGACCGGAGCTTCCTCAAGGAGCACCAGGTCAGCCTCGAGGCCGCCTTCGACCTGGAGGTCTCCGCCTCTCCGGAGGGGGTCCTGCCCCGCCTGGAGCACGGCGGCTATGCGGCGGTGCTCATCTGCGTCGAGGTGGCCGAGAACAAGGGCTACGCCCTCTGCTCCACCATCCGAAAGAACCCCAAGCTGGCCGCCCTCAAGGTGGCCCTCATCAGCGCCAAGGCCAGCGAAGAAGAGTACCGGCGCCACCAGAGCCTGAAGGGCCGCGCGGATCTCTACCTGCACAAGCCCATCGCCCCCAGTGCCCTCGTGGCGGCCCTGACCCCCCTGGTGCCGGGGCGGACCCTGGACCCCGACAACCCCCTTGGCGAATTGGTGGATACGGAGCTGGGCGACGACTGGCTGGATGGCCTCAAGAGCGCCCTGGACGAGGGGGCTCCCGCCCCGGCGGCCCCTCCCCCGCATGCGGCCGTCACCGCGGCCTTCGAGATCCGGCCGGAGCCGGCCTCCCCCTCCGCGGTCACCCGCAACCTCGACATGAAGGCCACGGCCCCGCCCGACACCACGCGGACCCGCCTCCTCGAGGAGCAGGTCGCGGCCCTCCACGAGGAGCTGCGGGCCAAGGACCAGCGGCTCCAGGCCACGGCCACCGAGCTGCAGCAGCTCCAGCGCCAGCTCAGCTCCGTGACCCAGAACCTCGACGAGATGGAGCGGCGCAACCGCGAGGCCGAGGCCCTGAAGCAGCGGCTCGCCGAGGCCGAGGCGGCCCTGCGGCGGCTGGAGGAGAACGGCAGCCGGGACGGCGAGGCCCTGAAGTCCCAGCTCAAGGAGGCCCTCACCGAGCGCACGGACCTGCTCCACCAGGTGGAGGAGCTCAACCTCCAGCTCGCGGAGAAGACCCAGCGCACCATCGAGCTGCTCAAGGAGCGGGATCGCCTGCAGCACCAGACCCTGGAGCTCGGGAACACGCTGGAGGCCCGCGACGGGGCCCTGGCCGAGGCCCGGGAGGCCCAGGCCCAGCTCAACGCCACCCTCGAGGGGATGGTGGAGAAGCAGACGGGGCTGGAGGACCTCCACCAGGCGGCCCTCCTCGAGGTGGCGGCACAGAAGGAGCGGGCCCACACCCTCCAGCTGGAACTGGCCGGGCTCGAGGCCACCATGCGGGGGCAGGGCCGGGACCTCGCGGAGATCAGCGAGCGGCTGCAGGGCGCCGAGGCGGAAAACGCGGAACTGCGGGAGGGGCTGGCCGACCGGGACCGGCGGCTGGCCGCCCTCGGCCAGGACGTCGAACGGCTGGAAGGGGAGCTGCAGGAGGCCTCCCGGCAGAGTGCAGAGGCCCGCCAGCGGCTCGACGAGGCCATCGTCCAGCACGAGGGCGAGCGGCTGGAGCTGATGAACGGGGTCGACCAGAAGGAGGCCGAGCTGGGCCGCATGGCCCAGGTGCTCCAGGCCCAGCAGGAGGCCCACGCGGCCCTCGAGGGCGAGAAGCAGGATGTCGAGGCCCGGCTCGTGGCGCACCGCGAGCGCCTGGGCCAGATGGACGAGCTCCTGCAGGAGGTCGTGGAGCGGCTCCGGCGAGGCTCGGACCTCGCCCGCGGCTAGCGGGGGCCGCCGGTGGTCCTGGGCGCGGCCCTGCTCTGCGCCGCCCTCCTGCTCCTCAGCGCCTTCTTCGTCATGGCGGAGTTCGCCGCGGTGCGCGTGCGGGCCACCCAGCTGGAGGCCCTGGCCGACCGCGACCCCCGGGCCCTCCAGGCCCTGGAGGTCCATCGGGGGCTGGGCCACCATCTCTCCGCCGTCCAGGTGGGCATCGTCCTCTGCGCCCTCTCCCTGGGTGCCGTGGGGGAGGATCTCTTCGCCCGGGGCTTCCACCTGGTCTTCGGGCGCATCCCCTGGCCGGGCCTGCGCCTTCCCCTGAGCAGCGGCCTGGCCCTGCTCCTCATGACCACCCTCGACGTGGTGCTGGCCGAGCTGGTGCCCCGCAGCGTGGCCATCCAGGCCGCCACGCCCTGGGCCCTGCGCACGGCTGCCCCCCTCCTGGCCTGGTCCCGCCTGGTGCGGCCCCTCACCTGGGCCCTCACCCACCTCAGCCACCTGGTGCTGAGGGCCTTCGGGATCCGCCCTGGCGATGCCGAGGATGGCCTCCCCTCCGAGGAGGAGTTCAAGCGGATGCTGGAACACAGCCAGGCCCAGGGTCGCCTGGGGCTGCGCCGCAAGGAGCTCATCGAGAACCTGTTCGACTTCACCCGGCGCACGGTAAAGGAGATCGCCGTGCCCCGGGCCCGGGTGGTGTGCTTCGACCTTCAGCACAGCCTGGCGGACAACCTGGCCCTGGCCCGTCGCACCCCCCACACGCGGATCCCCCTGGTGGATGGCGACCTCGACCGCGTCGTGGGCGTGGTCCACCTCAAGGAGCTGCTCTGGGCCCTCCACGAGCGGGAGGAGGCTCCCGACCTGCGGGCCTTTGCCCGCCCCGCCTTCTTCGTGCCGGAGATGAAACCCATCCAGGGCCTCCTGCTGGAGTTCCAGCAGCGCAAGCAGCACCTGGCCCTCATGGTGAACGAGCACGGCGGCGTGGACGGCCTGGTCACCCTGGAGGACGTGCTGGAGGAGCTGGTGGGCGAGATCCAGGACGAGTTCGACCGCGAGGCCATTCAGCTCCGGCGCACCCGCGGCGGTGGCTGGCTGGCCCAGGGCAACGTCCTGCTGGAGCAGCTGGAGGACCACCTCCACCTGGACCTCGAGGCCGAGGAGGGTTCGGTGAGCCTGGGGGGCTTCTTCCAGGAGCAGCTGGGCCGGGTCCTCCGTCCCGGCGATGAGCTGCGGATCCAGGGGTGGCACATCCGCGTGCTCTCCATGCGCGGCCTGGCCCCAGGCCAGTTCCTGCTGCGCCCCCTGCCCCCCGAGGATCCCGATGCCGGAACCCCTTGAGGGCTTCCTCCTGGCCGCAGGGCTGGGTACGCGCATGGGTGCCCTGAGCGCCTGCCTGCCCAAGCCGGCCTGGACCCTGCGGGGCCGCCCCCTCCTCCAGTGGGGCGCCGGGGCGCTGCGCGCGGCCGGGGCCGGGCGGATCGCCTGCAACGCCCACCTGCACCTGGAGCGCCTGCGGGCCGTGGCTGACGGGATCGAGGTCTGCGAGGAACCCGAGCTGCTGGGCAGCGCCGGGGGCCTGCGCCACGCCCTGGGCCGGGTGGCGGCGGAGCTGCTGGTGTGGAACGCCGACATCTGGGCGGATGCCGTGCCCTTCGACCGGCTGCGGGACCGCCATCGCGCGGCCCAGGCGGAGCTGAGCTGGCTGCTGGTGCCCCATCCCGGCGGCCCCTGGAACCCCGTGTGGATGGACGCGGAGGACCGCATCCTGCCCAAGGGCGTGGCGGGGCCGAAGGGCCCCTTCCATTTCACCGGCGCCGCCGCCTGGTCGCCGCAGGCCCTGGCGCTCCTGCCCGAGGGCCCCAGCGAGATGGATGCCCTGCGGCCCCGGCTGGCCCTGCACCAGGGCGTGGTGGTCGAGCCCTTCCCCTGGCGGGAGGTGGGCACGCCGGACGCCCTCATCGAGGCCGCCGCCGGCCTCGCCCCCGAAGCCGAGGGGCGCCTTCCCGGCTGCTACGTCCACCCCGGCGCCGTCCCCGCCGGGCGCCTCGCCCGCTGTGTCCTCGGTCCCGGCGCGGCGCCCCCCGCCTCGGTGGCCGATGCCGACGCCCTCTGGTTCGAGGAGGGGGGGAGCCAGGTGCGGCTGGGGCTGTAGCAGAGGCTGACCCTCCCGCACGATGGGAGTACCCTGGTCTGATGGACCCCCGACTCGCCCGTGCCCTGGAACGCTGGGACCTCAAGGCGCCCCGCCCCCTGGCGGGAGATGTGGGCGCGCGGCAGTACGTGCGGGTGGACCATCCCCAGGTGGGGACGGCCCTGGTGGTGCTGCATCCCCTGGACACGCCAGAGAAGGCCGACGACAGCTACTTCGAGTTCCGGGCCCTGCAGGCCTTCCTGGATCCCGTCATCCACGTGCCCACCATCCTCCAGTTCGACGATGCCGACCGGTGCCTGCTGGTGGAGGACCTGGGCGACACCACCCTGGAGCAGCGGCTCGTGGAGCATCCCGAGGAGGAGATCCACTGGGCCGAGCAGGCGGGCTGGATGCTGGCCACGCTCGCCGGGCCGCTGACCCTTGGGGCGCCGGGCCACACCTTCTTCATGCAGCGGTGCTTCGACGAGGCCAAGTTCGCCTTCGAATGGGAGTACTGCCGGGCGAACTTCTTCCGCGACTTCCTGGAGAAGGATCCCCCCCGTTGGCTGGACCGCCTCATGGAGGAGATCCACGCCAGCCTGGAGACCCGGGCTCGCTTCTTCACCCACCGGGACTTCCACGTGCGCAACCTCATGGTGCATGGCGGGCGGCTGGTGGCGCTGGACTTCCAGGACGCCCGGCGCGGGGCCGCCACCTACGACCTGGCCAGCATCCGCTTCGACGGCTACTGGGACTGGTCCCGGGAGGCCGCCCCCCAGCTGGTGGGGCCCCTCCAGGACGAGCTGGGCTGGAGTGCCGAGGCCCTGGGGGAGGAGCTGAACCTCAGCGGCATCCAGCGGAACCTCAAGGCCCTGGGCACCTTCGGGCACCAGCTGGTGCATCGTCGCAAGGCCCAGTTCGCCCCCGCCATCCCCCGCACCCTGCGCCACCTGCGCGGCCACTTCCAGCGCATGAACCACCAGGATGGCGTCCTCGCCTGCGAGCAGCTCCTGCGGCTGGCGGAGGACCGGCTGCTGAAGGGGTAGGCCGTCCGGCCCGCCTGGTTGGCCGTTCCGTGGACACCGGGGCCGGGGAGGGGCATCATCGGGGGCGAAGCAACCCCTGAAAGGCGATCGTTCCCTGCTCGTTTCCCGGCTCCTGCCAGGCGGGTCGCGGGTTTTTGGGTCGGCCCGTTCCACGGAGGTACGTGCGTTGAATCACTACATAGACAAGGCCTCGGCCATCACGCTTGCACTGACCCTGGTGCTCTTTGTCATCGCCCTCTTCGTCAAGGGGCTCACGCATGACCTCCTGCTGGAAGCGGGGGTCTTCCTCGTGTCCATCAAGCTGGTGCTCGCCGGCTACAAGCACGAGCAGGGAACCCGCAGGCTGCTTGATCGCCTGGATCACATCGACCAGGCCCTGGCGCGTCTGGCCGATCGGGCCACCTCCCGGCAGGAGCTGGGTTGACGGGGCCATCCGCCAATCGTCGGCCGACAGGGGTGCCCTTCCGGCCGAGCGACCCGGCCCCGTCCGCCCCGCCTTCCGCACGCCCGGCGTCCCTTCCCCCGATGGGGTGATCGCCCCGGCGCCGCGGGAGTTCCTTGATGGCGTCCCCTCATCCCCTTGTCTCGAGCCCCCATGTCCCTCCTCGCCAACATCGTGATCGCCCTGGTGGCCCTCCTCCATGCCTGGTTCCTGGTGCTGGAGATGGTCCTGTGGGAGAAGCCGATCGGGCTGCGGGCCTTCGGGCAGACGCGGGAGGCCGCGGCGTCGTCGCGGGTGCTGGCGGCGAACCAGGGCCTCTACAACGGCTTCCTGGCGGCGGGCCTGGCCTGGGGGCTGTGGCTGGGGCCGGCAGGCTTCGGGGTGAAGGCGTTCTTCCTGGGCTGTGTGCTGGTGGCGGGAATCTTCGGGGGGCTCACGGCCAGCCGGAAGATCCTGCTCGTCCAGGCCCTGCCCGCGGCCCTGGGCCTGGGCCTGCTGGTTCTGGCCTGAGGGGGCCGCTGCGGAATAAGGCTGGCCTCCGGGCCGCACGTCGTGACATGCTTCTCCCTCCGGAGGCCCAGGGGCATTCCGTGCATGCTTTTTCCAAGAGGTCGGCATGGGAAACAGAGCCGCTTCGGAGCCTCGCCGCCTGCCACGCGTCGCCAAGGGACACCTAGTCCGGGTGCGCACGGAGGCTGAGATCCTGGCCACGCTGGATGCGGAGGGAAGGCTGGAGGGCATGCCCTTCATGCCGGAGATGACGCGGTACTTCGGCCAGACCTTCCGGGTGTACCGCCGGGCGGTGAAGACCTGCGTGGAGGGGAACGCCATCCGGCGGCTGACGGACACCGTGCTCCTGGAGGGCCTGCGCTGCGACGGGGCCTTCCACGAGGGCTGCCAGCGGAGCTGCCCGTACTTCTGGAAGGAGGCCTGGCTGGAGCCGATGCCGGAGTCGGCGGCGCCTCCGGAGGCGCAGCCCGGCCCCGTATCCGGGACCTGGCTGGACCGGTTCCCCACGCGCCGGGAGGAGCGCTTCCTCTGCCAGTCCACGGAGCTGCTGGGGGCCACCCACCGCCTCTCCCGCTGGGACCTCACCCACCTTCTGACGGAGATCCGCGTGGGCGAGCTGTCCATCCGGATGTTCCTGCAGATCCTCGTGCACACCCTGGCGAACCGGGTGCGCGAGATGCTGGGGTTCCAGCGGCTCGGCCAGCTCACGGGCAGCCGGGAGGACTTCACCAAGGGCGACCTGGACCTCCAGCCCGGCGAATGGGTGGAGATCAAGCCCGCTCCGGAGATCCGGCGCACCCTCGATGCCGACGGGAAGAACCGCGGCCTCTCCTTCGAGCCGACCATGGTGGACTTCGCCGAGGGCCGCTTCCAGGTGGACTACCCCATCCGGCGGATCATCTCCGAGCAGACCGGGGAGATGGTCTTCCTGACCCACACCGTGGCCCTGAAGGGCGTGACCTGCACGGGGCTCTGCGCCAAGAACTGCCCCCGCAACAACACCCTCTACTGGCGGGAGGCCTGGCTGCGGCGGGTCGAGCGGGAGGCGGGGCGCTAGGATGATTGGGACACCCCTCTGCCATTCCGAGCCCCGGGAGGATTCCCATGTCGTTGCGCGCGCTGCTGAATCGACTGATCCCCGGCAAGCCGGCCCCCGCGGCGGGCACCTGGGGTGCGCCGCGTCCGCTGGACCGGGGGCAGGTGGGCCGTCCCCAGATCGCCATGGACGACCAGGGCAATGCCATCGCCGCCTGGCACCACCGGGGCCACGATCATGAGGGGGTCTACATCTGCCGCTTCCACGCGGACCAGCGGTCCTGGGACATCGTGCCCCGGCGCCTGGACAGCGCCCGAACCCAGGCCCAGGCGCCGGAGATCGCCATGAACGTGCGGGGCGAGATGGCGGTGGTGTGGCAGGAGCGGGAGGGTGACCAGACCCGGGTGTGCGCCCGCCACATGCTCGGATCGGCGGAGACCTGGGTGCCCTACCCCATGACGCTGCAGGTCGCACCCGGCGAGGTGGTGAGCCTGCACACGGCCATGGATCCGGCCGGCAACATCCACACCGTGTGGTGCCAGGGCGCGCGGGGGGCCTACCGGGTCTACGCCAGCGGCTACGCGGCCGAGGAGGGCGCCTGGGATCCCCAGCCCACGGCCCTGGGCGAGCCGTCCCCCGTGCCCGTCTTTCCCCAGCTGGCGGTGAACCGCGCGGGCCACGGCCTGGTGGTCTGGAGCGAGGAGGCTGTGGGCGACGGCAACCGCCTGGTGGCCTGCCACTTCGAGCCCGCCGGCCGGGCCTGGAGCGACCGGCCCACCACGGTGGCCCGGGGCCGCGCCACCTACCTGCGCCTGGGGGTCGATCCCCGGGGCGCGGCCGTGGTGCTCTGGGTGGAGACGGGCGAGGGCGGGGTGCAGAACCTCCACGCCAGCCACCTGGACCCCCGCAGCCTGGAGTGGACGCCGGCGCCCCTGCTTGCCAGCGGGCGGGCCATCCACTGGCCCCAGGTGGGTCTCGACGGCCAGGGCCGGGCCCATGCCGTGTGGCGGCAGGAGGTCGCGGGCTCCGTGAAGCTCTTCGCCCGGCGCTACGCCGGCGGACGCTGGGAGGAGGCCAGGACGCTGCTGGGGGAGGACCTGGGCCAGAACCAGGCTCACGGCCTCTCGGTGAACGCCGAGGGCCAGGCGCTGGCCATCTGGTCCCAGCACCAGGGCGGGCAGACGGCCGTCTGCGTGCGGCGCTTCGATGGCGCGGTCTGGAGTGCGCGCCCCCTGCTGCTGGGGGCTCCGGGCCGCCGGGAGATCCAGACCCCTGGCGCGGTCTTCGCCACCGGCGGCCATGTGGCCGCCATCTGGCGCCAGGGCGATCCCCGCGACGGCCTCATCGTCAGCGCGGTGGGAGAAGCCTAGGGACGCCGGTCCCGCATGCGACGTCGAAGGGAGGACCCGTGCAGATCGCCATGGTGGGCCTGGGCCGGATGGGGATGAACATGGCCCGGCGGCTGCTGCTCGGCGGCCACCAGGTCGTGGGCCACGACCAGGCGGCGGAGCGGCTCCGGGAGCTGACGGAGGCGGGGGGCTCCGGCGCGGCCTCCGTGGCGCAGCTGGTCCAGGCTCTGGCCCGACCGCGGGCGATCTGGCTGATGCTCCCGGCGGGGAGGCCCGTGGCGGACACGGTGGCGGAGCTGGCCACCCTGCTGGCCGAGGGCGACCTCGTCATCGACGGGGGCAACAGCTTCTACCAGGACGACCTCCGGCACAGCGCGCTCCTCGGCGGGCGGGGCATCCACTACCTCGATGTGGGCGTGAGCGGCGGCATCTGGGGCCTGAAGGAGGGGTACTGCCTGATGATCGGGGGTGAGGCCTCTGTCGCCGGCCGGCTCGAACCGGTGTTCCGGACCCTGGCCCCGCCGGAGGGATTCCTCCACTGCGGGGGCTCCGGTGCGGGCCACTTCGCCAAGATGATCCACAACGGCATCGAGTACGGAATGATGGCCGCCTACGGCGAGGGCTTCGCCATCCTGAGAGCCTCGCCCTACGGGGAGCACCTCGATCTGGCCGAGGTGGCGCGCCTGTGGAACCGGGGGAGCGTGGTGCGTTCCTGGCTGCTGGAGCTGGCGGGGGAGGCCTTCCGGAAGGATCCGGAGCTGGCCTCCCTGCAGGGCCAGGTGGCCGATTCCGGGGAGGGGCGCTGGACGGTCCAGCAGGCCATCGACACCGGCGTGCCGGCCCCCGTCCTGGCGGCGGCCCTGTTCCAGCGCTTCCGCTCGCGGATGGCGGATCCCTTCGCCGATCGTCTCGTGGCGGCCCTGCGCCGGGAGTTCGGCGGCCATGCCATCACGCCGGCCGGCGGGCCGCAGGCAGAGGGTCCCCCGGCCTGAGGCCCGCGGCCGCCGGGGGTGCGCTAGACTGGCGCCCACCCACCCCAAGGCCGATCCCCCTCCGCGCATCCGCGGCCGGGTCCGTCCCAGGCGGAGGCACAGGAGGCGGTCATGGCATTCCGACAGACGCTGGGCCTGGTGGCGGCGTTGCTGGGGGGCGGCGCCCTCGGGGCCCAGGGCCTGCCCGGCGAAATCCCCGCGGCCTTCCATCCGGCCACGGAGAGCTGGGACTACACGCGCCGCGAGGTGATGATCCCCATGAGGGACGGCGTGAAGCTCCACACCGTGATCCTCGTGCCGAAGGGGGCGAAGGACGCGCCGATCCTGCTGACCCGCACGCCGTACAGCGCCGACAAGCTGACGGGGCACGCGGAGAGCGCCCACCTGGGGCCCGTGCTCCAGGGCTACGACAACGCCACGGACGTGATCCTGGCCGGGGGCTACATCCGCGTGGTGCAGGACGTGCGGGGCAAGTACGGCTCCGAAGGCGACTACGTGATGAACCGGCCCTTCCGGGGGCCCCTCAACCCCACGGCCGTGGACCACGCCACGGACACCTGGGACACCATCGACTGGCTGGTGAAGCACGTGCCCGAGGGCAACGGCCGCGTGGGCATCCTGGGCATCTCGTACGACGGGTTCCTGGCCCTCACGGCCCTCGTGGACCCCCACCCGGCCCTCAGGGTGGCGGTGCCCATGAACCCCATGGTGGACGGCTGGCGGGGAGACGACTGGTTCCACCACGGCGCCTTCCGCCAGCAGAACCTCGCCTACATCTACGAGCAGGAGGCCGCCCGGGCGGGGGGCTTCGGCTGGTGGAGCACCCACTTCGACGACTACGACGCCTTCATGGCCGCCGGCTCCGCGGGCGACATGGCCCGCAGCCACGGCCTGGACCAGCTGGGCTTCTGGCGGAAGCTCTCGGCCCATCCCGCCTATGACGCCTTCTGGCAGCAGCAGGCCATGGATCGCCTCCTGGCGGCCCAGCCCCTCAAGGTGCCCGTGCTGCTTGTCCACAGCCTCTACGATGCGGAGGACATCTACGGCGCCATCGCCGTGTGGAAGGCCCTGCATCCGAAGGATCCCTCCGGCGAGCGGGTCCACCTGGTCCTGGGCCCCTGGTGCCACGGCGGCGGGATCCAGGAAGGGAGCGCCCTCGGGCCCCTGAGGTTCGGCCAGGACACGGCGCGGACCTTCCGCTGGGAGATGCTGAAGCCCTTCCTGGACCAGTACCTTCGGCCAGGCGCGCCCAAGGCCGACCTGGCACCGGTGACGGCCTTCGAGACGGGCACGAACCGCTGGGAGCGGCTGCCCGGCTGGCCCCGGGCGGGCGAGGGCACGGCCATTTCGGACACGCGCTTCTACCTGGAGGCCGGACTCCGGGTGGGGACCACGCCGCCCGCCGCCGGCGCGGAGGCCTTCGACGAGTACGTGTCCGATCCCGCCAAGCCCGTGCCCTACCGGGCCCGCCCGGTGATGCCCATGGGCTACGAGGGCCTGCGCACCTGGCCCCAGTGGCTCACGGACGACCAGCGGGAGGCCTCGGGCCGCACGGACGTGCTGGCTTACGTCTCCGAGCCCCTCAAGGCCCCGCTGCGCATCGCCGGGGAGCCGGTGGCGAACCTCGTGGCCTCCACCAGCGGCACCGACGCCGACTGGGTGGTGAAGGTCATCGACGTCTACCCCGACGAAGTGCCCGCCCAGCCCGCGATGGGCGGCTACCAGCTCATGGTGTCGGCGGACATCTTCCGGGGCCGCTACCGCGAGAACCCGGCCGAACCGAAGGCGCTCAGGCCCAACGAACCCCTCACCTACCGCTTCGCCCTGCCCACGGCAAACCACGTCTTCCTGCCGGGCCACCGCGTGATGGTGCAGGTGCAGTCCAGCTGGTTCCCCCTCTACGACCGCAACCCCCAGACCTTCGTGCCCAACATCCTCTTCGCCAGGCCCGCCGACTACCGCCGCGCCACCCAGCGCGTCTGGCACGCCCCCGGGAAGGCCAGCTTCGTCGAGCTGCCGGTGGTGAAGTAGGGCTCAGGCCCCCAGCAGCTCCACCACGAAGGCCGGCACCAGCTCCGTGGCGCGCCCCGTCCGATGCTCCCGGAAGGCGTCCACGACGCGGCTGGGCTCCAGGTTGAGCTCCACGGTGCGGGCACCCGGCGGGACGGCCTCCACGAAGCCCGCGGCCGGGTAGACGTGGCCGCTGGTACCGATGGCCACGAAGAGGGCGCAGCGCTCCAGGGCGGCGTAGATGCGATCCATCTCCAGGGGGCGCTCGCCGAACCACACGATGTGGGGCCGCAGGCGGCCATGGCGGCAGGCGGGGCAGCGGTCGTCGGCGTCCAGGTCCCCCGGCCAGGGATGCACGGCCCGGCAGGCCAGGCAGCGGGCCTTCAGGAGCTCGCCGTGCATGTGGAGCAGGCGCTTCGATCCGGCCCGGTCGTGGAGGTCGTCCACGTTCTGCGTGACCAGGAGGAAGTCGCCGGGCCAGGCGGCCTCCAGCCGCGCCAGGGCCTCGTGGGCGGCGTTGGGATGGACGCCCGGCAGGCTCCGTCGCCGCTCGTTGTAGAAGCGGTACACGAGGGCGGGCCTCCGGGCGAAGGCCTCGGGGGTGGCCACGTCCTCCACCCGGTGGTTCTCCCAGAGCCCGTCCGCGTCGCGGAAGGTGCGCAGCCCGCTCTCCGCCGAGATCCCCGCCCCCGTGAGGACCACGATGCCGGCGTCGCGGGCGATCTTCATGGACGACTCATCCGGTTCTTCCGGACACAGAACGGCGGAACACAGAGGACACAGAGAATCAGGGAGGACGCAGAGAACAACCATGGCGTGGCGGAGTTCCTCGTCCCGGAATGTCCTTTGTGGCCTCGATCTTCAGGTTCGGGGTATTCCATGGCTTTTCCCCTGGGTTTTCTCTGTGTCCTCTGCGGGTGTTCTGCGCCCTCTGTGTTCCCGCTTTTTCAGAACGGCGTCAACGCCTCATGATCGACGGACCCAGATCCAGGGCCCCGCCGTCCACGGCCCCGGGCTTGATCCCGAGCTCGCGGGCGAGGGTGGGGGCCAGGTCCACGGTGCGGACGGGTTCGGGGCGCGCGCCGGCCTTCCAGGGGCCCCAGAAGACGAGGGGCACCCGGCGGTCGTAGGCCCAGGGCGAGCCATGGCCGGCGAGGTACTCCCGGGGCGGCTCGCCGAAGAGGGTGAAGGGCTTGAAGGCCACCAGGAGATCCCCGCTTCGGCCTGGGAGGAAGCTGCGCCGCAGAAGCACGTCCAGGCGGCTGTCCCGGGGGCTGCCGGTGGCCGCGGGATCCACGGCCTCGAGTTCCTGGCCGGTGAAGGCGGCGGCCACCTCGGGCCGGGCCTGCAGCCAGGCCTCGGCCTCCCGCAGCACCGTCCCGCGGTCCAGGCCCGCGGCCTTCACGGCGTCCTCCGCCAGGTAGAGCATGGTGGGCTCGGTCGGGCAGGCGAAGAGGTCCGCGGCTGCCTTGAACCGCTCCTTCATGGCGGCGTTCAGGGCGGCCAGGAAGGGGGCCGTGTCCACGCGGTGGGCGGGGAAGCCCTCAGCCTGGAGGGCCTCCACGGCGTCCATGCCCCCGTGGTCGGCGCTGAGCACCACCCACACGCCGGGATCGCGGCGCTTCAGGAAGGCGAGGAAGCGGCCCAGGGTGGCGTCCAGCCGGTGCATCTGGTCGCGCATCTCCGTGCCCAGGTTGCCGTAGTTGTGGCCCACGTAGTCCGTGGCGGAGAAGCTGACGGTGAGCAGGTCCGTGGCCGGGCCGCGGCCGAGGTTCTCGCCCTCCACCAGGGCCTCGGCGCCCTCCTCCGTGACCGCGTCCAGGAAGGGCGACTTGGTGAACCGGGTCGTGAAGCCCTTGTCCAGGGGCATGCCCGCTCCCTGGATGAGGCGGGGCAGGGCGCCGTTGCGCACCACGGTCTGGCCGAAGGTCCACTGGGCCACCCGGCCCTCGGGGGTGCCGGGGTCCCGGGTCCAGAGCCAGCTCCGGGTGGCGAAGCGCGTGGCGAGGCCCCGGTCGAACCGCACCAGCCAGGCCGGCAGCTGGGGCAGGTAGGCCGTGGAGCTGCCGAAGCCCGAGGGGCCTGTGAACCAGAAGACCCCGCTTGGCCGATGGCCGGCCATGAGGATGGCCGCCCGGTCCTTGCCGGAGATGGAGAAGGCGCGGGCGCCGGGCACCTGGGCCTGCAGCCAGTCGCCCAGGGTGTCCCCCAGGAAGCGGGCATTGGAGGCGGCGTGGACCCGGTCCCCGTCGAGGGGCTTCGCGGCCTCGTCGGCCACGCAGTAGGTGACCTTCCCCGTGGCGCGGTCCAGCCACTCGTTCTGTACGATGCCCGTGTGGGCGGGGAAGCGTCCGCTCAGCAGCACGGAATGGCCGGGGCCCGTCTCCGTGAAGCCGTGGTCCTGGTAGGCCTCGATGAACTGGACACCGTCTGTCAACAGGCGATGGAGGCCGCCCGTCAGCTCGGGGCCGTAGGTCTGGATGAGCTCGGCGGAGCACTGGTCGATGGAGATGACCACCACCAGCTTCGGCCGGGGCGCCGCCGCCAGGAGGGCGGGGATCACGAGCGGGAGGGCGCGGCGGAGGTCCATCAGAACGCCACGCCCACGCCGAAGGTCCACATGCGCTCGAACTCCTGGCCGTTGCCCTGGGCGGTGAAGTAGCCGGCCAGGTCCGCGGCGCTGTTCAGGCGCACGGGCTTGTCCTTGCTGACGGGCTGCTGGTAGCTGGCGGCCAGGTAGGGGTGGACAACGGGCAGGGGCAGGCGCCAGCGGGCCCCCACCCGCAGCCAGGTGCGGCTGAGATCCTTGCTGTTGGAGAGGCCGTTCGTGTCGAAGGTGTAGCGCTGGAAGCGCTGGATGACGCCGATCTCGCCCGCCAGGCCCGTGAAGGGCACCCACACCTGGGCATTGAGGCCGAGGCCCGCGCCCTGCTGCTTGAGGGCCGTGCCCTGGGCCGCACCGCCCTGTACGAGGGTGCCATCGGCCTTCCACTGGGAGTATTCCACCCCCGCCTCCATGCGGAAGAGGGGCCCGACCTGGAAGAGGCGGCGGTTCACAGAGGCGATGAAGCCGCGGCCCGTGTCCAGGTCCCCCGAGGCCAGCTGGCCGGTGCCGCTGATGAGCGTCTGGGGCAGGCTCTGACCCGAGGGGCGCGGCACTTCCAGGCGCAGGTCCCATTGCGCAAACGCGGGCAGGGCCGCGAGGCAGAGGGGAAGGACGGCAAGACGCATCGGGGCTCCGGCGAAAGGTCCGATCATACCTCCCGGAGGGGCCAGGTCCGCACCGTCGCGTAACTTCCATGGGGCCGGCTTTCGAAGAGCACGAGGCGGTCCGCCGCGAAGGCCGTGGAAAGGGGATCGGCGAAGGCCGCCACGGGGCGCGCCCGGCGGAAGCGGGCCAGGGTGATGTGGGCGCGGAAGGGCTTGGGGTCGAAGGCCTCGCCGGCTGACGCCAGGGCCTTCCGCAGGTCCGCGGCCAGGGCCTCCAGCGCCGGGCAGGGCGCCACGCCCAGCCACAGCACCCGGGCCCGGTTCCCATCCGGGAAGCCCCCCAGGCCTGCGGTTCGGAGGGGGAAGGGCCGATGGCGCGAGGCCACCGCCGCGCCCGCGGCGTCCAGCGGGGCCACGCCCTCCGGGGCGCGGTCCCCCAGGAAGGCCAGGGTCAGATGCAGGCCCTCGGGACGGGACCACCCTTCGATCCCCGGGTGCCGGCCCTGCCATGTGCCCAGGGCCCCGCGGAGGTCCGGCGGCAGGGGCAGGGCGAGGAAGAGCCTCAGGCGCCGGGCTTCCACTTGATGCTGCAGCCCATGCTCGGATGCTGGGTCTTCTCGGGGGCGTGGCCATGGAGCATCGCCTCGATGGCGGCTCGCAGCTCCTGCCGCGTGACGCGGCTGGGCTCCTTCCAGTTGTCGTCCAGGCGGCCCCGGTAGGCCAGGTGCCGGCGCGAGCCGTAGAGGAAGAAGTCCGGCGTGCAGACGGCGCCCAGGGCCCGGGCCACGGCCTGGTCCTCGTCCCAGAGGTAGGGGAAGGCGTAGGCCTTGGCTTTGGCCCGGGCGCGCATGGCCTCGAAGCTGTCCTCCGGATAGGCCACGGCGTCGTTGGGGTTGATGGCCACCACATCGCAGCGGCCGGCGAAGTCCCGGGCCAGGGTGTTGATGCGGTCATCCACGGCCTGCACGTAGGGGCAGTGGTTGCACATGACCACCACCAGCAGGGCCGGCGCGTGGAAGTCGTGGAGGGACCAGAGCCGACCGTCCACACCCGGCAGGGTGAAGGGGGGACAAGGGGTCCCGATGGGAACCATGGTGGATTCCGTCAGGGCCATGGGACCTCCGGGGCTGCCCCTCCATCGTACGCCCACGGGCAAGCCGGATTTTTTTCTCAGTCATTTTTTTGACTTGACCCGCAGGGCCCTGCATCTAGGCTTGTTCCAACCCTGGAGCTTATGACGTCTCTGCCGCGCCTTCACTGGTCCACCCTCGGGGACGACACCGGGGGGCTGGAGCATCGGTGGGCTTCCCTCTGGGACGTGACCGTGGATCGCGGCGCTTCGCCGGCCCTGGCGCCGCGTGATGTGGATCTGTGGGTGATCAGCGCGAAGGGCGCGTGGCCGCCGCCGGAGCTGAACCGCATGATGGCCGAGGTGGGGGCCCTGCCCATCCTCCTGGGCCTGAAGCCGGAGGCCGCGCCCATGGATGCGAAGGCCCTGGCGGAGTGGGGCTCCCTGGGCTCCGTGCGCTGGGGGATCCTCGGCCCCGAGCCGCCCATGCCGGGCCTGCGCCCGCGCTCCGGCACCACCACGCAGCTCAGCGCGTCGCAGGCCCTCGCCTTCGGCCTCGTGGGCGCCAGCCCCGCCATGCAGGACGTGCTGGCCCGCGCCCGCGCGGCCGCCGCCACCAAGGCCACGGTGCTGCTGCTGGGGGAAAGCGGCACGGGCAAGGAGGTCATCGCCCGGGCCATTCACCGGATGAGCGCCGACGCGGCCCAGCCCTTCGTGGCCGTGCACTGCGGCGCCATCCCCGAGAACCTCCTTGAGTCGGAACTCTTCGGCTACAACAAGGGCGCCTTCACGGATGCGCGGAAGGACACGCCCGGCAAGTTCCGCGAGGCCCACGGCGGCACCATCTTCCTGGACGAGGTCGGCACCATGCCCCTGGGGGCCCAGGTGCGCCTGCTGCGGGTCCTGCAGGAGCGCGAGGTGCAGCCCCTGGGCGGCGGCGCCCCCGTGAAGGTGGAGGTCCGCGTGGTGACGGCCTCCAACGTGGACCTGTGGAAGAAGGTGCAGG
>DASVZU010000326.1:0-13811 GCA_036391515.1 Holophagaceae bacterium
AACCCGAGATCAGTGCGCTCCCGGGCGTAACCGAACACAGCCGAGGTGGTGGTGAGCGCAAGGATGAGGTATTTCAAGGTGCCCCTCGCAGGTCAGAAGCAGGCGGAGATGACTTTGTAGAGGGCCCACAGGCCGCCCAGCCAGCTTTTCGTGATGACCGAAACCGCGAGGCTGATCCAGGCCGACTGGCAATCAGTCAGCTGCGCAATCTTAGGAACTTCGGTCGAGCTGTTCGGGGGAGCCGACGGAAGGAGGCTGTTGTACGAGTTACTCTGCTGTTGGATGGTCTGGTTGAGTACCGGACGGGACTGGATGGCGGTATTCAGAGCATTGCCTGCGGCATTGACGGAACCAGTCCCATCTGGGTTGATGACGCAGCTCACCCGGTACAACACGCCATCGAGCAGGTAGTTGATGGTGACCGAGTAGGACCCATTGGCCAGCGCCGTAATCCCGCCCTTGTGGGCCTCAATGGTACCGTCCGACGTCTGGATGGTGGTGATGAGCTCACCGAGCTCAAGGGGCGGAGGCGGGGGCGGATCATTCGTGATGGGAGGCATGACGCGAGGGGATGCGTAGCACGGAGCGACGACTCCAGTGAGGACGACAAAAGACAATGCAAGACGCTTGAGCACAAGTAACCCTTTCTTAAGATGAATGGTTATAGCTGTTAAAGAAACACAGAATGATGGGTTCTGAATCTATTGGAACTCCCGATGAAGGAATTCATGCGGCCGCATGGAGAACGAGGCGAACATAGCCCAATCCTTTGCGTCTGGGCTTAGGTTCGGCTGAACCGTCGATTTGAACGGCCGAACCGTCAATTCAGCGGCCGAACCGTCAATTCAGCGGCCAAGCCGTCGATTCGGTCGGCTAACCCGTAACAAATACGGGAATTGCACCTTTGTCTTTTCGCCTTGATGCGTTTATCCCTTTGTCCGGTTTCGAAAGTGGTCGTACATGAACCAGACCAGGCCGGCGAGGAGCAGCCCGCCGATGACGGCATCCAGCTTGTGGAAGTAGGCGCCGAGGGTGTTCCACTTCTCGCCGAGCTTGTAGCCGATCCAGGCCAGGCCCAGGCACCAGGGCAGGCTGCCCGCGAAGGTGTAGAGGTGGAAGCGGGTGCGGTCCATCTTCGCGATGCCGGCCGGAAGGGCGATGAAGGTGCGCACCACGGGCAGCAGGCGGCCCAGGATGATGGCCTCGGAGCCGAAGCGCTCGAAGAACCGGTGGGCCTGGTCCAGGTGGCCCGTGTGCAGCCAGACGTACTTGCCGACCTTCTCCACGGCGCGCCGGCCGCCCCAGGCGCCGATCTCGTAGGCGGGGATGCTGCCCAGGTTGCAGCCCAGGGCGCCGAAGATCCCGGCGATCCAGATCTGGGCCGCGGGGCTTCCCGCGCCCAGCCCCAGGAAGGTGAGCTTGCCCTGGAAGGCCAGGTAGCCGGCGAAGGGCATGATGACTTCGCTGGGCAGGGGGATGCAGGCGCTCTCGATGGCCATGAGGAGCATCACGCCGAGGGGGCCCGCGGCGGCCATGACGGCCACCATCCAGGCGACGACGGGGGCGAGGAGCTTCTGGAGCATGGGCGGATCCCGGAAAGGTCCAGTCTACCGGCGGATACACTGGTTCCATGAGCGAGGATCTCGTCCGCAACCGGAAGGCCCTGCACGACTACCACATCCTGGAGACCTGGGAGGCCGGCCTCGCCCTGCAGGGCACGGAGGTGAAGGCCCTGCGGGCCGGACGGGGGCAGCTGCAGGACGCCTACGTGGATGTCGTGGACGGGGAGCTCTGGCTGAAGCAGGCCCACATTTCGCCCTACGAGTTCGGCACCTACGCCAACCACGAGCCCCTACGCCCCCGCAAGCTGCTGCTGCACAAGGCCGAGATCGCCAAGCTCACCGCCAGGGCCGTGCGCAAGGGCTACACCATCATCCCGCTGGCCATCTACCTGAACGCGAAGGGGAAGATCAAGGCGAAGATCGCCCTGGCCGAAGGCAAGGCCCACGGTGACAAGCGCGAGGCCCTGAAGGAGCGCGAGCAGAAGCGGGAGATGGACCGCATCCGCAAGGGCGCCCGGGAATAAAGGGGCCTCCCGGCGCCGGGAGGCCCCCTTCCCTCCGCCGCGCGACTACAGGGCCAGAACGACCTTCACGCTGGCGTCCACGGCGGCCTTGTCCACATAGCCGATGAACTTGGGATTCTCGGCCACCTGCTTCACCACCGCCTGGCTGGTGGGCAGGGCCTGGGGCGGCTGGGCGTTGCCTGAGAAGGTCAACTTGGACCAGTAGGCCTTCAGCTGGGCCGGGCTCTTCCCCGTGACCTTCTCGTAGAACTCGTGGCGCGCGGCCCCCTCGGCCTGATCCAGGGGCACGGCCTGGCCCCCGGAATAGAAGGTCTTGGCCTGGCCCAGGAAGATCTGGGAGACCTGGTCCTGCGTGAGCTTCGAGATGGGGTTCTTGGCGGAGATGATGACCACCACCTGCGCCTGGGCCGTGGTCGCCACGGCACCAAGGGCCATGGCCAGGAGGGTTCCGATCAGGGCGTTCGTCTTCATGGTCGCCTCCTAGAACACGAAATCGAGGGCGAGGGTGGCGAGGTTGTAGTTCCCGCCGGTCTGGAAGGCGGGCTGGTTGTTCACCAGGGCCCCGTAGGAGCCCGTGGCGTTCTTCACGTGGTCGAACTGGGCCTTGAGGGCCATGTTCGTGCGGAAATCCCAGCGCACTCCGCCGCCAGCGCTGGACTGGGCGTGGTCGGCGGTGGACACGATGGCGTTCACGACGGGATTGGCGTTGGAGGTCGGGGAATCCGTCCCCTTCCAGGCCACCGTGAGGTAGGGCGTCCAGTTGCCGACCCGGTACCCTCCGGTGACGTAGGCGGCCGTGAAGTGGAGGAGGGCATTCCCATCACCCCGCTTGCGGGTCCACTCGCCCATCACGAACCAGTCGCCCGGATCGTAGTTGAAGCCCACGCTCGCGTAGGTGATGCGGTCCTTCTTGATGTCGAGCTGGTCGGCCATGGCCGGCGCGTAGTAGGGGTTGGGCATGGGGCCGAAGGGCGTCAGCAGCGTGGGGGAGCGGAGGATGACGAAGGGACTCGTGGGCCCGTCGAGATAGGGATTGTCCAGGGTGCCCTTCATCTGCCCGTAGAAGGCGCGGTAGGTGCCGTGCCCGTACGAGGCGGCCAGGCTGGCGCCCACGAAGTCGTTCACCTTGAACTTGGCCTCGATCCCGTTCTGGGGGATCTTCACCGAGGCCGAACCCGCCACCACCTGCCCCGAGAAAGCCACCTGGCCGGCACTGGCCTGCCAGGTGAGGTCGCCCCCGTCGATGGAGGTGATGGGATTGAACTGGTAGACCTCCACGGGCGGGCGCACCCAGGGGGTGGCGTAGCCCACCTTCTGGTAGTCGCTGATGAGGTAGGCCGAGTAGGGGATGCGGCCGGCCCGGAAGGCGAGGCCCGGCAGGGCCTGGAACTTCAGGTTGGCCATGTTCAGGTAGGGCGTGTAGGTGTCGTCGTAGCGGCGCTCCGAGATCCCCTGAACCACCGCGGAGAATCGTTCGCTGAATTTCGCGTCGAACTGCAGGCCCACGCGGGAATCCACGCCGAAGTCCATGCTGCGCGTGAACCCGGGACCCTTGGGCTCGCTGTAGCTGGTGATGAAATCGGCGTTCTTTTCGCTGGAATGGGTGGCGGCGAGGGTGCCGAAGCCGCTGACCTTGAGCCAGCCCGGACCTGCGTCCTGGGCCATGGCCGGACCGGCGGCAAGCAGCGCGGCAAGCGCGGCGAAGCAACGACTTCTGCTGGGCATGAGCCTCCTCCTCGGGCCTGTCCCTCGGCGCGGGAAGTCCGGTCGGCCCATGCCTTCTTCTCGGCCGGGAGCCCTTGAAGCTTGACCCTTAACTTAGGTAGAATCAATTATTTGAAGATGTTGATGTCTACAATGTCTGATTCTTACGGGGGGCGTTCAATGCCACCCGCGCTGGGCGAAGGCAGACAGCCTCTCCTCGTGGCCCCGGAGGGCCAGGGCCCTCGCCACGAAGCGGCCGATGGGATCCGCCTCCAGGTTCACCGGATCCCCGGGTCGCATGCCTTCCAGGGCCGTGCGCCTCACCGTCTCGGGAATGAGGGCCACGGTGAACCAGTCGGTCCCGCAGTCCACCACCGTGAGCGAGATGCCATCCACGGCCACGGAGCCCTTGGAGGCCGTCATGGGCGCCAGCTCCGGGGGCATGCCGAAGCGCCAGATCCCCTCATCCGCGCCACCTTCGGACCGGGGACGCGCCAGCAGCTGTCCGACCGCATCCACGTGCCCGGCCACGAGGTGGCCATCCAGGGGATCCCCCACCCGCAGGGCGGGCTCCAGGTGCACCGTGGCGCCCAGGGCCAGCCGGCCGAGGGTCGTCTTCGCCAGGGTCTCCTCGCTGAGATCCGCCTCCCAGACGCGTCCGTCCACCGCCACGCTGGTGAGGCACGCGCCGTTCACGGCGATGCTGGCCCCCAGCTCCGCCCGCGCCAGCAGGTCCGCCGGCGCGGCGATGCGCAGCCGCGCCCCGCCGGGGCGGGCCGAGCGGGATTCGAGGGTGCCCAAGTGGCGGATCAGTCCCGTGAACATGCGACCTCCCTCCCCATCATGGGGCCGGAACGGCCCCCTGGAGGCGGCTCTTGCGGGAGCCGTAGAGGAAGTAGATCACCAGCCCGATGGCCAGCCAGATGAAGAACCGGTACCAGGTGAGGGCGGGCAGGCCCCGGGCAATCCAGACGCAGCCCAGGATGCCCAGGGGGGCCACCACCCAGGGGAGGGGCATGACGAACTTGCGCGGGGCCTCGGGACGGCGCTTGCGGAGGATCAGCACGGCGGCGCAGACGATGACGAAGGCGAAGAGGGTGCCGATGTTGGCCAGCTCCACCACCTCGTCGATGTTGAGGAGGGCCGCGGGGATGGCCACCAGGAAGCCCGTCAGCACCGTGGCGTGGGAGGGCGTCTTGAAGCGGTTGTGGACGTGCCCGAACCAGGGGCCCAGGAGGCCGTCCCGGCTCATGCTCATGAAGATGCGGGGCTGGCCCACCTGGTAGACCAGCAGGGCCGCGGTGGTGGCGATGACCGCGCCGAAGCTGATGACGGCGGCGATGCCCGCCATCCGGTGTTCCAGGAAGATGTAGGCCAGGGGATCCGCGATGCCGCCCAGCTTCGTGTAGTGCAGCATGCCCGTCACCACCAGGGCCACGGCCGCGTAGATGAGGGTGCAGATGCCCAGGGACCAGAGGATGCCCCGGGGCAGGTCCCTCCCGGGATCGCGGCACTCCTCGGCGGTGGTGCTCACGGCGTCGAAGCCGATGAACGCGAAGAAGATGATGGCCGCCCCGGCCTGGATGCCGCCCCAGCCGCGGGGCACGAAGGGATGCCAGTTGCCGGGGTTGATGAACCGCGCGCCGAGGCCCACCACCGCCAGCAGGATCATCACCTTCAGGATCACCATGACGCTGTTGACCCGGGCGCTCTCCTTGATGCCGATGTAGCAGAGCCAGGTGATGAGCACGGTAATGACCACGGCCAGCAGGTTGATGGTGACGGGCAGCCCCGCTACGGTGGGGGCGGCCTTCACCACATCCCAGTGGGCGAAGAGGGCCGCCCCGTCCAGGCCTCCGGCCTTGGCCTGGGCCAGGGCGTGCAGCTTGGCGGAGAGCCCCATGGCCGGAACGCCGTCCGCCAGCTTCAGGGCCGAGCGCGGGTCCATCCCCAGCCAGCCGGGGATGTCCACGTGGAAGACCGACGACAGGAAGCTGCGGGCGTAGTCGCCCCAGGAGATGGCCACGGCCACGTTGGAGATGGCGTACTCCAGCAGCAGGTCCCAGCCGATGATCCAGGCCATGAGCTCGCCCAGGGTCGCGTAGGCGTAGGTGTAGGCGCTGCCGGACACGGGGATCATGGAGGCCAGCTCGGCGTAGGCCAGGGCCGTGAAGCCGCAGATGAGCGCCACGATGAGGATGCTCAGCACCAGGCCCGGCCCCGCGGGCAGGCGGCCGTCGGCCAGGTTCCCCGCGGCGGCGGTGCCGATGCTGGAGAAGATGCCCGCCCCGATGATGGCCCCGATGCCGAACATGGTGAGGTCGAAGGCCCCCAGGTTCTTCTTGAGCTGGTGCTCCGGCTCCTCCGCGCTGGCGCGAAGCTGTTCCAGGGACTTGGTGCGGAAGAGACGGACAGGCATTGGGGACCTTTGGGGGAAGGGATCATGCTAGCAGTGGGCCGGGAAGCTGGCTGCGGGTCCCGGGCAGGAGGCGTAGGCTGGAGCCATGCGGCTGTGGAACGATCGTCGGCTCCGCCTGGCGCTCACCGGACTGGGGGCCCAGTTCCTGCTGGCCCTGCTGGCGGTGGGCGCCTTCGCGGTGAACACGGGCAACAACCTGCTCTACCTGGTGTTCGCGCTCATGCTCGGGATGCTGCTGGTGTCAGGGATCCTCAGCCGCAGGGCCCTCCAGGGCCTGCGCCTGGCCGCCCTGGACGAGGGCAACCTCTTCGCCCGGGTGCGCGGAGGGCTGCGGCTCCGCCTGGAGGACACCCCCCGGGGCCGGGTCCGCGGCCTGGAGCTGCACCTCACCCTGGACGGGGGTCGGGTGGAGCCGGGCTTCCTGGGGACCGGCTCCGCCCGGGGGGAGACCTCCGTGGTGCTCCACGCGCGGGCCGAACGGCGGGGCTGGGCGCGGCTCCGGCGCCTGGAGCTGCGCACCCGGTTCCCCTTCGGATTCCTGGAGAAGTCCCGGATCCTCGAGCTGGACCAGCCCGTCCTCGTCCTGCCCCATCCCCGCACCCCCCCGGCCGCGCCCGCCGGCTGGCGCGGGGAGGGCCACCGCACCCAGTCCCGGCCCGGGAGCAGCAGCCCCGAGGGGGCCCGTCCCCTGCGCCTGGGCGACTCCCCCGGCCGGATGCACTGGAAGCGCACGGCGCAGCGCCGCGAACCCTGGGTGCGCACCTTCGAGGAGGAGCGGCCCCTGGGGATCCATCTCCGCCTGGACCAGGATGCCTGGGCTCCCGGGCGCGCCTTCGAGCGGGAGCTGGAGCGGCTCTCCGGCGCCATCCTCCAGGCCCGCCTCCAGAAGCGGGAGGTGAGCCTGGAGCTCCACGGCTCGGGGGGCGCCCGGGAGATCCGCGGCCACACGCCCTGCTGGCGGGCCCTGGCACTGGCGGAGGCCACGGGGCGCGGCCTGCAGGCTGACGCCTCCTCCGGGGGAGATTAAGCTGGGATGGCCCCGGCGCGGGGCGCCGGAGGTCCCACGGTGTTCGACGATCCGCAGTCCCCGGCCTGGACGCCTCTGCTGGAGGCCGCCTGGGCGGCCCGGGACCGGGCTCACGCGCCCTATTCCCGCTTCCAGGTGGGGGCGGCCCTGCTCACCGCCTCAGGGCAGGTGGTGGCCGGCTGCAACGTGGAGAATGCCGCCTATCCCGTCGGCCTCTGCGCCGAGCGAGGGGCCGTGAGCACCGCCGTGGCCCAGGGCCTGGTCCCTGGCGGCCTGGTCGCCGCGGTGGTCGTCACCGACGCGGACCGCCTCACCCCCCCCTGCGGTGCCTGCCGCCAGGTCCTCGTGGAGTTCGCGGAGGATCTCCCCATCCTCCTGGCCAACCGGAGCGCCCGGCAGATCCACCGCCTGGCGGACCTGCTGCCCCACAGCTTCAGCGGGCGGCACTTCCGGGCGGGGGACTGAAGCTATCCAAGCGAGTTCGACCGGCCTACACTTTCCGAACTCCAGGAACGCATGACCGAGGCAGCGAATGGCCATTGACCGCATCAAAGTCAAGAAGGAAGCCGACAAGTTCCTGGCGGCCGGCAAGGTGGAACGGGCCATCGATGAGCTGCGGAAGCTCCTCGACGACAACCCGAAGGACATGAACACCCTGAACACCATCGGGGACCTGTACCTCCAGATCCGGCGCATCCCGGAGGCCGTGGAGGTGTTCCGCCGCCTGGCCATCGCCTACGAGCGCGACGGGTTCGCCCCCAAGGCCACGGCCATCCTCCAGAAGACCATGCGCGCCGCCCCGGACGACATCGACATCGCCCAGCGGCTGGCGGACCTCTACCGGCAGACCAACAAGATCAAGGAGGCTGTGCAGGTCCACCTCCAGGTGGCCGAGTACTTCCAGAAGAAGGGGCTCATCAAGCGGGCCCTGGAGGAATTCGCCAAGCTGGTGGACCTGGACCCCAAGAACCTGAAGAACAAGGTCCGGCTGGCCGACCTCTACAACAAGGAGGGCATGAAGGACCGGGCCGCGGCCATCTACCTGGAGGTGGCCGAGTCCCTGGCCATGGAGCAGATGCACGCCGAGGCCAACCAGATCCTCGAGCGGGCCAAGGCCATGGTGTCGACTCCCCAGGTCTACCTCACCCAGAGCCGGCTCGGGGTGATCCAGGGGGACTACGCCACCGCCGCCCAGCACCTGCGGGAGGGCCTGGCGACGAACACCCGGAACCCCGAACTCCTGGAGGCCCTGGCGGAGATCGAGCTCCGGAGTGGCAATCCGGACCGGGCCCTGGAGGCCCTGACCGAGATCCCCCAGCTTCCCGAGAAAGCCATGCCCCTCTGCGAGAAGGCGCTGCGGAACCTGGTGAGTGCCGACCGCGCCGACGAGGGCCTGCGGCTCTTCTCGCCCATCGCCCGCGAGATGGCCCGCCGGGGCTCCGGCGACCTGGTGAGCCGCAGCCTGCGCAGCGCCCTGCAGGGGAACATCAGCACCGAAGCCTGGGTCCTGCTTGCGGAGATCGCCCACCAGAGCGGCAACAAGGCCGAGCGGGAGCAGGCACTCCAGAGCGCCTACGCCCTCGCGAAGACCCACGGCGACCAGAACCTCATGGACCACCTGTCCACCCAGCTCGTCTCCCTGGGCGCCATCCCCGGTGAAACCCCCCAGGCTCCCTTCGGGGGGTTCGGGGCGCCGGGCGCGCCGGGAGGGATGCAGCTCCCGCCGGTCTCCATCGAGATCACCCGCCACGGGGGCGAGACGGAGATGGACCCCGTCCGCCGGCTCCGAATCGAGCAGATCTCCCGGGAAGCGGAGGCACTGCTCCGCAGCGGCAGCTCCGACCGGGCCGTGGAGACCTACAAGAGGGCCCTGGAGCTGGACCCCGCGGACCTCACCATCATCGAGGCCATCGTCGCCGTCCACCGCACCACGGGCCACCTGACCAAGGTGCAGATGCAGTATGTCCAGAGTGCCCAGGCCCTGGCCCGCATCGGCAAGTCGCGCGAGGCCACCCACCTGCTGGACATGGCCGAGCAGCTCTTCCCCGGTTCCACGCGCATCCACCGCCGGACCCTGGGCCTGCCCGAACCCGGCGCCGTGCCCCCGCCCGCTCCGGCGGTGCGGGCGCCCGAGCCCCAGACCCCCATTGCCCTGCCGCCCCCGCCGCCCGCTGCGGTGGAATCCCTCATCGGGCTGGACGTCCCGGGCTTCGAACCACCGCCTCCGGCCCGCCCGGTCGCGCCTCCGCCGGCCTTCGAACCCATCCCCATGGCGGACGCCCTGCCTGTGCTTCCGGACCTGGAGCCGCTGCCCGCTCCCGAGGCGGAGCCCGCCTCGCTGGACGCTTCGGATCTCGGCTGGATGGAGGCCACCCTCACCGACCTCGCGGCCCCGGCCGGACCCGCTCCTTCCGCGCCCACCATGCCTCTGCCGCCCCTCCCCGAGGCCGCCGACCTGCCGCCGGAACCGCCGCTCCTCACCGTGCCCGCGCCCACCCTGATCCCCGACGAGCTGATGAGCCTCCTGGGAGACATCGACTTCCAGCTGGACTACGGCAGCCCGGACGAGGCCAAGCTCGAGATCGAAGCGGCCCTCCGCCAGTTCCCCGGGCATCCCGAACTCGTCGAGCGGATGGACCGGGCCGATGTGGCCCTCCAGAAGCTGGGGCATCTGGCCAAGGCCAGCGCCCTCGACGAGAGCGACTTCACCTCCTCCTTCTTCGACCTCACGGACGTGCTGGGCACGGCCCTCATGGACACCGGCGAGGGCGAGGAGATGCACGACGCCACCCACGTGGTGGAGAAGATCCAGAGCGTGGACGAACTCTTCAGCGCCTTCCGCGACGGCGTGGAGAAGCAGGTCAAGGGCGACGACTACGACACCCACTACAACCTGGGCATCGCCTACAAGGAGATGATGCTCATCGATCCCGCCATCGAGGAGTTCAAGATCGCCATGGGCGATCCCGAGCGGACCCTGGAATGCTGCTCCATGCTGGCCATCTGCGAGCAGGCCCGCGGCGACCTGGACAGGGCCGTGGAATGGCTCCACCAGGGCATCGACGCCCCCGGTTTCCCCCCGGAGGACGCCATCGGCCTCCGCTACGACCTGGCCGAGATCCTCCTCCAGCAGGGCCACACCGCCCAGGCCGCTGAGGAATTCAGGCGGGTCTACGACATGGACCCCGACTACCGCGACGTCGCCGCGCGCCTGGCGTGAATAATCAAGACCAAAACGGGGACAGGATTAACAGGATTTTGAAGGATTAACAGGATTCAACAGACAGAACACCAATCCTGTTAGTCCATTTTTTCATCCTGTTAATCCTGTCACCGCTTTTCCGCTCAGCCGAGAACCCGGCTGCCGCTGGCGCCCCAGGGCTGCAGGGCCTGGAGGGCGGCCTGGACGGGCTTGCCGGGGCGCTGGAGGTGGGTCAGCTCCAGGGCGCCTTCGGAGGTGGTCAACCAGGCGCCCTCCTCCCTGCCCCAGAGGATCTGGCCGGGCTCGCGGTAGCAGTGGCGGATGGCACCCACCCCACAGACCTTGAGCGGCTGGCCGTCCACCAGGAGGTCCGTGCCGGGCCAGGGCCACAGGGCCCGTACCTGCCGGTGCAGCTCCGCCGCCGGGCGCCGCCAATCCAGCCGGCCCATCTCCTTGCGGAGCTTGGTGGCATAGGTGGCCCCCGCCGCGTCCTGGGGCACGGGCTCGCCGCTGCCGGAGAGCAGGAGAGGCAGCTGGTCCAGGAGCAGGTCCGCCGCGTCTGCGGCCAGGGCCTCCAGCATTCCCTCGGCCGTATCCCCCTGGCCGATGGCCCGGCGGGACCGGGCCAGCACCGGGCCCTCGTCCAGCCCCGGGGTGAGGCGCATGAGGCTCACGCCCGTGGCCTCGTCCCCGGCCAGGATGGCGTGGTTCACCGGCGCGGCCCCCCGCCAGCGGGGCAGCAGGGAGAAGTGGAGGTTCCACACGCCGAGGGGGCAGGAATCGAGCATCCAGGCCGGCAGGAGGTGACCGTAGGCCACGACCACCGCCAGGTCGATGCCCAGGGATTCCCAGAGGGCGCGGGTCTCCGGGGCCTTCCAGGTCTCCGGCTGGTGCAGGGGCAGGCCCAGCTCCAGCGCCGCGGCCTTCACCGGCGGCGCCTCCAGGTGGCGGCCCCGCCCCGCGGGCCGGTCGGGATTGCAGAACACCGCCGCCACCCCCTCCTCCGCCAGCGCCCGCAGGGCCGGGACGGCCGCGCGGGGGGTGCCCAGGAAGGCGATGCGGGTCATGGCTGCCTCCGTCTGCCCGAGGTGGGCTCCTAGGAGCTCTTGGCCTGTTTCTGGAACCGGCGCTGGAGGACCTGCCGCTTCACGGGACCGAAGTACTCCACGAAGAGCCGGCCCCGGAGGTGGTCGATCTCGTGGCAGAAGGCGCGGGCCAGGAGGTCCTCACCCACCACCTCATGCCAGCTGCCGTCCCGGCCGCGGTTCTTCAGGGTCACCTTCTGGGGGCGCTCCAGCACCTCGCGGATGCCGGGAATGGACAGGCAGCCCTCGGGGCCCACCTGGAGGCCCTCCTCCTTGACGATCTCGGGATTGATGAGCACCAGCTTCTGGGCCGGATCCTCCCCGCTGGAGCAGTCGATGACCGCCAGGTTCAGGTTCACGCCCACCTGGGGCGCCGCGAGGCCGACCCCCTCCTCGGCCAGGGCCGTCTCGAACATGTCCTCGACCAGGCGCTCCAGCTCAGGGGTCCACTCCCCGACATCCTCGCTGTTCTTCTTAAGGCGGGGATCCCCCCAGGTGAGCACGGGCCGCACGGACATCCTTCATCTCCAGCACTCCAGTGTAATGCAACGCCCATCCTTTGGTAATCTGGGAGGTCTGTCCATTGGGGCCCCCATGCTGCGCTCGTTCCGCCAGGTCTTCAAATCCAACCGCACGCCCGTGGCGGCGATCTTCCTCCTGGTGCTGGTCAGCATGGTCATCTACCTGGTGCCCTCGGGCCGGATGGATACGCCGGACACCGTGGTGGCGCGGGTCTACGGCCGCGAGATCACCCTCCGCGACCTCATGGAGCACATGTCGGAGCTGTCCCAGCGCTTCGGCAAGCAGGCCAACGAGGAGGCCCTGCGACCCTTCCTCCAGTCCCAGGCCCTGCGCGACCTCATGAACCAGAAGCTGATGGAGGAGCTGGCCGACCGGCACGGCATCGTCGTGACGGACGAGGAGGTGGCCATCCGCATGCGGGCCTTCCTCCGCCAGTACCCCATCCTCACGGACGACAAGGGCAACCTGAAGCCCATGGCCGAACTGAAGAAGGTGTTCCAGGAGACGGGCTTCAACCCAGCCACCCAGGAGCGCGCCATCCGCGCCGAGCTGCTCCGCACCAAGCTCATCCAGCAGGCGGCTGTCCAGGTGCCCGTGAACGCCGCCTGGGTGGAGCAGGAGAACCAGGTGCGTAACGGGAAGGTCGGCTTCGACCAGGCCGTCCTCGCCGTGGATCCGTCCCCCGTGGCCGATCCCGGCGACGCCACCCTGGAGGCCTTCTACAAGGCCGGCGGGGACCGCTTTCTGCAGGGGCCCCGTCGGGTCATCCAGGTCGTGGCGCTGGACCGCGCCGCCCTCGGCCAGGCCGTTCAGGTGACCGACGCCGCGGTGAAGGCCGCCTTCGATGCCCGCAAGAACGACTATCTGGAGCTGAAGGCCCGCCACATCCTCTTCAAGGCCGAGACGGACGCCCAGGTGAAGGAGGCCACGGACAAGGCCCTGGCCCTGCGGGCGAAGCTGGTGAAAGGCCAGGACTTCGCCAAGGCCGCCGAGGAGCTGAGTGAGGATCCCAGCGCCAAGGGCAATGGCGGCGAGCTGGGCTGGTTCCACTTCGCGCAGATGCAGAAGCCCTTCTCAGAGGCCGCCGCGGCCCTCAAGGTGGGCGAGATCAGCCAGCCCGTCCGCACCGTCTACGGCATCCACATCATCCAGCTCGAGGGCCGCAAGGAGAAGACCCTCGACGAGGTGAAGGACGAGCTGCGCAAGACCCTCGAGGATGACCAGTTCGCGGCCCGCGCCCAGGAGCGGCTGGAGCAGATCCGCAAGCGCGCCAACGGGGGAGACCTCGCCGCCGCGGCAAAGAGCTTCGGCAGCACGGCCCAGCTCAGCCAGCCCTTCGCCAACGAGCCCGATGCCCAGAGCCCGGGCCTTCCCGAGCTGTCTCAGCTGGCGGGCGAGGCCTTCCGCCTGAAGGTGGGCGAGGTCTCCAAGCCCCAGCGGGCCGGCGACCGCTACTTCCTCTTCCGCGTGCAGGAGGAGCTGCCCGAGGGCGTGCCCCCCTTCAAGGAGGTCCGCGCCAAGGTGCTGGCCGCCTGGAAGCTGGAGGAGGCCCGCAAGCAGGCCCTTGCCAAGGCCCAGGCGGCCCTCAAGGGCGGCGACCTGAAGGCCCTGGGCGGGGTCCTCACGACCCAGGCCCCTGGTCCTGTCAGCGCCCTCAAGGATCTGGCGGGCATCCCGGCCATCCGCACGGCCCTGCTGAACACCCCCGTCGGCCAGGTGACCCCCCTGGCCTGGACCGGCGATGGCAAGCTCTGGGCCGCGAAGAT
>DASVZU010000327.1:0-3289 GCA_036391515.1 Holophagaceae bacterium
CCGGCGCCCCGTTCACCACCTTCACCGGCATCCGCTGGAACGCCTCGATGGCCGATGGGTTCGAGTTGGTGACCACGGGCACCTCGCGGCCGCCCATCCGCGCCGTGCCGGCGGGGGTGATGACATTCTCGGCGGAGAGCGCGTTCACCACGTCCGCCGGGCTGAGGCCCCGGGCGGCGAGCTTGGCGGGATCGATGTCCACAGACACCTGCCGTCCCTTGCCCCCGTAGGGCAGCGGAGTCGAGAGGCCGGGGATGGTGAAGAGCCGGATGCGGATGAAGTTCAGGGCGTAGTCGAAGATCTTCTGTTCCGGCAGCGCGTCGCTGCGGGCCGTGAGCTGCACCACGGGCACATTGCTGGCGTTGAACTGGATGATGGCCGGCGCCGTCATGCCCGGGGGGAGGATGCGCAGGATGGTCCCGCTCACCGAGGAGATCTGGGCGATGGCGCTGGCGATGTCCGTGCCGGGCTGGAAGTAGACCCGCATGAGGCCCACGCCCTGGATGCTCTGGGACTCGATGCGCTGGATGCCGCTCACGGTGGTGGACAGCGACCGCTCGCTGATGGTGACGACGCGGCGCTCCATCTCCTCGGGACTGAGGCCGTTGTACTGCCAGACCACGGCCACCACGGGGATGTCGATGCTGGGGAAGATGTCGACCAGCATGCGCTGGACGGAGAGGGCCCCCATCATCAGCACGAGCAGGCACATCACGGCCGTGGTGTAGGGGCGCCGGAGCGCGAGCCGGACGATCCACATGGGGGGCTACTCCTCCGTCCCGTCCGGGGAACCGCCCGATTCGGCGTCCATGCGATCCAGGTTCGCCATCACGGCGGCCATCAGGACCCTGATCTGCCGCTTCTCCTCGGGGGAGAACCCCCGCTCGATGCCTTCGCGGATGTAGCGGCGGTAGGCCTGCAGCTCCCCCACCAGGGGTTCCGCCGCCGGCTGGAGGCGGAACAGCACCCGGCGCCCATGGGTCGGATCCGCTTCCGCCCGGATCAATCCGCGATCCTGCAAGGTGCGCAGGATCCGGCTCGCCGTGGGCTTGTCCATCCAGGTGCACTTGGCCAGGTCCCCCTGGCAGCGCCCGTCCTGCTCGGCGATGGCCATGAGCAGCTGGTACTGCTGGGGAGAGATGCCGTGGGGGGCCAGGCGGCGGAAGGCCACCTGGCGCAGCCGGCTCTTCACGGCGGTCACGATGTGGGGGAGACTGGCGGTGGCCCAGCGATCAGAAAGTTGCATAAGCAACAAGTTATCGAATGGGAACAGACCCGTCCAGTCGAGGTTTTTTCACGACAGGATGGTCGCCTGTTCCGGCAGCTCCCAGGCCTCCAGTTCCCGGGGCTTCGGCGGCCCGGGGATCAGCTCCTTCAGCCAGCCCCGGATCTCGTCCAGCCCCTGGCCGGCCAGGGCGCAGGTCTGCACCGCGGCGGGATGCTTCTTCTTCAGGTCCAGCTTCTGGGGCCGGTGGAGGCGGTCCACCTGGTTCAGGATCAGGAGCCGGGGCTGGGCCTCGTCCCCTTCGGGGGCACAGCCGATCTCCCGCAGGGTGGCGCCCACCACCTTCAGGTGCTCCTCCAGGTCCGGGTGGGCGGCGTCGGCCACCACCAGGAGGGCGTCCGCGGTGCGGACCTCCCCCAGGGTGCTCCGGAAGGCCGCCACGAGCTGGTGGGGCAGCTTGCGGATGAAACCCACGGTGTCGGCCACCAGGCAGTGGCGGGGCTCGCCGCTGCCCTCCCCCGTCTCCGGGTCGAAGTCCTGGCCCAGCCAGGCCTTGCGGGTGGTGGTGTCGAGGGTGGCAAAGAGCAGGTCCCGGGGCTCGCCCTCCCCCGTGAGGGCCTTCAGCAGGGAGGTCTTCCCGGCGTTGGTGTAGCCCACCAGGGCCACCCGGGGCAGGCCCCTGGGCCGGCCCTGGCGCTGGGTCTCCCGCACCTGCTCCAGGTGGGTCAGTTCCCGCTTGAGCTGGCTGATGCGGGTGCGGATCATGCGGCGGTCCACCTCGATCTGGGTCTCGCCCGGCCCGCCGCGCAGGCCCACGCCACCGCCCTGGCGCTCCAGGTGGGTCCAGGCCCCCTTCAGGCGGGGCAGCTCGTATTCGCAGCGGGCCAGCTCCACCTGGGCCTTGGCCTCCCGGGTCTGGGCCCGCTGCTCGAAGATGCCCAGGATGAGGCCCGTCCGGTCCAGGCAGCGCAGGTTCGTGAGCTTCTCGATGGCGTTCACCTGGCTGCCGCTCAGCTCGTCGTCGCAGACGAGGAGACGGACCTCGGACCTGGAGGCCTCGTCCGCGACCGCCTCGAGCTGGCCGGAACCGTAGAAGGTCCGGGGGGCCACCGCATGGCGCTTCAGGCGCCGCTGCCCCGCCACCTCGAGGCCCGAGCTGCGGGCCAACTCCGCCAGTTCCAGGAGGTGGTCCTCGATGCGCTCCTCCCGGTCCTCGGGCCCCTGGCGGGCGATGAGCAGGCAGCGGGTCGGGGCATCGGTCATGGGGCAAAGCTGACGGCTCGCCGCCCAAGAATCAAGTGCCTGATCCAGCGGACGATGGGAAGAAACAGGAGCCTTCATCGGATGGCCATCTTCGGGCAGAAAAAGCAGCGGCAGGGCTCGGACCAGGTCCTGGCCTACCTGGAGGACGCCCAGAGGCTGCGGACGCCCATCACCCTCCTGGGGCCCAAGGGCCGGGAGGTCCAGGCCACCCTGTCCCTGGTGGCCGATGACCGGGTTGCCCTGACCCTCCAGGGGCCCCTCCTCGCGGACAAGGGCGCCGAGGCCACCCTCCTGTTCGTCCTGGACGGCCTGCGCCTCAAGGCCCCCACCACCCTCCTGGATCTCAAGCCGGGCACTGCGGTGGTGGAGGTTCCCGAGGGCCTGGCCCTGGCGGAGCGCCGAAAGAAGCCCCGGGCCCGCCTGAACGCCCGGGAGGGCGCCACGGCCACGGCCCTGACGGGCCTCTTCGACGGGATTGGGGTATCCGGCCCCATCGAGAACATCTCCGAGGGGGGCCTGCGCATCCGCGTGGAGCGGGCCATGGACGTGAAGACCCAGCGCAAGATGCACCTGGGGCCTAACCTCTTCTCCGTGGGCCAGGCCCTCATGCTCGTGAAGCTCTCCAAGCTGCCGAAATGCCCCCCCCTGGAGCTCTCGGGCACCGTGGCGTACCTGGAGGCCGACAGCGGCGGCCTCTGCGTCGGCATCGCCTTCGAGGGAGGCAAGGAGGCCCTGCTGGCGCCAGTGCGGTCCCTGGTGGCCTCCCGGGCTGCGGCGGTGCCCACCTCCGTGCCCCCGAAG
>DASVZU010000328.1:0-4323 GCA_036391515.1 Holophagaceae bacterium
ACCCGAACACCCGGTTGTACTTGATCTTCAGGCTCTGGATGCCGCTGGCCCGGCGCTCCTCCTCCTCCAGCTCCAGCATCACCTGCTTGGCGTCCCGGGCCAGGCGGCGCACGGCGTCCAGCTCGGCGTCCACCCCGTCGCGGACGAGGCCGCCCTTCTCCACGTCCAAGGGCGGGGCCTCCGCCAGGCAGCGCTGCAGCTCCCCCAGCAGCGGCCCGCAGAGGGGCGTGTCGGCGGGCCAGAGGCCCAGGTCCGCCACCTCCGGCGCCCACCCCTCGTCCTGCAGGAGCGCCGGCAGCTTCTGGAGCACCGCCAGGCCGTCGCGGAGCTGCGCGAGCTCGGGCGGCGTGGCGAGGCCCAGGGCCACGCGGCCCAGCAGGCGGTCCAGATCCGGCACCCTGCCCAGGAGCGTCTGGAGGGGCCCGCGACGTCGATCCTCCGTGAGCCAGGCCACCTGCGACCAGCGGCGCTCCAGGGCCGCGCGGTCGCGGAGGGGCTGCTCCAGCCAGGCCTTCAGCAGGCGCGAGCCCAGGCGGGTGCGGCACTGGTCCAGCAGCGCCAGGAGGGTGCCGGCCCTGCCGCCGTCGAGGCCGTTGGCGAAGACCTCCAGGTGCCGGGCGCTGGTGGCATCCAGCAGGGGGCCCGCGGCGCCCAGCTCCAGGCTCACGCCCTGAAGGTGCGCCGGCCGGCCCTTCTGGGTGGCCTCCACGTGATCCAGCAGGGCCGCCAGGGCACCCACGGCCACGGGGTGGGGATCGAGGCCCACGCCCTCGAGGTGCTGCCAGCCGAAAAAGGCCAGCACCTGCTGGCGGGCCCGGCTGGCCTCGAAGCGCCAGGCGGGCAGGCGGGTGCGGGCGGATTCCACCTCGGCGACGTCGGCCGCGCCCTCGGCCAGGAGCAGCTCCTGGGGCGCCAGCCGCTCCAGGGTGGCCCGCAGGGCCTCCTCGCCCTCGCCGGGCAGCACGCGGAGAGCCCCCGAGGCCAGCTGGAGCAGGGCCAGGCCCCAGACGCTCCCGGTTCGATGCAGGGCGCAGAGCCATCGGGCGTCGTCATCGAGCCAGGTGCCCGGCGTGATGATGCGCTTGATGGCGCGGGGCAGCAGCCCCTTCACCTCCTCCGCCTTGGCCGTGGGCTCGGCGATGGCCGCGGAGAAGCCCGCCCCCAGCAGCTTCGGGAGGTACGAGTCGAGGGCGAAGTGGGGCACGCCGCACATGGGCGTCTCGGATTCCGTCCCCTTGCCCCGCATCGTCAGCGCGATCTCCAGCACCGGCGCGGCGCGGACGGCATCCTCGCCCAGGATCTCGTAGAAGTCCCCCATCCGCGTGAGCAGCACCGCATCCCCGGCCTCGCGCTTGAGACCGGCGATCTGCTGCATCATGGGCGTGGACATGGGGCTGGAAACCTCGCAGGGTGCACGGGCGCTTGGTATTGGCGCGGGAAGGGACCAGAATAAGGCCTTCCCAAGCCCCCGTCATGCCAGGACCGCCCATGAGCCTCAGCCAACTCGCCCGCGCCATCGCCGAATCGCCCACGCTCCGGCTCAACGAGGAGGCCCGCATCCTCCGGGAGAAGGGGGAGCCGGTCATCAACCTCGGCATCGGAGAACCCAAGAACAAGGCGCCCCTCAACGCCCTGCTGCAGAGCGCCGCCCGGCTCACGTCCGGCGACGTGAAATACACACCCACGGACGGCCTGCCCTCCCTGAAGAAGGCCATCATCCGGTACACCGAGGAGACCTACGACCGCCTGGTGGCGCCGGAGAACGTCATCGCCTCCGACGGCGCCAAGCAGTGTCTCTTCAACATCCTCTTCACGCTCTGCAACCCGCAGGACGAGGTGGTGGTGCTGGCTCCCTACTGGGTGAGCTACCCCGAGATCATCCGGATGTGCCAGGCCATCCCGGTGATCGTCACGCCCGAGGACGGCGGCTTCCACCCCCGCTTCGAGGAGGTGGTGCGGGCCGTGGGGTCGGCCACCAAGGCCATCATCCTCAACAGCCCCAACAACCCCAGCGGCGCCGTCTACCACGACGACTTCGTGGGGCAGATGGTCGAGTTCTGCGAGTCGAAGGGCATCTACCTCATCCTCGACGACATCTATCAGAAGCTCGTCTTCGACGGCCGGCGCCCCAAGCCCGGCACGGCCTTCACCACCGCCGACAGCGAGTCCACGAAGCTCATCATCGTGAACGGGGTGGCCAAGCTCTACGGCATGACCGGCTTCCGCGTGGGCTGGACCATCGCTCCGAAGGAGCTGGTGCGCGTCATGACCAACGTGCAGGCCCAGACCACCAGCTGCGTGAGCCCGGCCATGCAGGTGGCCGCGGAGGGCGCCCTGGTGGGCGTGCAGAACGTCGTGGAGAGCCTCCGGCTCACCATCCAGAACAACCGCGACGTGCTGATGCAGGAGCTGCGCACCTTCAACGGCGTGAAGCTCCGGAAGCCCGAAGGCACCTTCTACGCCCTGGTGGACTTCCGGGCCTACTCGAACAACTCCGTGGAGCTGTCGAACCTCCTCCTGAAGAAGGCCCTCGTGGTGACGGTTCCCGGGAAGGAGTTCGGCATGGAGGGCCACCTGCGCCTCTCCTTCGCCGGCACCGTGAAGGAGCTGCAGGAGGCCGTGGCGCGCATGAAGTGGGCGCTCGATCCGACCAGCGCCAACGAGATCTACCTGGGCGACCGCAAGCTCGTCCGCGACTGGATGTGAGGGCATCGTGGCCAACAACCTGCTGAACCTCAAGACGCCGGCCGAGGACCAGGCCGCGGTCCTCAAGGCCGACTACGGCCTGGCGCACCTGGGCCTGTCGAACCTGCGGAAGGTCTACTGGAACCTGCCCATGGAGGCCCTCTACGAGGAGGTCATCTTCCGGGGCGAGGCGCGCCTCAGCCACCAGGGGCCGCTGATCGCCGACACGGGCCAGCACACGGGCCGCGCCGCCGCCGACAAGGCCATCGTCCGCGAGGCCACCACCGAGGACAAGGTGTGGTGGGGCCCCTACAACCGGCCCATGGCGCCGGACACCTTCGACGCCCTCTTCAGCAGGCTCCAGGGCTACCTGCAGGGCCGCGACCTCTTCGTGCAGGACTGCTACGGCGGCGCGGATCCCGACTACCGCCTGCCCGTGCGCGTCGTCACGGAGCTGGCCTGGCACAGCGCCTTCGCCCGCAACATGTTCCTCAAGCCGGCCACCACCGAGGAGCACAAGCGCTTCGTGCCGGAATTCACCATCCTGGCCATCCCGGGCTTCCAGGCCGCGCCCTCCATCGACCAGACCCCCAGCGCCACCACCATCGCCCTGAACTTCGACCAGAAGCTCTGCGTCATCGGGAACACCGCCTACGCCGGCGAGATCAAGAAGTCCGTCTTCACGGTCATGAACCACCTGCTGCCCCTCCAGGGCGTGCTCTCCATGCACTGCAGCGCCAACGTGGGCAAGGACGGCACCTCGGCCCTCTTCTTCGGCCTCTCCGGCACGGGCAAGACCACCCTCTCGGCGGACCCCGCCCGCGGCCTCATCGGCGACGACGAGCATGGCTGGAGCGACGCCGGCATCTTCAACATCGAGGACGGCTGCTACGCCAAGGTCATCGGCCTCAACCCCCAGGCCGAGCCCCAGATCCACGCCTGCACCCGCCGCTTCGGCACCATCCTGGAAAACGTGGTGTTCGATCCCGCCTCCCGCCGCATCGACCTCGACAGCGACGTCAAAACGGAGAACACCCGCGCCAGCTATCCGCTCGACTTCATCGAGAACGCCGTGGCCTCCAAAATGGGCCCGCACCCGAAGGCCATCGTGCTGCTCACCTGCGACGCCAGCGGCGTGATGCCGCCCCTCGCCCGCCTGAGCCCCGAGCAGGCCCTCTACCACTTCATCAGCGGGTACACGTCGAAACTGGCGGGCACCGAGGCTGGCCTGGGCAAGGAACCGGAGATCACCTTCAGCCCCTGCTTCGGCGGCCCCTTCATGGTCCACCACCCGGCCGTGTACGCCGAGCTGCTGCGCCGCAAGATGCTGCGCCACGGCGCCACCTGCTGGCTGGTGAACACCGGCTGGACCGGCGGCCCCTACGGCGTGGGCAAGCGCATCAGCATCCGGCACACCCGCGCCCTGCTGAACGCCGCCCTGGACGGGAAGCTCGATGGCGTCGAGTGCTACCGCGACCCCGTCTTCGGTTTCGACGTGCCGAAGCACTGCCCCGACGTGCCCGACGGCGTGATGTACCCGGCCCAGAGCTGGCCCGACCAGGCCCAGTACGACGCCCGCTACCGCTCCCTCGCCGCCCGCTTCATCGAGAACTTCAAGAAGTTCGAGGCGGACGTGCC
>DASVZU010000329.1:0-6978 GCA_036391515.1 Holophagaceae bacterium
AGGTGCCCCGCCGGCCCCGCTGGGCGGCCCTGGGCGGCCGCCTCGTGCCCGTGCCGGCCCACGGCGGCGCCTTCCTGGCCTCCCCCCTCCTGGGCCCTGCCGGCCGCCTCCGCCTCCTCGCCGGCCTGCTGTGGCCGACCCGCGCCCGGGAGGGCGAGAGCCTCGCCGCCTGGACGCGCCGACGTTTCGGGGCCGAGGCGGCCGAGCGCCTGCTGCCCCTGGCGGCCCGGGGGCTCTTCGCCACCGAGGCAGAGGCCCTCGACGCCGGGGCCCTCCGCCGGCCCCGCACGCGGCAGGCGCGACCGACCGCGGGGATGGGCGCCCTGCCCGCGGCCCTGGCGCGGGAGCTGGATCTGCGCCTGGGCCTTCGAGCCCGGCGGCTCACGCCCGCACCTGAAGGCTGGCGCGTGGAGGGCGAGGGCCATGCGGCCACTGCGGCGCGGGTGATCCTGGCCCTGCCGGCCTTCGAGGCGGCGGAACTGCTGGCGCCCTGGGCCCCGATGGCCGCGGCGGCCCTCGCGGAGATCCCCTACGCCTCGGTGGAGGCCTGGCATTCCCGTCACCCGCGTGGCACCGCCGTGGACGGCGGGCACGGCTTCCTCGTCCACCCGGGCGAGGGCAGCGACCTCCTGGGCTGCACGGTGGTCCACGACGGCGGCCCAGGCCTGCACCTCCGCAGCTTCCTGCCCCTGGGCCACCGCCCCTGGGCCGCGGTGGACGCGGCGCTGCGGCGCTGGATCCCCGACCTCGCCGAGGCGGACTCGGTCCTGCGCCTCGAGGCGCCCCGGGCCCTGGCCGCGCCCCCGCCGGGCCACCGGGCCCGGTTGGCCCGCATCCTGAGCGACCTCCCTCCAGGCCTGGACTGGCTGGCCGCGGCCCGCTTCGGCCAGGGCCTGGGCCCCCTTCTGGGTGGTGTGGAGACCTGGGTCACGGAGCTGCGACCCTCCGGGGAGTAGGATCGGGGCATGGCCATGAGCTGCGACCATCCCGACCTGCTGCCCCTGGAGGAGGCCCTGCGCCGCCTCTGGGAGGCCCTGCCGGCCCCGTCCGCCCCCGAGGTCCGCGCCGACCGCGACGATCCGGCGGCGGACCGCGCGGCCATGGACGGCGTGGCCCTGCGGGCCGCGGATGGCCGGGCCCCGCGCCGGGTCCTGGGCACCCTCTTCGCCGGGGACGACCCGGCCGCCTTCCACGTGGCGCCCGGCACCTGTGTGCGCATCATGACCGGCGCCGCCCTGCCCCCCGGAGCCGATGCCATCGTGCCCGTGGAGCAGCTCGCGGAATCGGCCGACACGGTGGCGGTCCAGGTGGATCCCGAACCCGGTGACCACGTGCGCCCCCGCGGCGAGCAGGCCCGGGCGGGCGACCTGCTCCTGCCCGCAGGCGCGCCTCTCACGGCCGCCGCCGCGGGCCTGCGTGCCCAGGTGGGCCTGCCCGTGCCCGCCCTCGCGCGCCTCCGCGTGGACGTGGCCTCCACCGGCGACGAGCTGGTGGCCGATCCCGCGCCCCACCAGATCCGCGATTCCAACGGCCCCATGCTGGCGGCCCTGGCCCACGCTCTCGGCGCGGACGTTCGGCGGCGCCCCTCGCTGCCGGACGATCCCGGAGCCCTGGCCGAGGCCCTGCAGGCGCCGGACGGCGCCCCGATCCTCCTCACCTCCGGCGGCGTGAGCATGGGCGAGCACGACCACCTGCCCGCGGTGCTGGCGGGCCTCGGCGCCATCATCCTTTTCCACCGCATCCGCCTCAAGCCCGGCAAGCCCATGCTGGCGGCCCGCCTGGGCGACCGGCTGATCCTGGGCCTTCCGGGAAATCCGGTCTCAGCCTACCTCAACGCCCTGCTCTTCCTCCCGGTGGCGCTGGCGCGCCTGCAGGGCCTCGCCTTCCCGGATCCGTGGCGGCGGGGCGCGCTGGCCGCCCGCGTGAAGAACAAGGGTGACCGTCCGCTCCTGCACCCCTGCCGCCTGGAAGGCGGCACGCTCCATCCGCTGCCCAGCAAGGGCTCCGGCGACCTCGTCACCCTCGCCCAGGCGGATGCCTGCGCGTGGATCGAGCCCGGGGGCCTGGAGGCGGGCACGAAGGTGCGCTACCTGGCCGTGGTGTAGCCCCCCTCCAAAACGCACAGCGTTTTGGAGCCGGCCTCAGCCCTTCGCGTAGCGCTGCAGCTTGCCCAGGTCGAGGATGCGCACCACGGGGAAGGTGCTCTGGATGAGCCCCAGGTCCGTGAGCAGGCGCAGGGCGCGGCTGAAGGCCTCGCGGCTGGCGCCGATGCACTGGGCCAGGTCCTCCTGGGTCTCCTGGAACTCCACGATGGAGCGGGTGGGGTTCGCCTCGTGGGCCTCGATGAGCAGCTGGGCCACGCGCTCGGGCACGCTGTGGAGGCTGAGGGTCTCCACCAGGGTGACGAGGTGGCGCACCTTGGCGGCGAAGTGCTGGATGAGCATCTCGGCCACTTCGGGGTGACGGTGGACCACCTGCCGGAGCGGGGCGGAGGGGATGAGCCAGCACTCGGTCTCGCCGTGGGACTCGGCGCTGGAGGCGATGGGCACGCCGTCGAAGACCGGCACCTCGCCCACGCAGTCGCCCACCTTGAGGAACTGGAGCACCTGCACGCGGCCCCGGCCATCCGTGCGGAAGACCTTGAGGCCCCCCTTCACCACCACGTAGACACCGGGAATCTGGTCACCCTGCGTGTAGACGCGGGCACCGTCGGGGAAGCGGCGCATCTCGGCGATGCCGGCGAGCTCCTCGGCCGCCGCCATGGGCAGCCCGGCCAGGAACTCGATCCTTCGTAGATTGAGGACTGCTTGGGGCATGGGACTCCACGACGCGACAGGAACCAACAGGAACGTTATCGCACAAAACCGCCGTTCCTGTGACAACTGTCACGCAGAGGATGCCGAGGTAATGAATATCTTCCCGGATTTGCAGCAGATCCGATTCAGGCCACTTGCAATAAAAAGAACCCCGGCGGCACATGCCAACCGGGGTCGGAGGAGGGGGTCCGCCGGGCGGCTACTTCACCCGCTCCATGAACGTGCGGTCCACCGTGTTCACGCGGATCTTTTCCCCTGCCTCGATGTAGGGGGGCACGCCCACGGTGATGCCGTTGGCGAGCTTCGCGGGCTTGTAGGAGCCGGTGGCGTTGGCGTTCTTCATGACGGGCTCGGTCTCGATGATCTCGAGCACCACGCTGGCAGGCAGGGTGGCGCTGAGGGCCTGGCCCTCGTAGAACTCGATCTCGACCTGCATGTTGGGCTCGAGGAAGACCAGGTCGTCGCCGAGCACGTCCTTGCTCAGCTCCGTCTGTTCGTAGGTCTCGTTGTTCATGAAGACGAGATGGTCGCCGTCCTCGTATAGGAACTCCAGCATGTGCTGCTCGAGGCTGGCCTTGTCCACCTTGTCGGCGCTGCCGAAGCGGTTCTCGCGGTTGATGCCGTCCTTCAGGCGCTTCATCTTCACCACCACGCGGGCCGGCAGGTTGCCGGGCGTCTGGTGCTCGACGCTGATGACGCGGCAGAGCTCGTTCTCGAAGTTGACGATCATCCCGGCGCGGACCTGGGTGGCGTTGATGAAGGGCATGGAAGCTCCCGGAGGGGGAAATGGGACACGGGCTGGAAGAACAAAGGCCCCGATCACGATCAGGGCCTTTGTGGTGGGCGTACCAGGATTCGAACCTGGGACTTCTACCGTGTGAAGGTAGCACTCTACCGCTGAGTTATACGCCCGCGGTCGTTCAGATTACCTCAAGCCCATCCTGATTCCAAGGCCGAACTCCTGGGTTCAGGGCGCCAGCGCCTTCCGCAGACTCCGGGCGAATTGCGGCGCGTCCGCAGCCCTCAGCCCGCAGATGCCCACCCGCAGGCCCCAGGGCATGGGCACGCTGAAGACGCCGTCCGCCTTCATGCGGTCGCAGACACCGGAGGGATCGGGCACCCCCAGCGTCACGAAGAAGCCCCCCTGCCAGGGCGCGCCCGCCAGCCCCTCGGCGCGGAGGGCGCCGTCCAGGGCGAGGGCGCGGGATTCGAGCACCTCCGACCAGTGCCGGTGCTCGGCGGCGAGGTGGGCCTGGGCCTTGCCCTCCCGCATGAGGTGCAGGAGCAGCGACTGGGGCGCCCGGGGGCAGGTGGACCAGAGCCCGCGGCAGGCCATGGCCAGGGCCGCCTGGAGTTCCCCGTCCCGGGACCACGGGAAGGCCAGGGCCCCGGACCGGGCGCCATAGAGGGTGAAGGCCTTGGAGAGCGAGAGGGAGGCGCCCACCAGCACGGCGCCCGCCTCGCCCAGGGCCGCGTAATCCGCCAGGGCCGCGGCCACCTCGGCGGGCTCGCGGGTGTAGTCCTGGTAGGCGAGGTCCAGCAGCAGGGTCACGGGGCCCGTCGCCGAAAGGTCCGTGAGCAGCGCCGCCAGCCCCGCGCGGTCCGAGGCCGTCAGGCTGCGCCCAGTGGGGTTGTGGCAGGGATCGTTCAGCCACACCAGTAGGCGGCCCTGGGCCGCCAGGAGGGCCTCCGCCTCCTGCCGCCACGCCGGCAGGTCCAGGGGAAGGTCCGCCTCGGGCCAGGGAACCGTGGCAAGCCGCAGGCCTGCCTCCGAAGCCAGCGTGCCGTAGGGCCCCCAGAATGGGGCGGCCGTGAGCAGGGCCTGGCCCGGCTCCAGGAAGGTGCGCAGGGACACGGCCAGGGCTCCGCTGCCGCCGGGCGTGGCGCAGGCGGGGCCCGTCTCCCGCAGGAGGGGCCAGTGCCGCTGGACCAGGGCCCGCAGGTAGGCGGGATCGCCCGCAATGGGGGCGTAGGGCGCCACCTCCAGCGCCGCCAGTTCCCGCCAGAGTCCCATGACGGATTCCAGGACCACCAGCTGGCCGCTGTCGTCCAGAAGGGCGCCCACGGTGGCGTCCACCACCGGCTGGCCCGTCGCCGCGCGGGCCACGGCCTCGGCGTGGAGGGCGAAGATGGGATCGTCGGCGGGCAGGCCGCGGCGGGAGGGGATCAGGTGATCGGGCATGGAGTCCAGCCTAGCGCTCCGGGGCCCGGTCGAGGGTCGGCGGATGGGCCAGGGCGTGGCGCAGGAAGGCCCCGGCCTGGCCCGGGGCTCCACCACCGGCCTGGGCCCAGGAGAAGATCCGGGGGACGGCCAGATCCGGCAGGGGAATGACCTCCAGCAGGCCATGGCGCACCTCCCGCTGGATGCTCCAGCGCGACAGGAACCCGATGCCGAGCCCCAGCAGCACGCAGGACTTGATGGACTCGGTGTCTCCCACCACCAGATCCGAGTCGCGGGGGGCCCGGGCGACCCGGGCCTTCCGCAGCGCCCGCTCCACCACGGCCCGCGTGCCGGATCCGGGCTCCCGCCAGATGAGGGGGACGCCGACCAGGTCCCCGGCGCTCCGCACTGCCGCCAGGGGCTTCGGCGCCCGCGCCGCGCGGACGGGCACCAGCTCGTCCTGCAGGTAGGGATCCAGGGCCAGCCCCGGCGCCCGCGTGAGGCCTTCCACCAGGGCCAGGGGGGTCCGCCCCTCCCGTACCCACTGGAGCACCTCCTCCGTGTTGCCCACCTCCAGCGCCAGGGGCGCGGGCCGGTGCTCCAGCAGGAACCCGCGGAGCACCGGCGGCAGGATGTAGGCGGCGGCGGTGGTGCTGGCGCCCAGGCGCAGGTCCCCGCCCATCCGGCCCTCGCCCAGCACCCGCTCGCCCGCCTCCGCCAGCAGGCCATGGATCCGCTTGGCGTAGTCCAGCAGGAGGCGCCCGGCCTCCGTCAGCTCCACCCCCGAGGCGTGGCGGGTGAAGAGGGGCCGGCCCACCTCCGCCTCCAGCTGGCGGATCTGGGCGGTCACCGCGGGCTGGGACAGGTTCAGGCTGCGGGCTGCGCCGGAGACCTGGCCCAGCTGGGCCACCACGCGAAAGGTCTCCAGCCGCCGCGGATCGAGTTCCGGCATCTCCGCCTCCATCACTTTTTCTGATATTATATCCGGTAATACAATTCGTTTTTCAGATGGTCCATGCCGATCCTGGATGGCATGAGCGAAGCCGCCCTCCCCTCCCGCCCCGCCTCCAGCCTGGCCACGCCCCTCCTGGCCCTCGGCGCCGTCCTGGCCCTTGCCCCCTTCACCTCCGCCGCCCTGGCGCTGGTGGGCGGCGCGGCCATCGCCCTGATCTTCGGCAATCCCTTCCAGGCCCAGACGCGGACCTGGACCCACCGCCTCCTGCCCCTAGCCGTGGTGGGCCTGGGGGCCGGCATGGACCTCCGCACGGTGGCCCGCGCCGGGCTGCACGGCATCGGCATCACCGCCATGAGCCTCGCGGTGGTGATCCTCCTGGGCCTCTGGCTGGCCCGCATCCTCAAGGTGGACCGCGACGCGGGCCTCCTCATCGCCGTGGGCACCGCCATCTGCGGCGGCAGCGCCATCGCCGCCGTGGCCCCCGTCATGCGGGCCCGGGCCCACCAGGTCTCCGTGGCCCTGGCCACCGTCTTCCTCCTGAACGCCGTGGCCCTGGTGATCTTCCCGCCCATCGGCCACCTCTTCCGCCTCGACCAGCCGGCTTTCGGCCTCTGGGCGGCCCTGGCCATCCACGACACCAGCTCTGTGGTAGGCGCCGGCCTCGCCTACGGCAGGCAGGCCCTGGAGGTGGCCACCACCGTGAAGCTGGCCCGGGCCCTCTGGATCGTGCCCGTGACCATGGGCGTGGGCATGATCCACGCCCGCACGAACAAGGAGGCCGCCGCGGACGCCCCCCCCACGAAGAAGCCCTGGTTCATCGCCGGCTTCCTGGCCATGGCGGCCCTCGTGACCTGGGTGCCCGCGCTGCACGGCGCCGGCCACCTGGTGGCCCTCGCCGCCAACCGCGCCCTGGTGCTGACCCTTTTCCTCATCGGGGCCGGGCTCAGCCGCGAGGCCATCCGCACCGTGGGCATCCGCCCCTTCCTCCAGGGCCTCATCCTCTGGCTGATCGTGGCGTCCCTCGGGCTCACCCTCGTGAAGACCGG
>DASVZU010000330.1:0-7424 GCA_036391515.1 Holophagaceae bacterium
TCCAGGCCGTCACCAAGGCGGACATCTCCGCGAACGTCATCGGTCAGGTCACCCGCCTGGCGGTGAAGGAAGGGGATGTGGTGAAGAAGGGCCAGTTCCTCATGGAGATCGATCCCCGGAATGCCCGGGCGAACGCCGATGCCATGCAGGCCAACCTCCAGGCCGCCCATTCCCAGCTGGAATCGGCCACCGCGGCCCTGGTGCAGGCCAAATCGGACTTCGAGCGGGCCAAGGCGAACCGCACCGCCGGCATCATCTCCGCAGCGGATTTCGAACGGGCCCGGACCACCTATGAAACGGCCCAGGCCGACCAGAAAACCGCCCAGCGGCGCATGGAGCAGGCCAAGGCCAACGTGAGCCAATCCCAGGTGGGGCTGGGCTATTCCACGATCACGGCCCCGATGGATGGCGTGGTGACCGCCCGCCGCATCGAGTTGGGCGAAACCGCCGTGCCCGGCATCCAGAACCAGGCAGGCACCGTGCTCCTGACCATTTCCGACATGAGCAAGGTCGAAGCGGAAATGGAAGTGGACGAGGCCTCCATCCCGACCGTGAAGCTGGGACAGGAAGCCCAGGTCCGGATCGATGCGTATCCCAACCAGGTGTTCCAGGGCCAGGTCACGGAAGTGGGCGGCAGCCCCATCCTCAAGACGAGCGTGAATGATGCCACCAAGTTCAAGGTGAAGGTCTGGATCAAGAATCCGCCGACCACCATCAAGCCCGGCCTCTCCGCCCAGGCGGACATCTTCACCGGCAGCCGCAGCCAGGCCCTGGCCATTCCCTTCCAGGCGCTTGTCATGCACGACATCAAGCCCAAGCCGGGCGAGAGCCTCAAGCCCGGGGCACCCCGCGAGGAGGAAGGCGTCTACCTCGTGGACGGCGGAAAGGCCAAGTTCGTCCCGGTGAAGACCGGCCTCATGGGGGATCTGTCCGTGGAAGTGCTCTCCGGCCTGAAGGGCGGGGAGACCCTCATCACTGGGCCGAACCGCGTGCTGCGCGAGTTGAAGGGCGGCGAGAGCGTCCGGGCCGAGAAGGCGCCCAAGAAAGACGGCGCCAAGCAGACCGCCTGACCATGAATCCCTCCGAACTCTTCCGCGTGGCGCTCCGGGCCATCCGGGCGCACACCCTCCGCAGCTTCCTCACGCTGCTGGGCGTCATCATCGGCGTCGCCACCATCGTGGCCGTCGTGGGCGTGATCTCCGGCCTGAACACCTACGTGAAGGAGAAGATCATCGTCCTGGCGCCGGACGTGTACCTCGTCGAGAAGTTCGGGATCATCCGAAGCCGCAAGGAATTCCTGGATGCCATCAAGCGTCCGCCCATCACTTGGCAAGAGTACCAGCGTCTTTCCAGCGGCATCCTGCAGGAGTCCTCGCAGGTCTCCGCCGCCGCCGGGAACACCATGCCGGTGAGCTACGAAGGGCATCACCTGGACACCATCTCCGTCAATGGGGTGACGCCGAACTTCGCCGACCTCTTCAACCTCGAGCTCGAATCCGGGCGGTTCTTCTCCGAGAACGAAAGCGAAGCCTCCCAGAACGTGGCCATCATCGGCGCGAACACGCGCGAGGAGCTGTTCCCACACCTGGACCCCATCGGCCGGACGATGCTCATCCGGGGACTTCCCTTCAAGATCATCGGCCTCATGCCCAAGCAGGGGCGGAGCATCGGCTTCAACCAGGACGGACGGATCTACATCCCTCTGACCGTCTACCGGAAGAACTTCATGGCGGCCAACGAGAGCCTGGAGCTCCAGATCAAGGCCCGCCATGGCGTCGAGGGCCTGGATGCTTCCATGGATGAGGTCCGCGCCCTCTTCCGTGCCATGCGGCACACCAGCTTCAGGAGTCCTGATCCCTTCGGCATCCTCACCCAGGAGAGCCTCCAGCAGCTCTGGAAGGCCATCAGCAGCGCGGCCTTCATCCTCCTCATGCTGATCAGCAGCGTCAGCCTCGGTGTGGGCGGCATCGTGATCATGAACATCATGCTGGTCAGCGTGGTGGAACGGACCCAGGAGATCGGGGTCCGCCTGGCCATCGGCGCTCGGAAACGGGACATCCGGCGCCAGTTCCTCCTCGAGGCGGCCCTGCTCTCCGCGGCGGGAGGCGTCATCGGCGTCGTGGTCGGCGGGCTGGGCGCATGGACCGTTCGGGTGGTGGCCGGGTTCCCGGCCCAGATCACGATTCCGATCGTGCTCACCGGCATCGGCCTCAGCACCCTCGTGGGCCTTGCCGCCGGGTTCCTGCCCGCCTACCGGGCCTCCAACCTCCTCGTCATCGACGCCATCCGGGCGGAGTAGGAGCGGCCATGGCGATCCGAACGACCAAACTGGGGTTCCGCGGCATCGGACGGGAGAACGTGCGCTTCGCCTTCCGGGCCATGGTGGCCCAGAAGCTCCGGAGCTTCCTCACCCTGCTGGGCATCGTGGCCGGGGTGGCGACAGTGATCGCGATGGTGAGCTTCGTGTCGGGCTTCAACGCCGCCGTCACCGACAGCTTCTCAAGCTTCGGCACCACCCTGGTGCAGTTCCAGAAATACGAACCCCGTTTCGGGGGCGGGCGGCTGCCGGAGGAGCAGAAGCGGCGGCGCGACCTGACCATCGCGGATGCGGAAGCCCTGAAGCGAACCGCCACCTTGGCGTCGGCCGTCTCCCAGGAGCGCTACCTCTTCGGGGCCGATGCCGCCAAGCTCAGCATCAAATCCCCGGATGGCCAGGAGGCCAACGGGCCGACCTTCGTCGGAACCAACGCCGACTACGCTCCCGCCAACAACGCCTTCATCCAGGACGGACGCTTCCTCGTGGATGCGGACGTGACCCACGCTTCCAAGGCCTGTGTGCTGGGCCCACAGACGGCGGAAGCCCTCTTCGGGAAGCGCGACCCCATCGGCCGCACGGTGCTGGTCAACGGGATCGACTTCCACGTCGTCGGGCTGCTGGAGAAGAAGGGCAGCTTCCTGGGCGGGGACGCCGACAACATCCTGATCATTCCCATCAGCACGTTCGACGAGATGTTCCCCCAGGTCAAGAACGGCGGAGGCGACACCATCCACATCGCCACCGTGCCCAAGGATCCCAAGCGGATGTACGAGATGATGGACCAGGAAGTGGCCATCCTCCGGGCCCGTCGCGGCCTGAAGGCGGACCAGCCCAACGATTTCGCCATCTTCACCAGCGAAGCACAGCTCAAGACCTTCCAGCAGGTCACTGGGGGCATCGCCGGCGCGATGATCCTCATCGCCGCCATCGCCCTGCTGGTGGGTGGCGTGGGCGTGATGAACATCATGCTGGTGAGTGTCACCGAGCGCACGCGCGAGATCGGTGTGCGCAAGGCCCTGGGCGCCACCCGGAAGGACATCGCCATGCAGTTCCTGGTGGAGGCCATCAGCCTCACCGGCGTGGGCGGCGCCGTGGGTATCGCCCTCGGCCTCGGCATCGCCATGCTTGTGCGCCTGGTCTTCGACTTCCCCGCTGCGGCCCCCCTGTGGAGCATCGCCCTCGGCTTCGGCGTGAGCACGGCCATCGGGCTCATCTTCGGACTGTGGCCCGCCCTGAAGGCCGCCAGCCAGGATCCCATCGAGGCCCTCCGCTACGAGTAGCCCCGCACCTTCGCCTGTGGGCCAGCGCCTGGGCGCTCGGCTCCGCCTCACGCACGGCGCCTGCTTCCCCGCGAACGGAGGCGCCCTCGGCGCCTCCTCCCGCTCGCCCAAGGCTCGCGGAGCGGGTCCCGCGGCCCGCCCTGAAGGCCGCCAGCCAGGATCCCATCGAAGCCCTCCGCTACGAGTAGCCCTCAGCATCCCGGGAACCCGCCTCCGGGACGCGGCATCCCCTGGCTGACCCCCACCATCCCGAGGTTCCCATGACGGTCCGCCTGCTTTCCCTGCTCCTGCTCGGGTCCCTGCTCCGGGCGGACGCCCTCGGCGACCTCAGGGATGTGCTCGCGCGGCTGGACGGCCAGTCCCCGGTGAAGGCGAGCGTCGAGTACCAGTTCTGGAATCGCCAGGGCGATGACAAGCAGCCCATCGTCACGGAGGGGCGGGCGACCGCCACCGTGGAGGACGGGCCCCAGGGACTCCGGATGTCATGGGCCCCCGAACTCCTGAAGGCCGCGGCACGCGAGGCCCAGGCCCAGGCCACTGACCCGGAGGCCAAGGCCACCACACGGCAGGCCCTGGAGGGGCTCAGGGCCCTGACGGTCCGCGACGCCCTCCATGGGGCCGAGGCGCTGCTCCGCGCCCTCGATCAGGCCCAGCTCGTCGAGGCCCGGGAGGACGCCTGGCAGGGGAGGCCCGCCCGGCTTCTCCGCCTGAAGATCAGCCCCAGGTTGTCCCGGCAGGACCGGAAGTACGTCAAGGAGATGGAGGCGTCCGCCCAGGTCTGGGTGGGCGCCGACGGCCTCCCCCTGGCCGCCGAGACCCAGGTCCACCTCAAGGGGCGCGCCTTCCTGGTCATCTCCTTCGAGCAGCAGGAGCGGGAAGCCTTCCAGTTCGCCCGCTCTGGCGGCCGCCTGGTGGTCGTCCAGCACACGAAGGAGAGCTCCGGCTCCGGCGGCGGTGAGCACGGCCAGCGGAAGTCGGTGGTGACCCTCCACCTAGCCTGAGCGGCACTCTAAGCCTTGACCACCGTCCGGACATCGAAGGCCGGGGGGTGCTCGAGGTGCTTCTTGACCGCACACTGGCTGGCCGCCCGGATCAGCGCCTCGTGGTACTTCTCCGGGAAGCCGGGCGGAACCTCGATGTCCAGCTCGATGCGCCCCACCATGCCCGTACCGGGCTCGGGGATGGTGCGCTGCGTCAGGCGGATCCCCTCCGTGGGCAGGCCCCGCTGGCGGCAGAAGCCCAGCACGTAGATGCCGGCGCAGGTGCCCAGGGAGGCCTGGAACAGCGCGAAGGGCGTGGGCGCGGAGCCCTCGCCGCCGCCCTGGGGCGGCTGATCCGTCATCACGGTGTAGGGGCCGAAGTGCGCGTCGACCCGTGCGCCGCCGGGAAAATCGATGACCATCTCCATGATGCCGCTCCTTGAAACAGGCCCTTCATTGTCGCCGCCCATCCCCCGGCGGTGCCAGCCTGCAGGGCACTGGAACGCGCGTCCATACCCAACCTCGATGGGAATTAAACCCTCCCGGGAGTGACCGCGTCGGTACCTCGAACGCTCCGGAGGCCCCATGCGCGGTCTGCCCCTTCTCCTCGCCCTGTCCACCCTCGGCCTGGCGGCCCAGGAACGGCCTGCGGCCGTGCTGCCCGCCGAAGCCCCCCGCGGCACCGCCGCCCCGGCCACGCCCGAGGCCGCCCTGCTGGAACTTCTCGCCGGCAACGGACGGTTCGTCGCCGGGAAGCGGGTCCGCACCGTGGATACCAGCCACGATGCCGTCCTGCGCGCCGCGCTGGTGAAGGGCCAGAGCCCCTTCGCGGTCATCGTCACCTGCTCGGACAGCCGGGTGCCGGACAACCTGCTCTTCGACCAGGAGGCGGGGCGCCTCTTCACCATCCGCGAGGCCGGCAACGCGCCGGACCTCCAGGGCCTCGCCTCCGTGGAATACGCCGTGGAGCACCTGGGCTCGAAGGTGGTCCTGGTGATGGGCCACACCGGCTGCGGGGCGGTGAAAGCCGTGCGGGAGGCGAATGGCAAACCCCTGTCCGGCAACCTGTGGGCGCTCCAGGCGGGCATGGCGGGCCTCCTGGAGAGCACGCCGGAGCATCCCGATGAAGCTGCGGCAGCCTACGGCGCCCGCCTGGAGGCGGCCAACGCCCGGCGCCAGGCCCAGACCCTCCTCGACCGGTCGGACCTCCTTCGTGCGCGGGCCGGCGATGGCCGGATCAGGGTCCTGCCCGCCCTCTACCATCTCGACTCCGGCAAGGTCGACCTCCTGGAACCGGCCATCCCGGTGGCTGAGGCCGCACATCCCTGACGCCGGTGCGGTGGAATGGCGGCACACTGGACCCATGGACGCCCAAGAATTCCGCCGCCTCGGATACCAGCTCGTGGACTGGATCGCGGACTACCGCGAAGGTCTCGAACGCCTGCCGGTGATGAGCCAGGTCAAGCCCGGCGAGATCCGGGCGGCCTTCCCCGACCACCCGCCCCTCCACGGCGGGCGCATGGCCCAGGCCCTGGCCGCCCTGGAGCGGGACGTCCTGCCGGGCATCACCCACTGGAACCATCCATCCTTTTTCGCCTACTTCCCCAGCAACACCAGCTACGCCTCGATCCTCGGCGACCTGGCCTCCGCGGGCCTGGGCGCCCAGGGCATGAGCTGGCAGACCAGCCCCGCCGCGACCGAGGTCGAAGAGGTCGTCATGGACTGGCTGCGCCAGATGGTGGGGCTCAGCCCCGCCTTCACCGGCGTCATCCACGACACGGCCAGCACTGCCACCTTCACCGCCCTGCTCTGCGCCCGCGAGAAGATCTCGGACTACGCGCAGAACACCGAAGGCCTCCAGAGCGGCGAGGCGCCCCTGGTGGTCTACGCCTCGGACCAGGGCCACAGTTCCATCGAGAAGGCGGCCCTGCTGGCGGGCTTCGGCCGGAGCTTCCTGCGCCTCATCCCCACGGACGAGCATCACGCCATCCGCCTCGACCTTCTGCAGGCGGCCATCGAGAAGGACATTGAGATCGGCCTCCGCCCCTGCGCCCTCGTGGCCGCGGTGGGCACCACGGGCACCACCGCCCTGGATCCCGTGGCGGCCATGGCCGACCTCGCGGAGAAGCACGGGATGTGGCTCCACGTGGACGCGGCCCTGGCGGGCACGGCCATGGTGCTGCCGGAGTGCCGCTGGATGTGGGAGGGCGTGGAGCGGGCCGACAGCCTCGTCTTCAACCCCCACAAGTGGATGGGCGTGGGCTTCGACCTCAGTGCCTACTACGTCCGCGACCCCCAGCACCTCATCCGCGTGATGAGCACGAACCCCAGCTACCTGCGCACCGCCCAGGACGGCCAGGTGAGCAACTTCCGCGACTGGCACATCCAGCTGGGCCGGCGATTCCGCGCCCTCAAGCTGTGGTTCTACCTCATGGACGTGGGCGTGGAGGGCCTGCAGGCCCGCCTGCGCCGCGACCTGGCCAACGCGAGCTGGCTGAAGGACCAGGTGGACGCCGCCCCCGGCTGGGAGCGCCTGGCGCCCGTTCCGCCCAGGACGGCCAGGTGAGCAACTTCCGCGACTGGCACATCCAGCTGGGCCGCCGCTTCCGCGCCCTGAAACTCTGGTTCTACCTCATGGACGTGGGCGTGGAGGGGCTGCAGGCCCGCCTGCGCCGTGACCTCGAGAACGCCCAGTGGCTGAAGCAGCAGGTGGACGCCGCCGCCGACTGGGAGCGCCTCGCCCCCGTGCCCCTCCAGACCATCTGCCTCCGGCATGTGCAGCCGGAGCTCGACGAGGCCGCTCTGGCCGCCCACAACCTGGAGATCGCCCGCCGCATCAACGAAGGC
>DASVZU010000331.1:0-2016 GCA_036391515.1 Holophagaceae bacterium
CAGCTGGTCCATGCGGGCGCGGAGGGCCTCCATCTCGGCCTGAAGCTCGGCCATCTCGGCCCGGGCCTCGTCCTCATCCTCGCCCTTCCAGTGGAAGCGCTTCACCACCACCCGCTTCTCCTTGCCGTCCTTCTGCAGGATGACCCTGGGCTGGCCGTCGTCGTCCTCCTGGACTTCCACGCGGATGCGCTGGGCGGCCTCGAGGCCCTTCTGGGCCTTCTCGACCTCCGCCTGCACCCGGGCCTGGACCTCGGGGGACAGCTCCTTCTCCAGCTTCAGCTGGAGTTCCTTGGCGTGGACCTCCATCACCTTGGCCTGGGCCTCCATGTCCCGGGCCTGGCGCTCGAAGCGGCGGGCCTTCTCGCGACCGGCCTGCGCCTTCTGCACGTCCTTCAGGGCGCCACGCAGCCAGGCCTCGCCGTCGGCGTCCAGGGGCTTGGCCTGGCCGTCCACCGTGTAGGTCCGCTGTGCGGCGGTGGCCGTGTAGCCGCGGGCCTTCCCCGCCTTCCGCTCCTCGATCCGGAGCGAGCCGTCCTTCCCCACGCTGACGGGATCCTTGGCCCCCGGATCCAGCTTCACGTCCCCCTTGAGCCGGACGTCGAGATTGCGATCGCCGTCCACGACCTTCATGCGGACCTGGTTCTCCTTCGGGGTGGCCTTCGGCGCCGGGGCTGGCTTGGGGGCGGGATCCTGCAGGGCCGCGCCCGCGGCGCCCAGGAGACTCACGGCGAGCAGGGCCGCCGCGCCGGCGCGGGCGCGGGGCGGGACGGGGAGGGCCGGCTGTAGTAGGTGGCGGATGCGGTGCATGAGGGAACCTCCATTGGCGGCGAGGGCCAGGTTGGACGGGGAATGGGGGTGGGGGAGGCGAAGCTCCTCCAGCACGGCCAGGGCGCGGGCGAGGATCCGGGGATCCCCGCAGAGGGTGGCGGCCACGTCGTCACAGCAGAGCTCGCGCTCCGCCCGGATGCGCCCGGAGAGCCACCACACGGCCGGGTGGTAGAAGAGGAGGACTTCGACGAGGGTCTGGAGCAGGTTCACGGCGAAGTCGCCGCGCTGGATGTGGGCCAGCTCGTGGGCGAGGACGGCCTCCAGCTGCAGGGGCGCGAGGCCCGTGAGGGCACAGGCGGGCAGGAGGATGACCGGCCGGAGCCACCCGAGGACCGTGGGCACCTCCACGGCCGTCGACTGGAGCAGCCGCACCGCGCGGGTGAGCTTCAGCTCGCGGCAGAGCCGGGAGAGGATCAGGTGCCATTCGGCGGCCACCGGGGCGGCTCCCCGCCGCCTCAGATGCTGGACCCGGGCCCATCCGCCGAGGAAGCGAAGCGACAGGATCGCCACGCCGAGCGCCCAGGTGGCCAGGAGCCAGGGCAGGGCGGGGGCCAGGGCCATCCGGGCCCGGAGGCCCAGAGAAGCTGGGGCCGGGCTCCCCTCCTCCACGAGGAGGCGGACCACGTCCCCTCCGGCGGCGGTGGGCTGGGCCCTCAGGTGCAGGAAGGTGAGGACCGGGGCCGCCACCATCAGGAGCAGGGCGGCGCAGGCCAGGGCGTAGCGGGTCCTCGCGCTGGCGCCTCGCAGGAGGGCCAGCAGTCCCCAGGTGAGGGCGCCAAGAAGGGCGCCCTGCCAGAGGAAGTGGAGCAGGGACCAGCCCAGGGCCTGGGCCCAGGGCTCCCGGACGAGCTGGAGCAGGGTGTTCACGGCTTCCCTCCTTCGGCCTGGTCGATGAGCCTGCGGATCTCCTCCAGCTCCTCCCGGCTGGTGCGGCGGGTGGCCAGGGCCTGCATGACGAGGCTCGTGGCCGAGCCACCGAAGGCCTTGTCCAGCAGGTCGCCCACGAGGTGGCGCTGGGTCTCGGCCTGGGTCTGCCGGGCGCTGAAGACATGGGTGCGTTCCGAATCGTCCCGTCGCACCAGCCCCTTCTCGTCCATGATCTGGAGCATCTTCAGCACCGTGGTGTAGCCGAGGTCCCGCTCGGCGGAGAGCACTTCGAAGACCTGGCGGACGGTGCTGGGGCCCCGG
>DASVZU010000332.1:0-5096 GCA_036391515.1 Holophagaceae bacterium
CTGGCGAACCCCACACCCGAGGCCTGGGAAGCCAGGGCCGCCGCGGCCCACACGCCCCGGCAGCGCTTCGACGCCCTCTTCTTCCTGAACCGCTTCAAGCGGCCGGATGCCCTGAGGGCCCTGGACGGCCTCACCGCCGCCGACGCCGCAACCTGGCCGGCCCACCTGCACCTGGAGGCCCAGGTCGCCACCGCCCGGATCAACGGCGGGGAGGTCTCGCCCGACCTGCAGGGCTTCCTCCACGCCCTGGCGAAGGCCGGGAAGGTGGATCCCGTCCGCGCCCAGGCGGCTCGCCTGCGGCTGGTCATGGCCGGCAGGGAGAAGGCCCTGCTGCCGGCCATTCCTGCCACGCCGGGGAACATCCTGGCGCTGATGGATGCGTGGAACCGCGGGCCCTGGGCGGCACGGCGCGACCTCGCGCTGACGGGATTCCGGGCCCTGGATCCGGCCTCCCCCGCATGGACCGCCCTCGGCCTGGCCAGTCCTTCCCAGGCCACCCTCGACACGGCCTGCCCGGGCATCCTTTCCCGCCTGTCCGAGGGCCTGCCCGATCCGGCTCCCCTCGAGGCCTTCCAGGTGGCAGGGTCGCCCTGGCCCTGCGCGGGGCTTCCCTTGAGCCGGTGGTACGCCTACCAGGGCCTGGCGAAGCTGGCGCAGCCCCTGCCTTCGATGGCTCCCGCACTGACCCAGGATCCGCCCCTGGGCGAGGCGGATGCCACCCTGCAGGGCGCCCTGCTCCCCGCACTGCGCCGCCAGGCTCCCGCGGCCGCCGATGCCCTGCGGGACCGCCTGCTCCAGGGCGCCAATGCCATCGCCCGCGCCGCCGCCATCGAGGATCTGCCCTCCGCCCCTGCCGACCTGGACGCCCTGACGAAGCGCTGCTGGGACGACACGCAGTTCGAGGCGCAGCAGACCCTCATCCAGAGCTACGCACGGTGGAAGCTGCCTGCGGAGGAGCAGAAGGCCCAGCTCCGGCGCTGGCTGGCGCACCCCAACTGGAGCTGCCGGTACGAGGCGTACGAGGCCCTGGCGAAGCTGGATCCGGCCACGCCCTGGCCCGCGGCGCCGAGGCCCACGGCCACGGACGAAGCCATCCTGGCGGAGGCCACGCGGCTCGCGGAGCGCGGCAGGCCCGTGCGGCTGCGCATCACCTTCAGCGGGAGGCGGTACGTCACCCTGCGGCTCGATCCCGCCGTGGCGCCCATGAACGTGGCGAACCTGGTGCTGCTGGCCCGGAAGCACTATTTCGACGGCCACCTGGTGCCCCGGGTGGTGCCGGACTTCGTGGTGCAGATGGGCTCGCCCTGCGACACCATGGACGGCGGCCCGGGCTACACCGTGCGCTGCGAGGACTCCCCCGCCTGGTACGGCCCCGGCAGCGTGGGCATGGCGCTGGCCGGCAAGGACACCGGCGGCAGCCAGTTCTTCATCACCACGAACGCCACGCCCCACCTCACCGGGAAATACACCCGGATGGGCGAGGTCGAGCATCCGGACCGCGACCTGAGGATTCTCGACGAGCTGGAACTGGGCGCGCGGATCGTCTCGATCCGGGTCATTGGCGACCCTTCCAGAAAGTAAGCCTGACGCGCACCTGCGCTATCCTGGACCATCTACCGAGGAGCCCATGGCCCTGACCCGTGACCAGCTCGTCCGCCGCGCGGCCCAGGAACTGCGCGATGGGTTCTACGTCAACCTGGGCATCGGCATCCCGACGCTCATCGCGAACGCGATCCCGCCGGGGATGGAAGTGATCCTCCAGAGCGAGAACGGGCTTCTGGGCATCGGCCCCTTCCCCACGCCGGAGGAGGTGGACGCGGACCTCATCAACGCGGGCAAGCAGACGGTCACGGCGGCGCCGGGCGCCAGCTTCTTCAGCAGCGCCGACAGCTTCGCCATGATCCGCGGCGGCAAGATCGACCTGAGCATCCTGGGCGCCATGCAGGTGGACATGGAGGGCAACCTCGCCAACTGGATGATCCCCGGCAAGATGGTGAAGGGCATGGGCGGCGCCATGGACCTGGTCGCCGCCGCCAAACGCGTGGTGGTGGTCATGGAGCACACCAACAAGGACGGCGAGCCCAAAATCCTCCGCCGGTGCAACCTGCCCCTCACGGGCCAGCGCTGTGTCCACCGCATCATCACCGACCTGGCCGTCATCGACGTGGTGCCGGGCCGCGAGGGGCTGAGGCTGGTGGAAGTGGCTCCCGGTGTCACGAAGGAGCAGGTCCAGGCCGCCACCGAGCCGCCCCTGGTGATGGACCGCGTGGCCGAGATGGCCGGTGTCTAGGAAGGTGTCCATGTCCAAATCCTTGCTTCCCTGTGCCTTCCTCCTGCTGGGCCTCGCCTGTGGGGCCCCGAAAGCCCCCGTGCCCACCGCCCCGCCCCAGCCCTTCACACCTACCCTCGTCCTTCGTCCCACGGTCGTGGCCCTCATCCCCGGAGCCACCCAGGCCTTCCAGGCCGAGATCAACTACCCCGAAGGTGTGCAGCCCCTGCGCCAGCCCGTGAAGTGGAGCGTGATCGAATCGGACGGTGGCACCATCACGCCGTCTGGGGTGTACACCGCACCCGCCCGGTACGGCACCTTCCACGTGGAGGCCCAGCGGGAGGACTTCCCAGGCAAGAGGGTGGCCGCCACGGTCGTGGTCCGCTGATGGACCTGTACGGCCTCGCGCGTCCCCTCCTCTTCCGCCTGGATCCGGAGACCGCCCACGACCTCGCCTTCTGGGCGGGCGCCCGGGTCAGCGCCTGGCCCACCCTGCGGGCGCCGGAGCTCCCGGAGGGCTTGCGCCGGAAGGTGCTCGGCCTCGACTTCCCCTCGCCCCTGGGTCTGGCGGCAGGCCTGGACAAGGGCGCGACGCTGCTGCCTCTCTGGCGGGCGATGGGGTTCGGCCACGTGGAGATCGGCACAGTGACGCCCCGGCCCCAGCCGGGCAACCCGAAGCCCCGGCTCTTCCGCTTCCCCCAGGCGGGCCTGATCCTCAACCGCATGGGCTTCAACAGCGAAGGGGCAGAGGTGGTGGCGGCGCGCCTCCGCGACCGGCCCGAGGGCCTGATCGTGGGGGGCAACCTCGGCAAGAACAAGGAGACGCCTGAGGCGCAGGCCCTGGACGACTACCGGGACGCCTACCGCCTCATCGCGCCCCACGTGGACTACGTGGCCCTGAATGTGAGCAGTCCCAACACGCCGGGTCTTCGCAACCTCCAGGCCCCGGAGGCCCTCAAGCCCCTGCTGGCGGGCATGCTCGACCTTCGGAGGGAGATGGGCCTTGAGCGCCAGCCCCTGCTGCTGAAGCTGGCGCCGGACCTGGCGCCCGAGGACCTGGACGCCATCGTGGAAGTGGCCGTGGCTTCCGGCATCTCCGGCCTCATCGCCACCAACACCACCCTGGATCGCGGCGTGGTTCCTGAGCGCCTGCGCGCGGAGGTCGAATCGAAGGGCGCGGGCGGCCTCAGCGGCGTCCCCCTGAAGGCCAAGGCCCGCGAGGTGCGCCGGCGGATCCTTGTCGCCCTGCGGGGCCGCCTGCCCCTGGTGGCCTGCGGAGGGCTGGGAAGCGCAGAGGACGTGCAGGACGCCCTGGACGACGGCGCGGCCCTGGCCCAGGTCTACAGCGCCCTCATCTTCGAGGGACCGGGCCTCGTCGGACGCATCCACCGCGGGTTGATCCGCGACTGATCAGGGCTTCGGCGCGGCCTCGGCCCCGGAGGGACTGGGGTGGCGGAGCAGGCCGATGCCGTAGAGCACGGCACCGACCAGGATGAAGCTGTCGGCCAGGTTGAAGGTCCAGTAGTGCCAGGTGCCGAAGACGAAATCGAGGAAGTCCACCACGTGCCCGTGGAACCAGCGGTCCAGGCCGTTCCCCAGGGCGCCGCCCAGGATCATGCCGAGGGCGGCCCGGTCATAGGCGCGCGTCTCCGCGGCCAGGAAGATCCGCCCGAAGTAGACCAGGGCCGCCAGACCCGCCAGGGTGAAGAGGCCGAAGCGGATCCCCTCCGGCAGCCAGGTCAGGCTGCCGAAGATGGCCCCGCGGTTGAAGCCCACGCTCAGGTTGAAGAATCCGTCGATGACCCGATGGGTCTCCCCCTCCCGCAGGAAGGAGAGGACCCAGGCCTTGGAACCGAGATCGAGGGCGAGCACGCCCGAGGGCAGGAGGAGCCAGAGCAGCCGGCGCATCAGGCCCCCACCACGGACGCGCAGCGCGCGCAGAGATCTGCATCCTCGCCCGTCCCGTGGCCACCCTTGTGGTTCCAGCAGCGGGGGCATTTCAACCCAGGATGGGTACCAGCGATCACCCCAGGTGCGAAGTTCACGTTTGGATCCACGATTCGAGTGAGGCCGGAGACAACCAGCAGTTCATCTAAAGGCTCGCCAATGTCGTCCAACCGATCCCAATCCGCTTGACTCTTAAGAGTGACCTGGACCTCTGCATCGAGACTTGTGCCGACGGCCTTCTCGACCCGCAAGGGCTCCATCGAGGCCTGCACGGTCGCCCTCACTTCCCAGAGCTTCGTCCAGGCTTCCGACTCCGACACGACCGGGGCCTCGGGGAACCGCTGCTCGTGCACACTCGCCTCGACACCCGGGATCTGCTCCCAGGCCTCGTCGGCAGTGAAGCTCATGACGGGGGCCAGGAGGGTGCAGAGCCCCTTCGCCAGTTCCCGGCAGGTGTGGCGGCAGCTGCGGCGGCGGGGGGAATCCAGCGCATCGCAGTAGAGGCGGTCCTTCACGATCTCGAAGTAGCGGCCGGAGAGCTCCAACTGGCAGAAGCCGTGGAGCGCCTGGGTGGCGCGGTGGAACTCGAAGGTCCGGTAGGCCTCGCGCACTTCCTTCGCCATGCGGCCGAAGGCGGCCAGCGCCCAGCGGTCCAGGGGCGCCAGGTCCTGCTCGGCCACAGCGTCCTTCGCCGGATCGAACCCGTCGAGGGCGCCCTGGACGGTTTCGACCCCGCGAAGGACACGGTGGCGGAGCAGGATCTGGCCCCCCTGGATCGCTGGGCGCTGGCCGCCTTCGGCCGCGTGGCGAAGGAGGTGCGTGAGGCCTACCGGACCTTCGAGTTCCACCGCGCCACCCAGGCTTTGCATGGCTTCTGCCA
>DASVZU010000333.1:0-3005 GCA_036391515.1 Holophagaceae bacterium
GATCTACGACGGCTTCTCGGACCAGACCAACATCGTGCGGGTCAACGGGAAACGGGCCACCTACCTGGCCATCCTGAAGAAGGCCGATGCCTCCACGCTCGCGGTGGTGGACGCCGCGAAGGAGGTGCTGCCCTCCATCCAGGCCGCGGCTCCCAAGGGCATGGTGCTGAACTTCGACTTCGACCAGAGCCACTTCGTGCGCGCGGCCATCCAGGACGTGGTGAAGGAGGCGCTGATCTCGTCCCTGCTCGTGTCGCTGATGATCCTGCTCTTCCTGGGCTCCTGGCGCAGCATGCTCATCGTCTGCACCAGCATCCCCCTGGCCATCCTCGTGGGCCTCATCGGCCTGAAGCTCACGGGCCAGACCCTGAACATCATGACCCTCGGCGGCCTCAGCCTGGCCATCGGCATGCTGGTGGACGACGCGACGGTGGAGGTGGAGAACATCCACCGCAACCAGGCCATGGGCAAGCCGCTCACGGTGGCCATCCTCGATGGCGCGCGCCAGATCGCCGTCCCGGCCATCGTGGCCACGCTGGCCATCTGCATCGTGTTCTTCCCTGTGGTGCTGCTCGTGGGGCCCGCCAAGTACCTCTTCACGCCCCTGGCCATGGCCGTGGTCTTCTCCATGCTGGCCTCGTACCTGCTGTCCCGGACCCTGGTGCCCACCATGGCCCGCATGCTCATGGCGCACGACCACCCCGCACCGGAGAGCCTCGTGAGCCGTTTCAACGCCTGGCGGGAGGAGGCCCTCGGCCGCTTCCAGGCAGCCTACGGCCGGGCCCTGGACCAGGTGCTCCACCACCGGGTCTTCGTGCTGGGCGTGGCCCTGGCCTTCCTGGCCATCAGCTCGGGCCTGCTGCTGGTCATCGGCCGGGACTTCTTCCCCACCGTGGACGTGGGCCTCATGAAGCTCCACGTGCGGGCTCCCGTGGGCCTGCGCCTGGAGGAGACCGAGCGCATCGTCGCCGGGGTGGAAGCGGAGATCCGGCAGGTGATCCCGCCCTCCGAGCTGCGCTCCGTGAACAGCAACATCGGCGTCCCCAGCGCCTTCAACATGGCCTTCATGCCCAGTGACAACGTCACCAGCCAGGATGCGGACATCTTCATCTCCCTGGCGCCGGAGCACCGCCCCACCGGGACCTACATGCGGATGCTGCGCGAGGCGCTGCCCGGCGCCTTCCCCGGCTCCGGCTTCTACTTCCAGCCCGCGGACATCGTGAGCCAGGTGCTGAACTTCGGTGTGGCCGCCCCCATCGACGTGCAGATCGAGGGGCCGAACCTCCAGGCCAGCGCGGATCTGGCCCAGCGCCTGAAGTCCTCCATCCAGACCGTGCCCGGCGCCGTGGATGTGCGGGTGAAGCAGGTGGTGGACGCCCCCGCCTACCGGGTGGACGTGGACCGCCTGCGGGCGGCCCGCCTGGGCCTCAGCCAGCGCGATGTGGCCAACGGCCTCCTGGTGTCGCTGTCCGGCAACGGGCAGCTGGCGCCCTCGTACTTCCTGAATCCCGCCAACGGCGTGAACTACACGGTGGCGGTGAAGACACCCCTCGAAGGAACCGACTCCCCGGCCAAGCTCATGGCCACGCCCTTCGGCCTGCCCGGGGCCGCGGCCCTGGCCCAGACGGACCCCTTCCGGCCCGCCGGCCCCGCGGCTCAGCCCCAGTTCGAGACCCTGGCCAACTTCGCGACCCTCCAGCGCGTCAGCACCCCCAGCGAGATCACCCACTACACGGTCCAGCGGGTGATGGACGTCATGGCCAACGTGGACGGCCGCGACCTGGGCGGCGTCGTGAAGGCCATCCAGGGCCGCATCAAGGCCCTGGGCGAGCTGCCGCCGAACACGCGCATCCGCATCCGGGGGCAGAACGAGGTGATGACGGAATCCTTCGCCAGCCTGGGCGGCGGCCTCGTCATCGCCATCGCCCTGGTCTACCTGCTCATGGTGGTGCTCTTCCAGAGCTGGCTGGATCCCTTCATCATCATCACCGCCGTGCCGGGGGCCCTCGCGGGCATCCTGTGGATGCTGGCGCTGACGGGCACCACCTTCAACGTGGAGTCGCTCATGGGGGCCATCATGGCGGTGGGCATCGCCACTTCCAACGCCATCCTCATCGTCAGCTTCGCGAACGAGGTGCGCGTGGCCAGGCCGGAGCTGGGCGCCCTGGAGGCGGCCCTGGAGGCCGGCAAGGTGCGCCTGCGGCCCGTGCTCATGACGGCCCTGGCCATGATCATCGGCATGGTGCCCATGGCCCTGGCCCTCGGCGAGGCCGGCAGCCAGAACGCGCCCCTGGGCCGGGCGGTGATCGGGGGCCTGCTCATGGCCACCTTCGTCACCCTGTTCATCGTGCCGGTCTTCTACAGTCTCCTGCGGAAGCAGCCGCCCACGGCCCACCTGCTGGAGAGTCGCTTCCAGGAAGAGCAGCAAGGGAGTGAAGCATGAGCGAGCGTCCGGAGTCCCCCGCCTTCAAGCGGGGTGGCATCATCACCCTCCTCCTGGCGGCCGGCGGCGTGGGGGCCCTGCTGGTGGCGCGGCAGTCCGGCGAGCGCCGGGAGGCCCGGCAGCTCCAGGCCGCCGCGGCCGCGGGCCCGGCCGTGCGCACAGCCCGGATCACCCTCCAGGGCGGGGACCGGGGCCTGACGCTCCAGGGCGAGGCCCTGCCCTACGCAAGCACCACGATCTACGCCAAGGTGAGCGGCTTCCTGCGGAGCATCCCCGTGGACAAGGGCAGCGCCGTGGCCAAGGGGGCCACCCTCGCCGTGCTGGAGGCCCCGGAGACCGACCGGGACACCCAGGCCCTGCAGGCCGACGCCGACAACAAGCGCAGGAACGCGGACCGCGCCAGGGCCCTGGGCAAGGACGGACTGCTCAGCCCCCAGGCCGTGGAGCAGGCCGTGGCCGATGCCCATGTGGCCGAGGCGAAACTGGCCTCCCAGGCCACGCTCAAGGGCTACGAGGTGGTCCGCGCCCCTTTCGCCGGCGTGGTCACCCAGCGCTTCGCCGA
>DASVZU010000334.1:0-4156 GCA_036391515.1 Holophagaceae bacterium
CTGGGCCAGCCGCGCCTCGATCATCCTCGGGTACACCACGAGGCCCGAGGCCACGTTGCGGAAGAGCACGAGGAGGGCGTCCACGGCCAGCAGGCCCTGGCTGATCGCCAGGCGCCGGTGGGCGCTGTCGTCCAGGGTGCGCTCCATCCACTGGTTGGCGCTGGTCTGGTAGGTGGAGGGCATGAGGCCCAGCACGAAGCGGGCGAGGCTGTTGATGCGCTCCGAGCGCATGGGATTGCGCTTGTAGGGCATGGCGCTGGAGCCGATCTGCTGCTTCTCGAAGGGCTCCTCCACCTCCTTGAGGTGCTGGAGCAGGCGCAGGTCGTTGGCGAATTTGCCCGCGCTGGCGGCGAGGCCGCAGAGCACCTGGCCGATGCGGTCCTCCAGCTTGCGCGTGGCGGTCTGGCCGCTCACGGGAATGGCCGGGAAGCCCACCTTCTGGCAGAAGCGCTGTTCCAGCGCCTCCACCAGGGCGCCGTCGCCTTCGAAGAGCTCCAGGAAGCTGGCCTGGGTGCCCGTGGTGCCCTTCACGCCGCGGACGGGCGTGGTCCGGATGAGGTGGTCCAGATCCTCGAGGTCCAGGAGCAGGTCCTGGATCCAGAGGGTGGCCCGCTTGCCCACGGTGGTGGGCTGGGCGGGCTGGAAGTGGGTGAAGCCGAGGGTGGGCTGGTCCTGCCACTGGGCCGCGAAGGCCGCGAGCGCGGCGATCACATCCTGGAGCCTCCGGCGCAGCAGGGCCAGGGCCTCCTGGCAGATCAGCAGGTCGCCGTTGTCCGTGACGAAGCAGCTCGTGGCGCCCAGGTGGAGGATGGGCCGGGCGCCGGGGGCCTGCTCGCCCCAGGCGTGGATGGCCGCCATGACGTCGTGCCGCAGAGCCGCTTCGTGCCGTGCGATGGCGTCCAGATCCACGTCATCCTGCGTGGCCCGCAGTTCCGCGATCTGGGCTTCCGTGACCGGCAGGCCCAGCTCGGATTCGGCCTCGGCCAGGGCGATCCAGAGCCGCCGCCACACGCGCTGACGGTAGAGGGGCGAGAGCAGGCGCACCATGGCCTTGCTGGCGTAGCGGCTGGCCAGCGGATGCTCGAACCGCTCCAGCTCGGGACCCTCGTGGGGAGGTAGGAAGACCATGGATGCTCCGGCCTTCCAGTTTCGCATGGTCCCGAGGCTGTGATCCCGCTCACGAAACGGGAGCCTTGGCAACCGCGGGCCGCGGCTAGGATAGGGGCATCATCCCGGAGCCCCTCCATGTATGAAGTGATCCGAACCTCCGACCCCGCGGTGTTCCAGGCGCTGGAACTGGAAGTCCAGCGCCAGCGCCACCACCTGGAACTCATCGCCTCGGAGAACTACGCGTCCCGCGCCGTCATGCAGTCCATGGGCTCCCATTTCACGAACAAGTACGCCGAGGGCTATCCGGGAAAGCGCTACTACGGCGGCTGCAGCCATGTGGACACGGTGGAGAACCTCGCTCGCGACCGCGCCAAGGCCCTCTTCGGCGCCGAGCACGCCAATGTGCAGCCCCACAGCGGCGCCCAGGCGAACATGTCGGTCTACCTCGCCGCCCTGAAGCCCGGCGACACGGTGATGGGCCTGGATCTGGCCCACGGCGGCCACCTCACCCATGGCCATCCCCTCAACAGCTCCGGCATCCTCTACAAGTTCGTGCCCTACCACGTCCGCAAGGAGGATGAGCGGGTGGACATGGACGAGGTCCGCGCCCTGGCCCGGGAGCACAAGCCCCGCATGATCGTCGTGGGGGCCTCCGCCTACTCGCGCACCTGGGACTTCAAGACCTTCCGCGAGATCTGCGACGAGGTGGGCGCCCTGATGATGGTCGACATGGCCCACATCGCCGGCCTCGTGGCCACGGGCCATCACCCGAACCCGGTGCCCCACGCCGACTACGTCACCACCACCACGCACAAGACCCTGCGCGGACCCCGGGGCGGCCTGATCCTCTGCAAGGCGCAGTACGCCAAGGACCTCGACCGGTCGGTGTTCCCGGGCGTCCAGGGCGGACCCCTCATGCACGTCATCGCCGCGAAGGCTGTGGCCTTCCACGAGGCCCAGCAGCCGGACTTCAAGACCTACAGCGGCCAGGTCATCCGCAACGCCCACGCGCTGGCCAAGGGCCTGCAGGAGCGCGGGTGGCGCATCATCAGCGGCGGCACCGACAACCACATGTTCCTCGTGGACCTCCGCGACCACGGGCTCCTGGGCCACGAGGCTGAGGACTGCCTCTACCGTGCCGGCATGACCATCAACAAGAACGGCATCCCCTTCGATCCCAACCCGCCCCTCAAACCCTCCGGCATCCGCCTGGGCAGCCCAGCCCTCACGACCCGCGGCATGAAGGAAGAGGAGATGGATCAGATCGCCCGCTTCATCGATGTCACCCTCCGCTACCGCGCCGACGAGAGCACCTTCGCCCGGATCAAGCAGGAGGTCTTCCACCTCACGGACCAGTTCCCCATTCCCGAATAGGCCCATGCCCCTCTCCGGCCCGGCGGCAGCCTCCCCCGCGGATCCCGGCCTCCTGGCGGGCCGGGTGGGGCTGCGGGACCGGATCCTGGGCATCCTGGCGGTGGCTCTGGTCTATTACGCGGCCGCCCTGTTTCCCCGTTCCCCCAGCCTGGCCTACGAAGCCTACCTGTTCTGGCCCGCCGCGGCGGTGGGGTACACGGCGCTGTTCATCCTGGGCCCCGAGGCCGCCCTCGGGCTGGTCCTTGGCAGCCTGGTCCTCAACCTCACCGGGCGCCTGCCCTGGTCCATCGCCCTGGCCATGACGGCCCTCCAGGTGCTTGGCCCGGTCCTGGCCTGGCGAGGCATGGTGGCCCTGCGCTGCCCCCATCCCAACCTCCGGCGCCTCCCGGATCTCCTCCGTTGGATGGGGACGGCCACCCTCGCCAGCACCCTGTGCTCCGCCGCCGCCGGAACCTTCCTGCTGCACCGGACCCTTCCCGGGGGATTCCACGATCCCTGGATCACCGCCTTCTCCTGGTTCCTCGGCGACCAGGCTCCGCTGTTCTGCCTGGGTCCGGCCCTCCTCCTGTTCCTGGTCCCGGGACCCGCCCTTCCCCGCCCCACCCGCCGCCTGGCCCGGCTTGGGCTGGAGGTGGGCCTCCTGCTCGTGGTCACGGCCGCCCTTCTCCTGGGTGGGCAGATCCGGGGAGACCTTTCTCCCGATTTCCGGCTGGCCCTCCGATTCGCCCTGGTACTTCCCGTGCTCTGGATGGCCCTTCGATTCGGCCCCCGCGGGACCGCCATCGGCATGTCCCTGCTGTCCATGGCCTTCCTCGCCTCCCTGGAGACACCGGGCCGGCTCCTTCCGGAAGAGGCCATCCGATTCTCCCAGCTCTACCTCCTCGTGCTGGCCTTCGCCGCCCAGGTCACGGCCGTCTCCTACGAGGAGGCCCGGCAGGCCCGCCACGAACTCGGGCTCAAGGACTTGCAAACCCAACGGATGGAAGCAGTTGGAACCCTAGCCGGCGGCCTAGTCCACGAATTCAACAACCAGCTCACGGTGCTGCTCGGGAACCTGGACCGGCTGCGGGACCAGACGGCCCCCACCCCGGAATGCCTGGCCACGCTGACCCGGATCGAAACCTCGGCCTTGGCCCTGGAGGACACGGTCGGACACCTCCGGAACCTGTCCCACCAGGCCCCCATCCGAACCGTCCAACGCCCCCTCGAGGACGCCCTGGCCCCCTTCCTGGCGTCCCTTTCGGGCCTCCCGGAGCGGATCGCGTTCCAGGCCAGCGTGCCACCCGGCCTCCAGGTCGTGCTCGATCCGGAACTGCTGCGCCAGGCCCTGCAGATCCTGCTGACCAACAGCCTGGAGGCCACCGACGGCCCGGGGCACATCCGCCTCCGAGCCGAGGCGCTCGACGCCGATTGGCTCTCGCTGACCCTGGAGGACGACGGGCACGGCATGGCCCCGGACGTGCTCCAGCGCGCCTGCGATCCCTACTTCTCCACCAAGCCGGTGGGCAGCGGGCGCGGGCTGGGCCTCTCCATCGCCTTCGCCTTGACCCGGCAGATGGGCGGGGAACTCACCCTCGACAGCCACTCCGGGCAGGGCACCCGCGCCGAACTCCGGCTGCCCCTGTCCCAGGCCCCCCTGCCCGCACCGGTCGCTCCGGTCTCCGCCCGCACC
>DASVZU010000335.1:0-17595 GCA_036391515.1 Holophagaceae bacterium
GTGGGTGGGCCTCATCGCCCTCATGGGCCTGGACGCCGAGACGGGCGTCTTCATGCTGCTCTTCCTGGACCTCAGCCACGACGAGGCGCAGAAGGCGGGCCGCCTGAACTCCCGGGCCGACCTGGTGGAGGCCATCATCCATGGCGCCGTGAAGCGCGTCCGACCCAAGGCCATGACCGTCTTCGCGGCCTTCATGGGCCTCCTGCCCATCATGTGGAGCATCGGCACCGGGGCCGACCTCATGAAGCGCATCGCCGCCCCCATGGTGGGCGGCCTGGCCACCAGCTTCCTCCTGGAGCTGCTGGTCTACCCGGCCATCTACTACCTCTGGAAGCGGCGTTCCCTTCCGGCTCAGGCTTCTGCCGAAGCCTGAGATAATGAAACCCTCTCAAGGAGTTCCCATGCTCTCCGCCACCCTCCTCTCCCTGGCCGTGCTGGCCGCCCCGGCGCCCGCCAAGGCGAAGCCCGCCACCAACACCAAGGATCCCGTCTGCAAGATGACAATGGACGCCAAGGCCCAGACCGTCACCGTGCGGGGCCGTGAGTACCGGGTCTGCAGCAAGGAGTGCGGCGCGGCCCTCCAGAAGGACCCGGACAAGTACCTCGAGAAGGACGGCACGCCGAAGGTCGAGAAGAAGAAGTAGGACGCTTCAGGCCACCGGGCTCGGCGCCCGCAGGTCCAGGCCCAGGGTGCGCATCAGCGCCCCCAGGGCCTGGACGGCGGGGTGCCCCGGATCCCCGGTGTCCTCCACCACGAGGAAGGTCGAGGCGTGGCCGGGGCCCAGGGCCTCCACCTCGTAGCGGATCCCCTCCCTCGCGGAGGGCTCGTGGCTGCTGGTGAGATCCGCCAGCGCCTCCAGCTGGAGGGAGAGCCGGTGCCGGATCTCCGCATCCATCGGCGTGGCGTCGATGGGTCCCAGCACCTCGTCGGTCCCCGCGGGACCGCCGGTCTTCCGGATCGTGAGGATCATGGCCACCTCCTGCGGCCGCCCCGCACGGGGGGATGCCGCGGCCCTGGAGCCGGAGCCAAGGTGGGTCTGGACGGGGCCCGTGTCAATCCGGCGGGGCCGGACAGGCCGCCAGCACGTCCAGCCAGGCCTTGAGGACGAAGGCGGTGGCCCCCCAGAGCGGCGCCTGCGGCAGCTCCAGCCGCGGCACGTCGAGGGCCAGACCGTGGCGCTCCAGCCGCTCGATGGTCCAGGGGGCCTCCAGCAGGGGGGCGAGGGGCAGCATCAGGGCCTGCTCCAGCTCCCGGTCCAGGCGGAAGGCCGGGGCCGGATCCTCCCACCGGAAGAACACCGGCGTGAAGCGGGTGCGGGCCTTGGCCACGCCATCCGGGAAGCAGCCCATCTCCCAGAGGCCCTCCGACACGCCGATCTCCTCGGCCACCTCTCGGCGGGCCGTGGCCGGCAGGTCGCGGTCGCGGGGCTCGGCCATGCCGCCCGGGAAGGCGATCTCGCCCGGATGGTGAGGCGCACCGTAGCCCCGCTGCACCAGCACTACTTTCCGGGCCCCCGCCGCATCGCCCCAGAGCAGCACGCCCACGGCGGCCCGCCGCGAGTCCTCGGGGATCCGCAGGCTCAGCTGGTGGCATCGGTTCCAGCGCTGCGGGACCCGCAGGCTTTCCGCGATGCGCGCCCAGGGAACGGGGGGCGCCTCGTCGGGCGGGCGCCAGGCGCTGGTCATTTGACCTTCCCGAACACCGACCCCTTCACGCGCTCCACGGTGTAGACGCCGCGGATGCGGCGAAGGCCGGCCATGAGCTCCACCAGGTGGGCCCGGTCGCGCACGCGGAGGGCGATGTGGAAGAGGCCGGCGCCCTCCTCGGTGGCCGAGCCGTGGAACCGCTGGACGTTGATGCCCACGCGCTGGATGCCCTCGGAGATGGCGGCCACCATGCCCGGGCGGTCCTCGGTGGTGAGGGCGATCTCGGTGTCGTAGAGTTCCAGGCCGTGCTTGCCCCAGGCCACGTTGACGCGGCGCTCGGGGTGCAGGGTGGCGGTGTTGAGCTGGGGGCAGTCGGCGCGGTGGATGGCGGTGCCGCGGGTGCGGGTGATGTAGCCCACCACCTCGTCGCCCCAGATGGGCTTGCAGCAGGCCGCCAGGGCGTAGAGGATCCCCGTGGTGTCCCCCACCACCACGGCGTCCATGAGGTTGCTGGCCTCCTCCCGGGGCTTGGCGCGCTCGGGCTCGGGCACCAGGGGCTCGATGAGCTTGTGGACGGTGATGCGGCCGAAGCCCAGGGCGGCATAGGCGGCATCCCAGCTGGCCAGCTTCAGGTCGGCCAGCCGGGCCTCCAGCTTGGCCTGGGCCTCGGGCTCGTCCAGGCGGACGCCCATGGACCGGGCCTCCCGCTCCAGCCGCTCCTTGCCCTGGGTGATGGCGTGGGCCCGCTCCTCCTCGCGGATGAAGGCCTGGATGCGGCTCTTGGCGCTGGCGGACTTGACGAAGCCCAGCCAGTCGCGGCTGGGCTTGTGGTCCGGCCGGGTGAGGATCTCCACGCGGTCGCCGTTCTGCAGGGTGTGCTTGAGGGGCACGATGCGGCCGTTCACCTTGGCGCCCACGCAGTGGTGGCCCACCTGGGTGTGGATGGCGTAGGCGAAGTCCACCGGCGTGCTGCCCTCCACCAGGCTCCGCAGGTCGCCCTTGGGCGTGAAGACCTGGATGCGGCCGAAGGTGAGTTCGCCCCGCAGGTTGGCCACCAGGTCGCGGCTGTCCTGGGCGTCCTGGTGCAGCTCCACCATGCGGCGGAGGAAGGCCACCTGGTTGATCTCGGCCCGGTTGGCGATGCGGCCGTCCTTGTAGGTCCAGTGGCTGGCGATGCCGGCCTCCGCGTGGAGGTGCATCTCCGGCGTGCGGATCTGCACCTCGAAGATGTCGCCGGATTTCATGAGCACGGAGGTGTGGATGCTCTGGTAGCCGTTCTCCTTGGGCAGGCTGATGTAGTCCTTGAACTTGCCGGGCACGGGCTTGTAGAGGGCGTGGACCAGGCCCAGGGCCGTGTAGCAGCTGGCCCGGTCGGGGCAGATGATGCGGTAGGCCAGCCAGTCGTGGATGTCCTCGAAGCCCTTGGCCTGGACGCCCATCTTCTTCCAGATGCCGTAGAGGTGCTTCACGCGGCCGTAGACCTGGGCCTGGATCCCCTGTTGGCGGAGGATGGCCTCCAGGGACCCATGAATCTCCTGGATGGTGCCGGCGATCTTCGCGCGCTTGCCCTCCACGGCGTTCTTCAGCTCGGCGTAGCGTTCGGGCTCGAGCTGCCGGAAGGCCAGGTCCTCCAGCTCCAGGCGCACGACGCCCATGCCCAGGCGGTTCGCCAGGGGCGCGTAGAGCTCCAGCGTCTCCCGGGAGATGCGGCGCCGCTTCTCCTCCTCCATGACGCCCAGGGTCTTCATGTTGTGCAGCCGGTCCGCCAGCTTCACCAGCAGCACGCGCACGTCCTTGCCCATGGCCACCAGCAGCTTGCGCACGTTCTCGGCGTTGAGCAGGTGCTTGTCCGTGAAGGCCAGCTTGCTCATCTTGGTGAGGCCGTCCACGATCTCCGCGATCTCCTCGCCGAACTGGGCCTTCACCTGGGGGAGGGTCATCAGCGTGTCTTCCACCACGTCGTGGAGGAGGCCGCAGGCCACGCTTGCCGCGTCCAGCCGCCAGTCCGCCAGGCTCTCCGCCACGGCCAGGGGATGGAAGAAGTAGGGCTCGCCGCTCTTGCGGAGCTGGGTGCGGTGCATCTCCTTGCCCACCGCGAAGGCCCGCATGAGGAGGGCCACGTCGCCCTCGGGGTGGTGGGTGAGGAAGGCCCGCTTGACCCGGTCGAACGCCCCTTCCAGGGTCAGGCAACTGTCCCCTTCGCAGGCTGAGCCTTCCCCCTCTCGGAGGACGGGCTCCGGACTGGTCCCTGCGTCGGCCATGGAGGGAGTGTGAGGCACCCGGGGCCCCCGCGCCAGGGTTGAAATTCGGAAGTGTGGGAACTGCCGGAGGTAGCCTCGTTTTGCGCCCGGGGCGGATTCATCCGACACTCGGATCATGCCGCCCCGCCCCCCCTCCGATGACGCTCCCGCCTTCAAGGGCTGGACCCGGCCGGGCCCGGTCCCCCCAGGCGGGATCGCGCCCGAAACGGACGAGACCCTGGACGGCCTCTGCGGGCGCTGGCGCATTTTCCAGAAGGCGAAGGGGCACCGCTTCAGCGTGGACGACCTCCTGGCGGCCTGGTACGGCACCACCTGGTGCCCCCGGCCGGAACGCATCGCCGACCTGGGCTCCGGGATCGGCAGCGTGGGCATGGTGGCGGCCTGGCGCTGCCCCGGGGCCGTGGTGCACACCGTGGAGGCCCAGGCCCAGAGCGCGGCCCTGGCCCGGAAGAGCGTCCGCTATAACGGAATCGGCGACCGCTACGTCATCCACGAGGGGGATCTCCGCGATCCGGCGGTGCTGGCCGGCGAGGCGCCATTCGACCTGGTGCTGGGCACGCCCCCCTACTGGCCCGAGGGCAGCCGAGTGGCCGCGGCGCATTCCCAGGCCGTGCCCGCCCGGCTGGAGGTGCGGGGCACCATCGCCGACTATGCCCGCGCCGCCGCCGCGATCCTGGCCCCGGGCGGGCTCTTCGCCTGCGTCTTCCCCAACGACCAGCGCGACCGCGCCCTGGCCGGCCTGCGCGAGGCGGGCCTCCTCTGCCTCCACCGCCGCGAGGTGATCTTCAAGCAGGGGGAGCCCTACGGCCTCGACCTCTTCGCCGCCTCCCGCCGGCAGGACCTCCCCGAAGACTTCGAGGCCCGCGCCGAGTGCCCCGAGGCGGAGACTCCCCTCCTCATCCGCCGCGCCGACGGCAGCGTCGATCCCGCCATCGCCCGCGTGCGCCTCGCCGTGGGGTTCCCGCCGGGGATCTGAGCCAATTCTGGGGCTTTCCGTCCGGGCGTCCGATAATGCCCTCGAGGTTCGACCATGGATCGAGGCAGTTTCCTGGGGGTGTTGCTGGGCTTCCTCCTGCTGGGGGTGGCCATCGGTCTGGGGCCGAATCCGCGGATCTTCTTCAATCCGCCCAGCACGATCGTGGTGGTGGGGGGGGTGATCGCGGCGACGCTGATCCGGTTCCCGCTGGACCATGTGCGCTATGCGTTCCGGGTGGCGTCGCGGGCCTTCTTCACGCGCACCCCGGAGACGCAGGCGGTGATCGGGGAGATCGTGGGGCTGTCGCAGCGGGCGCGGCGCGAGGGGCTGGTGAACCTGGAGAAGTACCTCGACGTGGAGGGCTTCCTGGCCCAGGGGCTGCGGATGGTGGTGGACCGTTCGGGCCGGGACCACATCCGCGACGTGCTGGCCCAGGAGCTGCGCGCCACCCAGGATCGCCACCACCAGGGCCAGGAGATCTTCCGGTTCATCGCCACGGCGGCCCCCTCCTTCGGCATGGTGGGCACGCTCATCGGCATGGTGCAGCTCTTCGCCAGCATCAAGGATCCCTCGAACATCGGCGGGGCCATGGCCCTGTCGCTGCTGTCCACGCTCTACGGGGCCGTCATCGCCTACCTGCTGGCCATCCCCATCGCCGGGAAGCTGGAGCTGCGCAGCCGGGAGGAGCTGCAGCTCAAGCAGATCATGATGGAGGGCGTGCTGGGCATCGAGGCGGAGCTGAATCCCTCGGTGCTGGAGGCCCAGCTGAACGCGTTCCTCTCGCCGCGGGAGCGGGGTGGGGAGCGACGCAGGCCTGGCCGTGGGTAACCAGGCGCCGCTCCGCCTCGCCCGTCGCAAGACGGACATGGAAGGGCTGTGGCTCATCACCTTCGCGGACCTGATGGTGCAGCTCATGGCCTTCTTCGCGCTGCTGTATTCCTTCTCCGTCCACGACACGGCCAAGCTCCAGCAGGCGGTCCAGTCCATCCAGAAGGCCCTGGGCGTGAAGCCCTCCGTCACCGTCGGCGATGGCATCCTGCCGGGCTCCCGGGGCCTGGACCCGGCTCGGGCCGCGGACCTGGAGAAGCTGTTGAACGACCTCAAGGGCGAAGCCGGCCAGGACGTGGGCACCCGGCTCCGGGTGGTGAGCTTCCGGGGGGCGCTGATCTTCGAGGAGGGCAGCGCCGCCCTGACCATGGGCAGCGACGTGCTGCTGGTGCGCCTTTCCGAACTGGCCAAGCAGTATCCCGGGTTCACGCTGGTCTGCGAGGGCCATGCGGCGCCGGGCGAGAAGGGCCGCGGAGGGGATGCCCTGGCCATCAGCTCCGAGCGCGCCCAGACCGCCTGGCGCTACCTGCGGGACCTGGGCGTGGATCCCGCCCGCATGGCCGTGGAGGCCCGGGGCGACAGCCAGGTCGAGGGCGATCCCACCACCCCCGAGGGCCGCGCCCTCCAGCGCAAGGTGGTGTTCCGGTTCCAGCGGGCCGCTGAGCGGTAGGAGCGGATTCAGCGGAGGATCGCGCCGTCCTCCGCCCGCACCCGGGGGATGGGGCCCGGGTCGCTGAGGCCCTGGAAAGTCCAGGCCCATCCCGCCTTCGGGTCGGGGGCCAGGCTGCCGTTGTAGAGGGGCTGCGCGGGCAGCCGGCGGGCGGCCTTCAGGCTGGCGAACAGGCGGGATACGGGCACGGGGGAACCGAGGTCGGGCCGGGGTGCCTGGCGCGGGCCGCCCCATTCCAGCCGGGCCTGCACCTGGCCCCGGGCGATCCGGAGTTCCAGGCCCGTATTGACCTGCCGGTAGGACCGGGCCCGGGTGGCCAGGCTCCTCGCGAGGGCAGAGGGGGCCTCGAAGACCGCGTCCACTTCGGCGAGCGGATCGGTCGCCAGGTCGACGCTGCCGTCCGCCCGAAGGCGCACCGCACGGAGGCGCAGGAGTCGGGCGTCGGGGGCCCAGCCCCGGCCCAGGTCCAGGAGCCAGGGCAGGTCCCGTCCGGGATCGAAGGCCTGGAAGCCATGATCGGGCGGGGTGGCCTGGAGCTTCACCGGGTCGCGGGTGGTGACTTCCCGCAGGTCGGAGGGCCGGAGGCCGCCGCCGGCGAACTGGCGGAAGCCCCGGACCACGGCGCCGGGATCCTTGAGGAACCCGTAGACCAGGGTCCCGCCGAGCAGCACCACCAGGCAGCCGCAGCCCGTGAGGCAGCCCCGGAGGGAATCGCCGAGGCTCTTGGGCCGGGGCGGCGGAGTGGGCATGGGGGCGGGTGAGGCGGGCCGGCCGTGCAGGATCCGCTCCTCGATCTCCTCCTTGATGGCCTCCTTGAACGCGGCCTTCTGGTCCTCGGCGCTCAGCGCCCGGGGGGCCTGGACCGCCGTGGTGGGCTCGTTCACGGTCTGGCAGTAGGGGCACGTCACCGGGCCGGAGGCGGCGGCTTCCGGGAGCGGCGCGGCGCAATGGCGGCACTGGAGGGTGGGCATGGCGGGGTCAGTCTAGGCGCCTGTCCAGACAATTGGAATGCCCAGCGCGTGGGGAGCTTGCGGCGCCTCAGCCGCCACCCCGGGGCAGGGTCGGGCCCGCCGCCCTCAGGTCGAGGATGAGATGGACGAGGCGCTTCGAGCTGAGTTCGGGCAGCTCGACGAACCCGGCCCAGGCATTGAGGGCCTGTGCGGCATGGTTGTCCCGCCGCACGCCGGTGATGACGGCCGCGACCTCCCACTCCCGGCAGGCCTGGAGGGAGGCGAGCTTCAGGGCCCGGCCGATGCCATGCCCCCGGGCCTCCGGGGCCACGCCGGTGAAGGCGATCTGGGCGATTCCCTGCGGCGGCAAGGGTTTCCTTGAAGCCAGGAGGGAGGCGAGCCGCTCCAGCCATTCCGGGCGGAGGATCAGCCAGGGCCGGCGGAGGAGGCCGAGCAGGGCCTGTCCCTTGCAGGCCCGGAGCATGGGCAGGTTGTAGGGGCGGTTCGAGAGGGCGGTGAGCCCCACGATGCGATCCCCGAGCCGGGCCGTCAGGACGAGGGTGTCCCGGGACGTCAGGAACCAGCGGTAGACGGCGCGGATGAACGGGCGCCCCAGCCTCAGGGCCAGATGCTCGTCCTCGGAGAAGCAGGCGAGGTGCAGGGCGGTCAGGGCGGCCAGGTCCGCCGGGGTGGCCGGGGTGATCCGGACCGGCTGCCCCTCCAGCGCTGGAGCCTCGGCGCTCGACGGGAACGGGAGGCCGAGCTTCCGGCACAGGACCTCCCGGTCGGGCTCGAGCAGCTCGGGGAACATCTGGCGGCTCAGCACCAGCTGCCCGTTGCAGTGGAACCTCGTGAGGCCCTCCGCCTTCCGGATGAATTCGCTCTGCGGGTAGAGTCCCGCCAGCCGCGCGAGCGCGCCGGCCGTGGCGGGGCCGAACCAGGGGGCCAGACGCGGATGGAACACCACCCGCTGGCGGATGGGCTTGATGGCATAGCCGAGCCGCACCTTGAAATGGTCCACGCTGGCCGGGGCATCGAGAGAATGGAGGCCGTTGTGGATCAGGTGGATCCCCGGCCGGGCAGCCAGATCCCGGGTCGCCTCGAAGAGGAGGGCGTTGTTCACGCGGAGGGGCAGGTACTCGTGGCGGGACTGCTGGTAGAGCAGGTCGATGGCGTCATCGATCCGCGCGAACATGAGGGTCGCCCCCAGCCGTCCGTCCACCTCCGCGCCCCAGACCTCGAAGCCGGGGAGGTCCTCGGCGGCGGCCACCATGCGCGCCCAGTCCCCGTGCCCCCGCCGGGAATGGCGGTGCTGGCGGTCCAGGGTGTCCCGCTCGATAGACCAGCCCTCCCGGGCGTAGCGCGCCAGGGGGATGGGGCCCACGTGGCAGGCCTCCAGGCCCCGGCGCACCTTGGAGCGGACCGACGGGTCCACGTCCTGGAACCCGTAGGTGGGACGCTCGTAGACGATGTGGTAGCTGCAGGATCCCTCCTCCGCCTCCAGGGGAGTGGAGTACCGAAGCCCGATGGCATGCTCCTCCCGGAGGAACTCGCGCAGCTCCTCCTCCGAGGGCTGGATGACCCAGTGGTAGGGGAAGGCCTGGAACACCCGCGGCCCCTGGTCGAACCAGTAGCTGCTCTGGGTCCGGACGACCCGGTGGCCCAGGCGGCGGAGCCATTCGGCGAAGACCTCCGGCGTCATGCTGGCACCTCACGGGGCCGGTCCGGGCACGGGATCTCCGGCCCGGTGAAGGCCGATCCGGCGGGCGTGTCCCCGGAAGCTTTCGGCAGGTGGGACTCCTGGGTGTGAGGCTTCCCTGATCATCGGTCCTTCGGGGGGCCATTGCCACCCCGACGCGAGGGGCGCGACGAAGGGACGCAGCCAGGCCCCTGCGACCCGGTCCCGCCCTCAGTCCTTCGGGTCGATGTCCAGGTCGAAGAGATACTGGGCGGCCTCGGCGCGTTCCAGCCGGCGCGTGGGGTCGTCCGTCTCCTTGAGGGCCTCGGTGGGCCGGCGGAGCAGGGAGCGCACCATGGACTGGGCCATGAGGCGGATCTTCTCCCGATCCGCCGGAGAGAGGTGGTTCAGCTTCTCCAGGGAGCGGTCGAACTCGGCCTCGCGGATGGATTCGAATTTCCGCCGGAGGGCCGTGATGGTGGGCACCACCGCCAGGGATCCGTACCAGGCCGTGAAGTCCTGCAGCTCCTCCTCGAGGATGGCCATGGCGGGCACCACCTCCCGCTGGCGCTCCTGCCGGTTCCGCTCGGCGATCTCCTGGAGATCGTCCACGGCGTAGAGAAAAGCGTTGTCGAGATCCGCCACTTTCGGATCCACGTTCCGGGGGATGCCGAGGTCGAGGAAGAAGAGGGGCTGGCCCCGGCGCTGGGCCACGGCCCGGCGGGCGTCCTCCCGGGTGATGACCGGGTCGGTGGCCGACGTGGCGCTCACGACCACATCGGCATGGGGGATCCGGGAGGCCAGCTGCTCCCAGGGATAGGCCCGGCCGCCGCGCTGGCAGAGCGCCTCGGCCTTCTCCAGGGTGCGGTTCACCACCTCGATGTTCTGGGCGCCGCGGGCGATGAGCAGGTCGTAGAAGATGGAGCTGGTCTCGCCGGCGCCCAGGATGAGGAAGCGGCGGGGCGCCAGGTTCTCGTAGATCTTCTGGGCCAGCTCGATGGCCACGCCGGGGATGGAGATGGGCTTGGAGTTGAGCCCCGTCTCGTTGCGGACGCGCTTGCCCGCCTCCAGGGCCTTCTGGAAGAGGCGGTTCAGCACCGTGCGGGTGAGGCCGGCGCTGGAGGCGAACCGGAAGGCCTCGCGCACCTGGCCGATGATCTGGTGCTCGCCCAGGGCCAGCGATTCCAGTCCCGCGGTGACGCGGAAGAGGTGGCGCACCGCCTCGGCCCCCATGTGGCGGTAGCCCGCGCTCTCGACCTCGTGGCGAGGCACGCCGTGGAACTCGGAGACGAACCCGGTGAGGGCGAGCAGGGGATCGCCCTCCAGCGCGGCGGGACCGCGCACGCCGTAGAGCTCGCTGCGGTTGCAGGTGGAGACGATGACGCCCTCGGCCAGCAGGCCCGCCTCGCGCATGCGGAGGACGGCCGCCTCGATCTTCTCGGGGGAGAAGGCCAGGCGCTCCCGCAGCTCCACCGGAGTCTGCCGGAAATCCCAGCCCACGAGGAGGAGCGGTGATTCGTCCGGATGGCTCAATGGAACACGTGCTCCTGGGTGATGAAGAGGTTCACGATCGTGTACGAGAACAGCATCAGGACGTAGCCCGCGAGAGAGAGCCAGGCGACGTGCTTGCCGCTCCAGCGCAGCAGGCGCCCGGCCAGCAGGCACACCACGTAGATGCCGATCAGGAGGAACGTGAAGGCCACCTTGGGGTCCCAGTAGGTGCCCCAGTTCTGCTTGGCCCAGATGAGGCCCAGCGTGGAGGCCACGGTCATGGCCACCACGCCGATGCCGATGGAGGTGTGGTGCATGCGGGAGAGCACGTCCAGGGCGGGCAGGCGGGAGAAGAGTAGGCCCAGCTTCCGCTTGTGGATCTGGCGGAGCTGGATGAGGTAGATCTGGGCCAGCACGAAGGAGAGGGTGAAGGCGGCATAGCCCAGGATGGCCAGGGTGACGTGGAAGGCGAACAGGGCCCCGGAGAGCTTGGGATCCGGCGCGGGGGCCTGGGCGGGGTGGGTCACCAGGGAGATGGCGAGGAACAGGATGGCCACGGGGATGAGGAAGGGGCCCGCCGAGGCCTCCCGGTGTCGCAGGCGCAGGATGCCGTAGGAGCCGGCCACCATCCACGCGAAGAGGGACATGGACGCCGACAAGTCCCGGTAGGGCACGGTGTGGGTGAGCCGCCCGCCGAACTCCAGGGCCGCGAAGTGCACGGCGAAGCCGAGGCCCAGCAGGGCCTTGGCCACGACGCCGTAAGCCGCCTTCTCCTTGCGGAGATTGGCGATGGAAAAGGCCTCCGCTCCCAGGTAGAGGAGCAGCGCCGTGCCGCCGAGGAGGAGGGAAATGGCCATGGGTAGATGGTAGCGGCATCCGCCTGTGGCCACAGCCACTCCGCCGCCCTCCTGTGACGGACTACCGGAAGGTGACGTCCGACTGGGCCAGGGCGTAGGCCAGGGTGCCGAGGATGGCGGCGTTCTGGGCCAGGTCGTTCTCGTCCACCTTGTCGAGGGTGTCCGCCTCGGTGTGGTGGATGTCGAAGTAGTGGGTGGCGGCATGGTTCATGCCCAGGCCGGGGACGCCCTCGGCCACCACGGGCCCCACGTCCTCGCCGGAGCCGCCCAGGACCAGCCGGCCGGCGCCCAGCCGCTCGAGCAGGGGGCCGAAGGCCTGCAGCTTCGCCAGGGCCGCGGCCTTGGCCTCGGGCGGGGCCTGCCGGAGGTCGAGGCTGAAGCCGAGGGCCTTCTCGCTGCCGGAATCGGATTCCGCGGCCGCGACGAAGGACGGCAGCTCGGCCCGGTGGGCGGCCAGGTAGGCGTTCCCGCCCCGCACGCCGTTCTCCTCGTTCACGAAGAACACCACGCGCACGGTGCGGCGGGGCCGGAGTCCCGCGGCCTTGATGAGGCGGGCCGCCTCCAAGGAGATGACGCAGCCGGCGCCATCGTCCTGGGCGCCCTGGCCCACGTCCCAGCTGTCCAGGTGGCCGCTGAGGAGGATCACCTCGTTCGGCTTCTCCGCGCCCGGGATCTCCCCCACCACGTTGGCGGAGGGCACGTCGGGCAGGGTCTGCGCGCCCATCTCCAGGTGCACGCGGAGGGGCAGTCCGGCCGCCTGCATCCGCCGCATCTGGGTGGCGGCCTCCAGGGTGACGGAGGCCGTGGGGATCTTCGGCAGCGCGGGGTCATAGGCCATGAGGCCCGTGTGCGGCGTGTCTAGGCTCACGGGCCCGACCGAGCGCACCAGGGCCGCCACCGCGCCCCACTTCGCGGCCCGGGAGGCGCCGCTGAACCGGTAGGCCACCGTGGGCCCGTAGCCGGCGTAGGGCACGTCGTAGAGGACGATCTTCCCCTTCACAGCCTCGCCCAGGCGGTCCAGCTCGGCGAAGGAGCCCACCACCACCACGTCCGCCGTGAGGCCGCCCGCGGGCGTGCCCACGCTGCCCCCCAGTCCGAGGATGTGCAGGGGCTGGACTCGCGGCGCCACCATCTCCGCCCGCTCGGCGCCCCGTACCCAGTGGGGCACCATGACCGGCTCGGTGTGGACGTTCGACAGCCCGGCGGCCTTCATGCGCGCCTGGGCCCAGGTGATGGCCTTGTCCAGCTCGAGCGAACCCGCCAGGCGATGCCCGATGCCGTCGCAGAGCGAGGCCAGGTTCTGGTAGGCGCCGTGGGTGCGGAAGGCCTCGGCCTTGATCCGGTCCGAGGCGGCGAGCAGATCCTCGGGCGGGCGCTGGGCCTGGAGGAGGGTCGCGCTGGCGGCCAGGAGGAGGGCGAAGGGGCGTCGGATCATGCCTCATGTTACTTGGCATGAGGCTGTCGCCACGCGCTTTTTTATCTGCGCGGTGCCCGCTTCGTCTTCGGGGCGGGAGATCTCAGGGTGACCCGGACCTTCATGCGCCCCCCCGCGTCGGTCTGGATCACTTCCCAGGACAGGGGCCCGCTGCGGCCCTTCGGGTTCTCGCCGGGGCCCAGGTTGAAGGCGGCATCGTCCAGCTCCCAGCGCCCGCAGGGGAAGCGGGGCTTGGGCGGCTCGGGCGTGCCCGGGTGGGCGTCCACCACGCGGACGGCGCCCTTGGGCTCGTCCGGGCTGAGGAGGGACGGATCGATGAGGGCCACCACCAGGCCCTCGTAGCCCGGACCGAAGCGGTGGCCCACGCGGCCCCGCTCGAAGCCCCAGGGACGGCGGACCTCCAGGCTCCAGAAGCGGCCCTTCCGGCGGGGATCGGGGACCGTCACCCACTGGGGATCGGGCCCGGGGGCCCGGGAGGCCGGGGCGATCCAGCCCTCCCAGCTCCGCCCCTTCAGGGCCAGGCGGGGCAGGGTCTCGCGGTAGCGGCCGCGGTACCAGAGCTCGGAGCGCACCCAGGCCAGCGGGTGGGAGGGGCTGTAGCCGGTGTCGTCCACCCAGGGGCCCTCTCCGGGATGGGAGCGGTCCCAGCCCCGGTACTGGCCGGCGTCCATGAGATCCCAAATGCCGGCGGTGCCGGGGTCGTCGCAGCCCAGGTAGAGGTCGTCCACGGACTGCTCGCCCATGGCATGGAAGGCCTCGTGGACGATGTTCCCGAGGGGCACCTCCTCCGTGAGGAAGACCACGGGCCAGCGGTGGTACTTGTCCCAGGGCAGGGGCATGAGCAGGTTCACGGCCTTCATGTCCTGCTCGTCCGCCGTGAGGGTCTGGGGCTTGCCCGGCGTGACGATCCAGAGATGGTCGGGCCGCCCGTCGGGACCGGGGGCGCCGGTCCGGTTGTCCACCCGGTCGCAGTCGCCCAGGTCCATGCCCTGGAGCTTGCCGAGCACCCAGTTCACGATGGCGTCCTTCTGGTCGTCGTTGTGCGGGGCCCTGAACGCGCCGGTCCGGTAGTGGAGCAGCCGGCCCTCCTCCAGGGAGAGGGCGCCCTTGGACACCTCGTAGAGGTAGTTGGCAGCGCTGGCCACGCCGGGCCGCCGGGAGAAGAGGAGCTGGCGGAGGGCGCCGTCGGGGACCGTGGAGGCCTCATCCTCGAAGTCCAGGCGGACGACGAGCGCCCGCTCCACGTGATGCCTGGGTTCGGGGCTCAGGACGATGTCCCCGCCCCAGTCCGCCGCGGGGATCAGGTCGCGATGCCAGCCGTCCTTCTCGACGGCCAGCACGGTGTCCGAGGGATCCAGCTCCAGGTGGAACCGGCCCTGCGCGTCCGTGAGGGCCACGGGGGGATCGAGGTCGGGCGAGACGCGGGGGAGCCGGTCGGGGTAGACGCGGGCGCCCGCCAGGCCCTGGCGGCCATCGGTGACGCGGCCTGCCACGGAGCCCCCGGTGAGGGCCAGGCCGGCCAGGAACGGCGCGGCCGCCCGGAGCAACCGCCTCATGCCAGTCGGGTCAGCTTCTGGAGGTGGGCCAGGCGGGCCATGAGGGCCACGCGGCGGCGGGTCTCGGGCGCCACCAGGGGCTTCTCCATGGCATCGGAGACCGGCTCCTTGAGCTTGGACCAGAGCTCCAGCTCGCCCGGGCCGTGGAGCAGGAGGATGGGCATGCCGGCCAGCTCCTCGGCCTGCTGGATGGCCATGGCCAGTGCCTGGGCGCTGCCGTCCAGCAGTTCCGTGTCCAGGACCAGGAGGTCGGGGCGGTGGGCCAGGATCTGGGCCCGGGCCTGGCCTTCGCCCTGGGCCTCGACGAACGTGGCCTGGTCCTTCCCGAAATGGTTCTGCACCTGGGCCCGCACCAGGGGGCTGCCGGAGACGACCAGCACCTTGGGCCGGGCCGGGGCCAGGTGGCCCACGGAACGGGCCAGCGCATGGATGCGGAGGTGGGTCTGGACGCGCACCTGGAGCAGCAGCGTCGGGGCGGGCTTGCGGAGGAAGTCGTCGGCGCCGGCCGCATAGCTGCGGTCCTTGGCATCCCGGCTGAGGGCGGTCAGCACGATGACGGGGATGTCGGCGGTGCGGGTGTCGGCCTTGATGGCCTCGCAGGCCTTGAACCCGTCCATGGAAGGCATGACCACGTCCATGATCACCAGGTCCGGCGGGTTCTCCCGCATCCGGTCCAGGGCCTCCTGGCCGTTCACGGCCGAGAGGAGCCGGTGCCCCAGGGGCTGCAGCTGGGCCTCCAGCTGACGGCGCTGCAGGGCGTTGTCCTCCACCATCAGGATCGTCTGGGGGGACTGGGTCGCGGGCAAGCGGGCTCCTTCACTCCTCTTACGAGGGTAAAGGCCCCATCGGTCGGGATCAACCACGGGTTGATTCCGGACGCAAGGGGCGCCGGGGATCTGCGCGGGACGATCGGCGCCGCCTCCGGTACAATGGCCGGTTCGAGGTTCCGCGTTGACCGATCCCAAGCACATCCGCAATTTCTCCATCGTCGCCCACATCGACCACGGCAAGTCGACGCTGGCGGACCGCCTGCTCGAGCTCACCAAGACCGTGGCCCAGCGGGACATGCAGGCCCAGATCCTGGATGACATGGACCTGGAGCGCGAGCGGGGCATCACCATCAAGGCCCACGCGGTGACCCTGAAATACCCCGCCCTGGACGGGAACACCTACACCCTGAACCTCATCGACACCCCCGGCCACGTGGACTTCACCTACGAGGTGAGCCGCAGCCTCGCCGCCTGCGAGGGCGCCATCCTGGTGGTGGACGCCACCCAAGGCGTGGAGGCCCAGACCCTGGCCAACACCTACCTCGCCCTGGAGAACGGCCTGGAGGTGTTCCCCGTCCTGAACAAGACGGACCTCCCCAGCGCAGACCCGGCCAGGGTGCTGGAGCAGATCGACACGGTCATCGGCCTGGTGGACACCGCCCACGCCGTGAATGTCAGCGCCAAGACCGGCGAGAACTGCGATCAGGTGCTGGAGCAGATCGTCAAGTGCATCCCCGCGCCCCAGGGGGATCCCGCCGCGCCCCTCCAGGCCCTCGTCTTCGACTGCTACTACGACTCCTACCGCGGCGTGGTGAGCCTCATCCGCGTGGTGAACGGCACCCTGAAGGCCGGGGACCAGATCCGCTTCATGTCCACGGGCAGCGAACACCGCGTGGACGAGATCGGGATCTTCGACCCCAAGATGGACAAGCAGGACTCGCTGTCCGTGGGCGAGGTGGGCTACCTGGTGGCCAGCATCAAGCAGCTGGTGGATGTGAAAGTGGGCGATACGCTCACCCACGCGGTGACGAACACCACCAAGCCCGCCACGGAGATGCTGAGGGGCTTCAAGGAGATCCAGCCCGTGGTCTTCGCGGGCATCTTCCCCACCTCCAGCGACGACTTCGAGGACCTGCGCAACGCCATGGAGAAGCTGCGCCTGAACGACAGCAGCTTCACCTACGAGCCGGAGACCTCCACGGCCCTGGGCTTCGGCTTCCGCTGCGGGTTCCTCGGCCTGCTCCACATGGAGATCGTGCAGGAGCGCCTGGAGCGCGAGTTCGACCTGGACCTCATCACCACGGCACCCAGCGTGCGCTACCACGTCCACCTGACGGACGGATCCGAGACGGCCGTGGACAACCCCTCCAAGCTGCCGCCCCTCCAGAAGATCGCGAAGATCGAGGAGCCCATCATCGAGGCCACCATCCTCACCCGCACCGACTTCGTGGGTGGCCTGCTCAAGCTCTGCGAGGAACGGCGCGGCATCCAGCAGAAGCTCGAGTACGTGAGCCAGGATCGGGTGATGCTCGTCTACGAGCTGCCGCTGAACGAAGTGGTGCTGGACTTCTACGACAAGTTGAAGTCGATCTCCAAGGGCTACGCCAGCTTCGACTACCACATGAAGCACTACACGGAGTCGGACCTGGTGAAGATGGACATCCTGGTGAACGGGGATCCCATCGACGCCCTCTCCATCCTGGTGCACCGCAGCAAGAGCCAGACCCTGGGCCTGGCCCTGTGCCAGAAGATGAAGGACGTGATCCCCCAGCAGATGTTCGACGTGGCCATCCAGGCCGCCATCGGGAGCAAGATCATCGCCCGCACCAACGTGAAGGCCCGCCGCAAGGACGTCCTCGCCAAGTGCTACGGCGGCGACGTCAGCCGCAAGAAGAAGCTCCTCAACAAGCAGAAGGAAGGCAAGAAGCGGATGAAGGCCATCGGCAACGTGGAGATCCCCCAGGAGGCCTTCCTGGCGATCCTCAAGGTCGAGGGCTAGGAGGGCGAGCGGCGCCGATGGCCTGCGACCCGGATGAGCCCGGAGCAGGAGCGGAGGGCGACTTTGCCGAAGGCGAAGCCCGGAGGGCGCGGCCCAGGGAGGCTCCGACTCTGCGAGCTAAGCGAGCAGGAGCGGGGCATCAAAATGCCCCGCGTCAGGCGGAGGGCCGCGTCAGGGCCATCGGCAACGTGGAGATCCCCCAGGAGGCCTTCCTGGCGATCCTCAAGGTCGAAGGCTGAAAAGCGGGGACAGGATTAACAGGGTTGAAGGAAGGATTAACAGGATTTTTAACTGGTTCTAATCCTGTCAATCCAGCTTTTCATCCTGTTAATCCTGTCCCGTCCTTCAGCGTACGGCCTCAACCGAGGTGATCGTCGTCCTTGATCTCGCCGGCTTCGATGAGGTTGGCGAGGAGGCGCTGGAGCTCGTCCTGGCCGATGATGCCGCGGCGCTGGAAGAGGCGGATGAGGCCCATCA
>DASVZU010000336.1:0-3837 GCA_036391515.1 Holophagaceae bacterium
CCGGTAGGTCTCGCCGTCCTTCCAGTCCAGGGCCACGGCCCGCTCGAAGGTCTCCTCCGCCCGCTTGCGGTCCCCGCCCGCCAGGAAGGCACGGCCGTACTCCGCCATGAGCCGGCTGTCCTTGGCCTTCAGGGTCAGGGCTCGCTCCGCGCAGACCACCATCACCTGCCGCGCATCCCCCTTGAAGAAGGCCGCGTCCGGAAGGGGCGGCAGGGCCTGGGCGGACAGGGGCAGGGCGAGCAGGAGGGCCAGGGTGCGCATCGAGGACTCCGAGAGGGATCCCCCGAGTCTAGCCGTGAAGGCTGCTCAGAGCGGGATGTTCCCGTGCTTCTTCGGGGGCATGGTGTCCCGCTTGGTGTCGAGGAAGGCCAGGGCCTTGATGAGCTTCTGGCGCGTCTCCCGGGGCAGGATCACCTCGTCCACGAAGCCGAATTCGGCCGCGATGTAGGGGTTGGCGAACTTCTCGTTGTAGTCCGCGATGAGCTCGGCCCGCTTGGCGGCAGGATCGGGCGCGGCGGCGATGGCCTTGCCGTGGAGGACGTTCAGGGCCCCTTCCGCGCCCATGACGGCGATCTCGGCGGTGGGATAGGCGAAGTTGAAGTCCGTGCGGATGTGCTTGCTGGCCATCACGCAGTAGGCGCCGCCGTAGGCCTTGCGGGTGATGACGGTGATCTTGGGCACCGTGGCCTCGCAGAAGGCGTAGAGCAGCTTGGCGCCGTGGCGGATGATCCCGCCGTGCTCCTGGGTCACGCCCGGCAGGAAGCCCGGCACGTCCTCGAAGGTGATGAGGGGGATGTTGAAGGCGTCGCAGAACCGCACGAACCGGGCCCCCTTCTCGGAGGAGGCGATGTCCAGCACGCCGGCGAAGAAGGCGGGCTGGTTGGCCACCACGCCCACGCTGCGGCCGTCGATGCGGGCGAAGCCCACCACGAGGTTGGGCGCGAAGGCCTCGTGCACCTCGAAGAAGTGGGCGTCGTCCACCACGCCCCGGATGATGTCGCGGATGTCGTAGGGCTTGCTGGGATCATCCGGCACCACCTTGTCCAGGTCCGGGTTCTCCAGGGGCATCTGGGCGCGGGGAGCCTTCCGCGGGGCCTCGCCCAGGTTGTTGCTGGGGAGGAAGGAGAGCAGCTCCCGGGTGTGCGCCAGGGCCGCGAGGTCGCTGGCGCAGACGAAGGACGCCACGCCGCTCTTGGCCGCGTGGGTGTGGGCGCCGCCCAGCTCCTCCTTGGTCACCTCCTCGTGGGTGACGGTGCGGATGACATCCGGGCCCGTGACGAACATGTAGCTCGTGCCCTTCACCATCGTGATGAAGTCCGTGATGGCGGGGCTGTACACCGCGCCGCCGGCGCAGGGGCCCATGATGAGGCTGATCTGGGGGATGACGCCCGAGGCCAGCGTGTTGCGCAGGAAGATGTCGGCGTAGCCGCCCAGGCTCACCACGCCTTCCTGGATGCGGGCGCCACCGCTGTCGTTGAGGCCGATGACGGGGCAGCCCACCTTCATGGCCAGGTCCATCACCTTGCAGATCTTCTTGGCGTACGCCTCGGAGAGCGAGCCGCCGAAGACCGTGAAGTCCTGCGCGAACACGGCCACCGGGCGCCCGTCCACGCGGCCGAAGCCCGTCACCACGCCGTCGCCGGGGACCTTCTCCACGCCCTCGGTGCGGTGCACCATGAGGGCGTCCATCTCCTCGAAGGAGCCCTCGTCCAGGAAGGCCGCGATGCGCTCGCGGGCCGTGAGCTTGCCCCCCTCGTGCTGCTTGCGGACGCGCTCCTCGCCGCCGCCGGCCAGGGCCTGGGCGTGCTTGGCCCTCAGGGTCTCGATCTTCTGTTCCAGGGACATGGGGGCTCCGAACGTCGAATGGCGGCTGATCGGGGAGGATCAGCCGCCAGTGTAGCGGGCCGCGGGAGGGGCCGGCCTGGGATCAGGCGCCCGTACCTGCCGGTGCAGGGGCGGGCGCAGGCGCCGCCGCGGCAGCCGGTGCGGCGGCAGCGGGCTGGGGCACTTCGAACACCCAGGCCAGGCCATCCTTCTTGCTGAAGAGGGAGACCCCGGCGCTGCCGTTGAAGCCGACGACCGCGTAGAGGCCGGGCTGGAGGGCCTTGGGCAGGGCCAGGACATAGTTGCCGTCGGCGCCCTTCACGGCCTTGGGAATCTTGATGTCCTCGCCCAGGGGCGCGAACTCCTTGGCCGGGTCCATGCTGAAAGCTCCCATCTTCATGGTCACTTCGGCCTTGCCCTCCTTCGCCGCGAGGCGGGCGAGACGCAGGCCCCAGCCCTTCTCGGGGTCCCGGGGCCCGAAGTTGATGCGGGCGGGTGCCACGGTCGGAAGCGTCTTTGGGAGTTCGAAATACCCCGTGCGCTTCACGTTGAAGGGCAGGGTGAGCTCCTTGGTCTTGGGGATCTCCGTGACAGTGAGGATGACCGGAGTGCCCTCGGCGGGTTCGAGCTGGATCACCTGCTCCTTGCTGGCCCGGGTCGTGAAGTCGAGGGAGACGGTGGTGCTCTGGGCGAAGGCAGGGGCGGCGGGCAGGAGGAGGACCAGGCTCAGGACGAGTCGGTTCGGCATGGAAGACTCCGGAAGGCGGAAAGGATTCCGGCGGACGGCCGGACATTGGATTGGGGATCTACCCATCAGGATAGCAGTTCCCCTCTCCGGGCCGTCTCCGGCCTACGGGCGCGCGGCCGTGGCCGCATGCGCAGTCCGCGCGATCTGGGCCAGGTGCACCTTCAGGTGGTTCTCGTAGCGGGCCAGGAGGGCCTCGAGCGTGAGGGGGGCCTCCGCTTCGGGATGCCGGACGGACCGGACCCACTGGGCCTCCGAGAGCGACCGCAGCTGGCGGGCCATGAGTTCGCGGAGCAGCCGGAAGAGGTCGAGAACCTCTGCCAGGGGCTGATCTGCCGCCTCGAAGGAGGCCGTCCAGGCCTCCTGGTCGTAGGGGAGGACCGTCACCCCCTCCTGGGCCATGGCGAAGCGCATCCGGATGTAGCCGTGTAGCTCGGCCTCGGCCACGTGGACCACGATCTCCCGGATGGTCCAGGCCCCGGGAGCGGGCCGGAAATCCAGGACCTCCGGGGCCAGGCCCTGCACCGTCTGCTGGAGTTGCGCGGGACCCTGGGCGTAGGAGAGGAGGAGCGCGGCGCGGTCATCAGGACTCATGGGGCCTCCGGGCGGTGGCCCCAGGGTAGCCCTATCGGCCGCTCTTTTTCTTCGCCTCCTGCGGAGGCTCAGACGGTTTCGGCTGCTCGCGACCTATCGACCGCTCTTTTTCCAATCCGCCAGGAAGCCCTCGACGCCCTTGTCGGTGAGGGGGTGCTTCAGCATCTGGTCGAAGACCTTGGTGGGGATGGTGGCCACGTGGGCGCCGGCCAGGGCGGCCTCGGTGACGTGGCGGGGCTGGCGGATGGAGGCGGCCAGGCACTGGGTGTCGAAGCCGTAGTTCTCGAAGATGGCGCAGATCTCGCGGATGAGCTCCATGCCGTCGAGGTTGATGTCGTCCAGGCGGCCCACGAAGGGGGAGACGTAGGTGGCGCCGGCCTTGGCGGCCATGAGGGCCTGGGTGGCGCTGAAGCAGAGGGTCACGTTGGTGCGGATGCCCTCGGCGCTGAGCACCTTGCAGGCCTTGAGTCCCTCGGCGATCAGCGGCAGCTTCACCACCACGTTCTTGTGGATCTTCGCGAGCCGGCGGCCCTCCTCGATCATGCCCGGGGCCTCCAGGCCGATGACCTCGGCGCTGATGGGGCCGTCCACGATGCCGCAGATCTCCTCGATGATGGCCTCGAAGGGCTTGCCGCTCTCCTTGGCGATGAGGCTGGGGTTCGTCGTCACCCCGT
>DASVZU010000337.1:0-1920 GCA_036391515.1 Holophagaceae bacterium
GGTCCATTACACGGCAGGAGCCGTGCCTGGAGAAGGGGTTATCCGCCTCAGTTCGGTAGGTGCTTCCGGGTGAGGTTCTGCGATCCGGCCTCGGTGACGAAGAGGTTGTCCTCGATGCGGATGCCGCCGCAGGGGGTGAGCTCGTCGATGAGGGCCCAGTTGAACCGGTCGCGGTGCTCGTTCTCGCGGAAGGGGCGGAGCAGCATGGGGATGAAGTAGAGACCGGGCTCCACGGTGAAGACCTGGCCGGTGTCGATTTCGCGGGTGGTGCGCAGGGCTGGGTGCTCCGGCGGCGGAGGCGCGGGCGTGCCCTCGGGCGAGCCCTGGCGGCCCGCCACGTCGTGCACCTGGATGCCCAGGTGGTGGCCCAGGCCGTGGGGGAAGAAGGGGCGGCTGAGGCCCTTCTCCACGGCCTCGTCGGGCTCGGCCTTGAGGAGGCCGTGCTCCTTGAGCAGGCCGGCGATCTTGAGGTGGCCCAGGTGGTGGAGGTCGCCGTAGGGCATGTCGGGCTTCACGGCGTCGCAGAGCTCGAGCTGGACGCGCTCCATGCCCGCCACCAGGGCGGCGAAGCGGCTGTCGCAGTGCGGGGCGGTGACGGTGCGGGTGATGTCGGCCGCGTAGCCGCGCACCTGGGCGCCCGCGTCGAGGAGCAGGGTGAAGCCCTTCTTCAGGGTGCGCTTGCCCTCGTAGTGGAGGGTGGCGCCCTTCTCGTTGAGGGCCACGATGCTGCCGTAGGGCAGCTCGTGATCCACGCAACCCACGGCCTGCACGTAGGCGTGGTGGATCTCCAGCTCGCTGGCCCCGGCCAGGAAGGCGGCCTTGGCGGCCAGGTGGCCCCGGGCGGCGAGGACGGTGGCCTCCTCGATGCACTGCAGCTCGTAGGCGGTCTTGTAGCTGCGGGTCCAGTCCAGGTGGGCCGTCAGCAGGGCGGGGTTCGCCTCCAGGCCGGCGGTGAGGGCCCGGTCGGCCTCGTTGCCGAGGTAGGCGGCCCGGGCCGGGGTGCCCACGCGGGCCCACACCTCGTCCACGGTGCCCGCCTCCTCGATGTCGAAGCCGCCGGCCCAGAAGGGGCTCCCCAGGGGCAGCTGCTCGTACCAGAAGTCCTCGGGGGCGAACCGGATGAGGCGGGGCCGCTTCCCGGGCTGGATCACCAGGGCGTGGTGGGGCCCCGCCAGGGGGCACCAGTGGGCGAAGTGGGGGGTGGGGTGGAAGGGGGCGTCCTGGTCGTCGGCGAAGTAGGTGTGGACCGAGCCGCTGGAGATCACCAGGGTGTCGAAGCCGGTCCGGGCCAGGGCCTCCTCGGCGCTGCGCTGGCGTTCGGCGAGGTGGTCGAGGAAGAGGGCGGTCAGATCCATGGCGTCTCCGGGACAGGCTCGAACCTCTGAGTATGCAGGGGATCCCTGCGGCGGGAACCGGGCATTGCGCGCCCGGTCCTGCCATTCGGGGGGCCGCATCTGCGATTCGACCCCCTTCTGCTGCGATCCATCGGGAAAAAGCCAACCGTCCCCCCGGTGGTCCCATCCATGGAGGTGCTGCGGGTGATGCACCCGGGGCCACCCGATGAGGAGACCGCCATGAAACCCACCCTTCGCACCCTCGCCCTGCTGCTGGCCGTCGCGACCCTGCCCCTGGCGGCCCAGGGCTTCCGCCAGGGCCGCGGCCGGGGCATGGGCCCCGGCGCCGGCCCCGGCTTCGGCCCGGCCTTCGCCTGCCTGAACCTGACGGATGCCCAGAAGGCCTCCCTCAAGGCGGTGCACGAGAAGTACCGTCCCACCCTGGAGGCCGACCGCACCGCCGCCTTCGAGGCCCAGAAGGCCCTCCGCGCCGCCGCCACCAACCCCGGCACCTCCGACGCCGACCTGAAGGCCGCCTTCGACAAGGCCAGCGCCGCGCGGTTCGCCATGATGCAGCAGCACCGGG
>DASVZU010000338.1:0-43575 GCA_036391515.1 Holophagaceae bacterium
GCTTCCAACCCCAGCAGACGGCCCCACAGCCGCTCCCGGGGAGCGTTCAGCACGACCACGACGAGATCGCCGGGCGTGAAGGGCAGGTGCAGCGGCATGGGCATCCTCGGCAGGTCTCCAATCTTACAGGGCGGGCCCCTCGACGATCAGTCGTCCTTCCGTGAAGGCCTCCATGGCCCAGCGCGGACCCTCGAAGGCGTTGCCGCTGGAGGCCACGCCCCCGAAGGGCGCCGCGTCCAGGCGGAAAGTGGGAGGAAGGTTCAGCAGGACGCCACCGGCCCTCAGCCGGTCCTCGGCCAGCCTGAGGTTCCCGAGATCCCGGCTGTAGGCGCTGGCCCGGAGGCCGAAACGCGTGGCCGCCGCCCGGTCGAGACCCTCGGAGAAGGAATCCACCGGCGTGAGCACGGTGATGGGCGCGAACACCTCCTCGCACACGAAGGGATCCTCCTCCGGCACAGCCGTGAGGATGGCCGGCGGCAGCAGGGCCCCCTGGCGTCGCCCTCGCAGGAGCATCGTGGCGCCGGCCGCCGCGGCGCGGTCCAGCCCCTCGTCCACCCGCAGGGCCGTGGCCTCGTCAATGAGGGGACCCACCACCGTGGCAGGGTCCATGGGATCGCCCACGGGCAGGGCCTTCACGGCCGCCACGAAAGCGGGCACGAAGGCCTCCCAGAGCCCCCGGTGGACGTAGAACCGCTGGGCCTTGGAGCAGCTCTGGCCCGCTCCGGCCACAGCGGCTGGGGCCAGGGCCCGCGCCACCGCCCCGGCGTCGACGCCCTCGTCCACCACCACGGCCGCGTTGCCACCCAGCTCTAGGATGACCCGCTTGCCGGCCAGCAGGCGCTCCAGGTGATGGCCCACCCGCTCGGACCCCGTGAAGCTCACCGCGGCGATGCGGGGATCCTGGGCGAGGAGCTGCGCCTCCGCCGGGTCCGCCGGCGCCAGCTGGAGCAGGCGAAGGGGGGCGCAAGCCTGGATCCGGGCCGCCTCGAAGCTCTCCCACAGCAGCCGGGAAGTCCGGGGGGCCTGCGGGCAGGGCTTCCAGAGGACGCTGCACCCGGCACCCAGGGCCGGACCCAGCTTGTGCAGGGCCAGGTTCACCGGGAAATTGAACGGGGTGATCGCCAGGACGGGCCCCACCGGAAACCGCCGGAGCACCGCCCGGCAGCCCTCGGCCCCAGCCATGAGGTCGTAGGGCACCGCCTCCTCGCCGAAGGTGCCCAGGGCCTCCACGGTGGCCAGGAGGGTGCTTTCTCCCCGGGCGATCTCGCCTTTGGCCAGGGTGATGGGCTTCCCCGTCTCCTGCGTGAGGAGGCGGGCGAGTTCGTCCTTCACCAGGCCCACCTGCTCGAGCCAGGCCTGCAGCAGCCTTCGCCGCGCCAGCCTGGAAGCCCCCTTCCAGGCCAGGAAGGCCTTCATGGCCTCTTCCACCATCCCGTCCAGCGCCTTGGAAGCCATGCCGCCATCCCCTAAGACAACATCCGGATCATTAAACCAGGGGCGCCACCGTCGCCAGCAGATCCTGTTCGCTGAGGGGCTTGTGCAGGATGCGGTTGACTTCCTGCTTGCGCAGGGCCTCCAGCACCGCCGGGTCCCGCAGGGCCGTGACCACGATGATGGGGAGGCCGGGCTTGGCCCGGCGTGCCAGCCGGGCGAGCGTCAGCCCATTGCAGCCGGGCATCTGGTAGTCGGTGAGGAGGAGGTCCGGAGCGGCCTCAGCCAGCCGGTCGGCCACTTCCGTGGCGCTCACCTCCGCCCACTCGACCACCTCATGTCCACCGCCCTCCAGGAACTGGCGCAGGATATGGCGCATCAGCCTGCTGTCATCCACCACAAGGATCCTGGCCATGGCCCCCCCTTCCGATCTGTTCCATCTCTCGGGCGGCTGGTGCCGCGCCAGCATGGCCTGTCCCCTCCCCTTGCGGACCGGTCATGGCTTGTCCCCCTCCATGACCTGCTGGCGAAGGTCCTTCAGCTTGCTCCCGAGCTCCCGCATGCTGAAGGGCTTCTGGATGCTGGCCACGTTCCGATGCCCCGCGATCAGGGGGGCGATGTCTTCGTCGCTGTACCCCGTGGCCATGAGGACGGGCAGGCCCGGTCGGAGCGCGAGGATGCGCGGCAGGGCCTCCGCCCCGTTCATCCCCGGCATGTTCATGTCCAGGATCGCCAGGTCCACAACCTGTCCGTCGGCCAGGAGGTCCAGGGCCGGCTGCCCGCCGGTGGCCGTGACCACCGAATGGCCAAGGATTTCCAGCACCGAGGCGACCGACTCCCTGATCAGTTCGTCGTCGTCCACCAGCAGGATCCGCAGCGAGATCTGGGCACCGGCCGCCGGCGCGGTGGCCGCCTCTCCGCAGGTCTCGGCAGGTTCCACACGGGACGCGGGGAATCGCAGGATGGCCTCGGTCCCCTTCCCCGGCTCGCTCCGCAGCTCGAAGCCGCCCTCGTGGGCCTGCATGGTCCCGTAGACCATGGGCAACCCCAGGCCGGTGCCTTTGCCCTTGGGCTTGGTGGTGAAGAAGGGTTCCACGGCCCGTTCCAGCACCTCCGGGCTCATCCCCTGCCCCGTGTCCGCCACTCGCACGAGAAGCCCGCCGTCCGGCCCGGCCGCCGTCTGGATGCGGAGGATCCCGCTCCCGGGCATGGCGTCGAGCGCGTTCACGCACAGGTTCATGAGGGCATGGCTGAGGGCGCCGGCATCGCCGCGCAGACGGCCCAGGGGCTCCTGGAGGTCCATCTCCAGCCGGATCCGCTTCAGCGTCGTGTAGCTCAGGAGCTGGGTCATCTCCTTCACGAGGGCGTTGAGATCGATGCAGGCCTCCTCCTGCAGGTCCTTCCGGGCGAAGTAGAGGAGGCTCTTCACGACCCCGCGGCCCCGCAGGCAGGCGGTCTGGATGGTCTCCAGGGACCGGAACTCCGGGCTCCTGGGATCGGCCTTCTCCCGCAGGGTGGAGGCCAGGCTCAGGATGGCGCCCAGGACATTGTTCATGTCGTGCGCGACGCCTCCCGCCAGGCTGCCGAGGCTCTCCAGCTTCTGGGATTGGTGGAGCTGGGCCTCCAGGGTCCGGCGCTCGGCCTCCGCGCGCCGCTGGACCGTGATGTCCTCCTTGAGGGCCACGTAGTGGGTCACGGTGCCCGACGCATCCTTCACCGGGGCGATGGTGGCCCGCTCCTGGAAAGGCTCCCCGCCCTTCTTGAGGTTCTCGAACTCGCCCACCCAGACTTCGCCTCGGCCCAGGGTCTCCCACATCTGCCGGTGGACCTCAGGTGGGGTGGCCGGCGACTTCAAGATCCGCGGATTCTGTCCGATGGCCTCCTCGAAACGGTACCCGGTCGCCTGGGTGAACCTGGGGTTCACGTACTCGATGGTCCCCCCGGGGTCGGTGATGACAACCGACAGCGGGCTCTGCTCCACCGCCACGGAGACCTTGCGGAGGGTGCTCTCCGCCTCCAGGCGCCGGGCCTCGCCGGACAGGTGGTCCAGGGCGAAGGAGACATCCCCAGCGGCTTCCTCCAGCAGCGCCACTTCGTGATCCCCGAAGAAAAACCGCTCGGAGGCGTAGACCATCAGGGCCCCGCAGACCTGCCCCTCCAGCCGGATGGGGAAGGCGGCGGAGGCGGCGAAGCCCGCCCGCCTCGCGTCCTCGTGCCAGGGCTCGGCCTCGCTGTTGGCGAGGAAGTCGTTCACCACGCAGGGCCGCGCCTCCCTGATGGCGATGCCCGTGGGTCCCCGGCCCATGGGCGTGTCGTCGCTGCGCACCCTGAGTCCGTCCAGGTAGCGCAGCGCGTCCCCATGGCGGGCGGCCACCCGGACCTCATGGGTGGCTGGATCGTTCCAGCCGATCCAGGCCATGCTGAATTTGCCGAACTCGACCATCACCTCGCAGATCTTCGCCAGCAGAGCATCCCGGTCAGGCGACCAGACGATGGCCTGGTTGACCTGGCTGAGGGCGGCATACATCCGTGTCAGCCGCTCCAGTTGCCGGGCCTGGGCCCGAAGCTCCGTGATGTCGCGGGTGATGGAGAGCACGCACGGCTCCCCGTCAATCTCGATGAGGCTGGCAGACATCAATCCGGTGAGGACGCTCCCGTCCTTCCTGCGGAAGGATGCCTCCATGCTCACGACTCGTCCCTCGCGCTGAAGACCCGCCCGCAGGCGATCCCGGTCCTCCGTCCGCACCCACAGTCCCAGGTCGCCCGGGAGGGAGGAGCGTCCGAGGACGTCCGCTTCGGCATAGCCCGTGATCCGCGTGAAGCCCTCATTCACCGCCAGGTAGATGCCATCGGAAAGGCGGTTGATGTTCACGCTGTCGGGACTGGCATGGAAGGCCTTGGAGAACTTCTCTTCCGAGGCGCGCAGGGCCTCCTCGGCGTGCTTCCGGTCCGTGATGTCCTGGATGACGCCTGTGAGCGCGAGGGGACGTCCCTCTCCATCCCACTGGATCTCCCCGGTCCCATGGAGCCAGCGATGAGCGCCGTCCGCCACCCGGATGATGGGGTAGTCCAGGTCGAACCGCTCCCGGCGCTCGATGATGCCGGCGACGTACTCCCTCATCCGCTCGCGGAAGGCGGGGGCGATGAGGCTGGTCCAGCCTTCCAGGTCCCGGGGATATCCGTCGTCGATTCCGAAGATCCGGTCGAGGTAGGGGCTGCCCTTCCATCGATCCCCCTGGATGTCCCAGACGTAGGTCCCGATGCCTCCCGCCTCCTGTGCCGCCTGCAGAAACCGCTCGCTGTCCTGCAGGGCCACCTCCGCCTCCCGGCGCTGTTCCTCCCCCGCCATGTGGTCCAGGGCGAAGGAGATGTCCATGGCGGCCTCCTCGAGGAGCGCGGCCTCGTGGACGCCGAAGAAGTCCTTCTCGGAGGCGTAGACCGCCAGGGCTCCGCGGACCTCCCCCGCCTGCCGGATGGGGAAGGCCGCGATCGAGGCGAACCCTGAGGCCAGGAGTTCCTCCCGCCAGGGGGAAGATTCCGGTCCGGCCAGGAAATCGTTGATCACACAGGGGCAGGCCTCCCGGATGGCCGTCCCCATGGCCCCGTGCCCCTCGGGCGAGTCGTCGCTGCGCACCACGACACGGTCGAGCATGCCGCGGATATCGCCATGCCGCGCGGCCACCACCACGCGCCGGGTCACCGGATCGTCCCAGCCGATCCAGGCCATGGAGAACTTGCCGAATGCCACCATCACTTCGCAGATCTTGTCGAGCAGAAGCTCCCGACTGGGGGACCAGACGATGGCCTGGTTCACCTGGCTGAGGGCGGCGTAGAGCCGGGTCATCCGCTGGAGTTCCCGCTCCTGGGCCCGGCGTTCGGTGATATCCCGGATGAAGCTTAGGATGGCTGCCTTGCCGCCGACCTGGACCTTCCGGGTGCTCACCTCCACTGGGAAAGTGGTTCCGTTGGCCCGCAGGTGTTCGGTTTCGAAACGCAGGGAGGCCCCGGTCATGACCCGGTCGTACTGCCCCGGGATGTCCTCCCGCGTCTCGGGTGCCCTGAGATCCCGGATGGTCATCGCCCGGAGGGATTCGAGGGGATGGCCGTATTGGGCCACCGCCTGGGCGTTGGCTTCGAGGATCCGGCCCTCCAGGTCGAGCACCAGGATGATGTCGCTGGCCTGGTCCATCAGGTGCGCATAGCGGTCCGAGAGGATCCGTTTCTCCCGTTCGAGGTCCAGGCGGGCCTTGATCTGGTCCGCGTCGAGATGGCGCACGACCAGCCCCGCCAGCAGGGCCACCAGGACCAGGAGGCCCAGGAGGCCGCCTTCCACGGCCCACATCCGGTGCCGGGCGGGCCCGTAGACCTCAGCCTCGTCCACCTTGGCGACCAGGAACCAGGGGGTTCCCGCCACCCTGCGCAGGGTCGCCAGCACGGGCTCGCCGCGATAGTCCCGGCCTTCGAAGGGCCCCTCCCTGCCCGCCACGGCCTGGGCCGCGGGCAGGTCGGGGTGCGTCTTCAGGGGCAGCTTCAACGCCAGCGCGGGGTGGGTCTGGTGGCGCAAATCATTCAGGAAGACCACCGCGTCCCCTTCCCCCCTCACCAGGAGGGTCTCTGCACTGGGACTCGGACCCGGCCAGGCCTGCACCAGGGGAAAGAGGTAGCGGGCCGGGTCCACCATGAGCAGGATCAGGCCTTCGGCCGGGCCCCCTTCTGTGGGCCTGGGGCGGATCGGAACCCATAGGCTCATGTGAATGGGTGAGCCCTCGGGATCGCGGTGCAGATCCTGCATCAGGACGGCGTGCGACTGCAGGGCCTCCCGGATCCGGGCTGCATCGAACCAGCCTGGGCTGAAATCCCCCGGCGACGGTATGGCCGGATCCGGGGGCACACTCAGGCGGGTCCTTCCCTGGGCATCGAACAGGACGAGCCGCTGGTAGCCGGCACCTCGGAGGTTCTCCATCCAGCCGCGGATCTGGGCTTCCGGCGCCGCCCCGGGGGCTCCGGCCAGGAACCTTCCCACCTGCGTCTGGATCAGTCCGCTGTGGAGGATCTGCTCGCCATCGGCGCGCCGCTCCTGGTACCAGTCCTCGATCTGCCGGGCCTTCAGATCCGCGACGGCAGCCAGCTCCCGCTGGGTCCCCTCCTGGGCCGACCGGATTTGTCCCCGGAGGTAGAGGGATCCGGCTCCGAGGATGCCGATGCCCAGGAGCAGAAAGAGGCCCAGGGGCCCCTGGGCGAACCAGCGCGCCTCGAATCCTTCATCCTCAGGGTGGGTCATCCGGAACAGGGCCAGGGGCCAGGTGTCGGGGCCTGCCGTCAGCAGAAGGGCCAGTCCCAGTGCCAGCGCGCCCAGACCGGCAGGCAGGGACAGCGGCATCCGCTGGGCTCCATAGAGGAGCGGCATGCCGCTCCAGAAGCCCATGAGGCCGAGGATGCCAGCCCCCATGGGTGCGAGCGCCAGCAGGGCCGAGGCCTGCCGAGCCGGCCAGGAGGGTCGAGCCAGGCCCCATCGGAAGAGAATCGAGAGCGCGGCCCCCAGGAGCGCCACCGCCGCAGGGACCGAGATCCCCTGCACCAGCCCTCCGGAGAGGGGCCCGATCCCGGCCGGGGGCCCTGACGCCTTCGCGAGAGCCAGCAGGGAGACCAGCGCCGCCAGGAAGGCCAGGCCCGCCAGGGACACCGCGGCCCACCGGAGGAGCGGTCGCGCGCCGCTGAACAAGGCTGACAGCAACGCGCCGCTGAGCATGAGGATGAGGGCCGCCGACAGGGGCGAGACCGTCGCCTCCACCAGGCCTGTCCGTCCGCCCCTCATCAGCGCCGAGAGGGCCATTACCCCCGTCGCCGAGGCAAGCACAAGGGCCGTGCGCCGCATCGTGATCAGCGGAAGGGCCGAACCAGGGGGCATCCGGATCTCCAGGGGACGGACAGGTGGCCACCCCTGGGGGGAGAGATGGCTCTGCCAGAGGTTAGATTCGTTATTCCACCCACGCATCATGAATTTCGGATACAGCAGGCCACCAGACCTAATTAGCTTTTACGACAGTCGCTTAATGCCTATGACGAAGATCACATAGGAATCATCAATCATTCAGAATACTGATCCGGCGCCCGATGGGTTTCCGTCACCCGCCCTGGGATGGACCGCCTTTATCCAAAACCTCGCTATCGCCGAGCTGCCCGTATCCGCCGTGCCTTCGCCCACTGCCTCACTGGAGGAAGCCATGCTCATGAACCTCAAGATCGGAACCCGGCTCGCCCTGGGCTTCGGAATCATCCTGGCCCTGCTACTCCTGGTCGCCGGCATCGGCATGGACCGGATGGGGGCCATCGAATCCAACACCGAGCGGATCGTCACCCACTACAACACTCAGGCGACGCTGGCCCGGGACATGTCCGACCAGGTCCAGACCGTCTCGCGGATGCTCCGGACGCTACTCCTGCTGGAAAGCCAGGCGGAAAAGCGGGCCAATGCGGAGGGGATCGCCAAGGCGCGCGAGGCCTACGATGAGGCGTCCAAGAAGCTGGAATCCATCCTCGCCTCCCAGGACTCGAGAGCCCTCTTCGCGGAGATCGAGGCCAGCAAGGCGAAAGCTCGCGGAGTCAACAACCAGGTGATCGAGCTGGCCCTGGCGGGCAAGAACCAGGAATCCGTGAAATTGATGATGGGAGAAGCCCGCGGGGCCGTGCAGGCCTGGCAAGGCAATCTCGCCAAGGCCGTGAAGTACTTCAACCAGCGCATGAGTGAGAAGTACGCCGAGGCCCAGGCGGCCTATCACTCCGCGGTGATGCTCATGGTCTCTGGAACGATCCTGGCCCTGGTCCTGGGCGCTGTGATGGCCGTCCTCACCACCCGGAGCATCACCCATCCCCTGGCCGCCGTAGGCGAGGTCATCCAGACCGTGGCCCAGGGGGACCTCACCCAGCGGGTGGAGATCCACTCCAAGGATGAGCTGGGCGAGCTGGGCCGCATCCTCAACGAGACGAACGAGGGGCTGCGGGAGATGGTGCTCCAGATCCAGGAGAGCGCCCAGGCGATCTCCACGGCCTCCGGCGAGATCTCCACGGGCAACCAGGACCTGAGCCGGCGCACGGAGGAGCAGGCCGCCAGCCTGGAGGAGACGGCCAGCAGCATGGAGCAGATCACCTCCAACGTGAACCAGACCGCCGACAACGCGCGGTCGGCCAACCAGGAGGCCGGCAAGGCGCGCAAGGTGGCCCAAGAGGGCGGCGAGGCCGTCACCCAGGTCATCTCCGCCATGGAGGCCATCAACCAGTCTTCGGCCAAGATCAACGAGATCATCGGCGTGGTGGACGAGATCGCCTTCCAGACCAACCTGCTGGCCCTGAATGCGGCCGTGGAGGCGGCCCGGGCCGGCGAGCAGGGCCGGGGCTTCGCCGTGGTGGCCGCCGAGGTCCGCAACCTGGCCAAGCGCAGCGCCGACGCCGCCAAGGAGATCAAGATCCTCATCCGGGAGAGCGTGGGCAAGTCCCAGGACGGGACCAAGGTGGCGGCCCATGCTGGCGAGACCATCCAGGAGGTGGTGTCCAACGTGCAGCGGGTGACCAGCCTGGTGGGCGAGATCGCCGGAGCCACCCAGGAGCAGAGCACGGGGCTGAACGAGATCAACAAGGCCGTGGTCCAGATGGACGAGGTCACCCAGCAGAACGCAGCCCTGGTGGAGGAGGCCGCGGCCGCCGCCGAATCCCTGGATGCGCAGGCCCATGCCCTGACGGAGATCGTGGCCCGCTTCAAGACTGGGGTGGAAGTCCGCCGGGCCCAGCCGAGGGCCGCGCGGTCCGCGTCCCAGACCACGGTCCATGCCTCCCCCACCCCGAGGAAGGCAGCCCACGCCCCTGCCCTGAAGCGCCCAGCGACCCGCCCTGAACTGGCCGCGGCCAAGCAGCCCGTCCCCACCCCGAAGGATGATGACGACGGCCAGTGGGAAGCCTTCTAGACCCCGCCCCGCGCCCCGCCGGTCCCAGGAGGAGGATGAGATGGCCAGTCCCCAAACCAGCGCCCAGAGCATGCATCAGGTCCTCTGTTTCGCCCTCGCGGGCGAGGCCTACGGCATCCCCATCCTGAAGGTGCGGGAGATCCAGGCCGAGGCCGTCATCACCCGCATCCCCAAGGCCCCGCCCTACATGCCAGGGGTGATCAACCTCCGCGGGGCCATCGTGCCCATCCTGGAGCTGCGGCAACGGTTCTCCCTCGGGCCCGCTCCCGAGGACACCCGGCCGGTCATCGTCATCGTGGAAGTCCAGGGTCGGACCCTCGGGATCCGCGTGGACGCGGTGTCCGACGTGCTCGACCTCGACCCGGCCGCCATCAAGCCACCGCCGGAACTGGGCGCCCAGACCCAGCTTGGCCGGGAATTCATCGCCGGCCTGGCCTCGCAACCTGGCGCGCCCGGGCCCTCGGACCAGGAGGCCGGCGCCATGCTGATCCTGCTGGACCTGGATCGGCTCCTTTCGGATGGGGAGCTGCTCTCCATCGACTCGGCCACGGCCTGAACGCCATGGCCAGGAAGCCCACCCCCTCCGCGACCACGCTCGCCATGCAAGGCGACCTGGATGTGTTCTCCGTCCAGGCTCAATGGGAGGCCATCCGGGCCGCCCTCGTCTCGTCCGGGGATCCAGTCGTGCTGGACCTCTCCGCGGCGGGCGATATCGACCTGTCGGGCCTGCAGCTCCTGCTGGTCCTGGAGCGCCACCTCGCCAGCCGCGGGATCCGCCTGTCCGTGACCGGGGCGAAGACTGAGTGGGTGGATCGCTTCCGACCACTCGGTCTGGCCGCCGTGATGGAGGGGCGCCCGTGAGCCGCTGGTTCGGGCGGGGCCCCGTCCTTGAGCCCTTCGCGCCGTCCCTCGACGCCCTGGAGGCGTTGCGCCCCCTTCTGGCCCGGGTCGCTGCCAAGGAATCCACCATGCTCGATGGCCAGGTGGCCTTCCTGCACACGGAGCTCGTCCAGGTGGACGGCCTGGTCCAGGAGGCGTCGGCCACCCTCCAGGAGGCACTGAAGACCCTCGACGCGCGGGTGAAGGCCCAGCACCGGCTGGCCCTCTCCGTGCAGCAGGCCATGCAGATCACCGGCCTGGGCATCGACTCCACGGAAGCGACGGCGACCCTCTCCGCCACCATCGTGGGCACCCTCGACGCCTTCGTGAACAACATGCTGGAGATCTCGAAATCCTCCATGAAGCTCGTGGAGGAGGTCGAGGACATCCGGATCCGGTCCGACCGCATGGAATCCATGCTGGGTGAGCTCGGCGAGATCGCGGGCCAGACCCACCTGTTGGCACTCAACGCCAGCATCGAGGCGGCCCACGCCCGGCAGTTCGGAGCGGGTTTCGCCATCGTGGCCGCCGAAGTCTCGAAGCTCGCCGACCGAAGCACGGCCTTGAGCACCAACATCCAGCAGCAGATCGAGGGGACACGTCAGGCCCTCCTCCGGACGGACACCCAGGTCCAGGCCATCGCCAGCAAGGACCTCAACCTCGCGATCCAGTCCCGGGGCGAATCCGAATCGCTGATCGGGGCGCTGGACGAGAGCACCCGCAAGGTAAAGGAGCTCGTCGCCGAGATGGAGGCCAACGCCCGGCTGATCAGCGAGCAGGTGGGACACGTGGTGCGCAGCCTCCAGTTCGAGGATCTGGTCCACCAGACCCTGCAGGCGTGCATGCAGGAGCTGGACAACCTCCAGCAGCAGGCAGGCGCCTGGCGCGTTCTGCGGGACGGCCTGGAGAACGGAGGGGATGCCGCTCGGCTTCTCCGGGAACTCGGCGGCGCCCTCGACGGGGTGGAGGCTGCGCAGGTCCAGTTCAAGGCCGTCAAGCGCGAATCCCTGGCTGCCGGGGATGTGGATCTTTTCTAGCCGGAGCCGCTCATGGGCAAATGCATCCTCACCGTCGACGATTCCAGCACCATGCGGCAGATGATCGCCTTCACCCTGAAGGAGGCGGGCTTCGAGATCCTGGAAGCCGGGGACGGCATGGAAGCCCTCGACCGGGCCAGGGGACGGAAGCTGTCCCTCGTCATCACCGACGTGAACATGCCCCGCATGGACGGGATCACCCTCGTCAAGGAGCTGCGGGCCATTCCGGAGTTCCGGTTCACGCCCATCCTCGTGCTGACGACGGAATCCGGCCTGGACATGAAGCAGAAGGGCAAGGAGGCCGGGGCCACCGGCTGGATCGTCAAGCCCTTCAGTCCGGAGAAGCTCCTGGAAGTCGTGAACAAGGTCCTCTGAGGTCCCCGCCATGCCTGATCCCATGGAGCAGTTCCGCAACGCCTTCTTCGAAGAAGCCACCGAGCTGGCCGACGGCATGGAGGCCACCCTGCTCGCCCTGGACATCGGGGCCGTGGAGGCCGAGGACCTGCACACCATCTTCCGGGCGGCCCATTCCATCAAGGGCAACGCGGGTACTTTCGGCTTTCCCGCCATCGCCGCGTTCACCCACCAGCTGGAAAGCGTGATGGACCCGGTCCGCCAGGGAATGCGGCCCATGACCTCGGAACTGAGGGAGCAACTGCTCCAGGGGGTGGACCTGATCCGGAGCCACCTCCACCATGCGCGCCAGGGCGAACCCCTTCCGGCCAGGGACCAGCAGGCCCAGGACCTGCTGGCGGAACGGCTCCGGACCGAGGAATCCGCCCCGGCACCCCAGCCTCCCGCGGCGCCTGGAATGTCTGCTCCTTCCGCCTCCGCACCCGCGGGGTTCACGGTCCGTTTCGAGGCCCCGCGCGAGGCCTTCCGCCGGGGCGTGAACCTGGAGCGCATCTTCAGGGACCTGGGCCGCCTGGGGGCCCTCCACGCCTGGCCGGACGTCTCCCGCCTGCCGGGCCTGGATGTCCTGGATCCCGAGGACTGCCATCTGGCCTGGGACCTCCGCCTGGAGACGAAGGCGTCCCGGGCCGAGATCGAAGAGGTGTTCGAATTCGTGGCCGAAGGAGACAACCTGCAGATCACCCCCCTCACGCCGGCGGGACAGGTGCCCCCCCTCGGCGAGATCCTCGAGGCCGAGGCGGGCGTCAGCCCGGCCGACGTCCGCGAGGCCCTGGCCCGGCAGAAGCCCCTGGGGGAACTGCTGGTGGAGGCCGGAAAGGTGAAGCCCGAGGCGGTCAACAGGGCCCTGGACCAGCAGCAGAAGAAGCGTTCGCAGGCGGACGCCGCCACCCTCCGGGTATCCACCGAGAAGATCGACCGGCTCGTGAATCTGGTGGGAGAGCTCGTCATCACCCAGGCCATGCTGGCCCAGGCGGCCCAGCAGTCGGCCCACAACACAGGCGAGGAGCGCCTGGCTAGCGCCCTGCTGCAGCTGGACCGGCAGACACGGGAGCTCCAGGAGCGGGTGATGGGGATCCGGATGGTGCCTGTCGAGATGGTCTTCTCGAGGTTCCCCCGCATGGTCCACGAGCTCGGCAAGCAGCTGGGGAAGGACCTCGAACTGACCCTGGAAGGCCAGGCCACCGAACTCGACAAGACGTTCATCGAGATGCTGGTGGACCCCATGACCCACCTCGTCCGGAACGCGGTGGACCATGGCATCGAGACACGGGAGGAGCGCGCGCAGGCCGGGAAGCCCATCACCGGCACGATCGCGCTCCGGGCCTACAGTCGGGGGGGACACATCCACATCGAGGTGAAGGACGACGGCCGGGGCCTCGACCCGGAACGGATCCTGCGCAAGGCGATCGAGCGCGGGCTGGTGCCGCCCGGCACCCGACCCAGCGACGAGGAGCTGCACCTCCTCATCTTCGAACCTGGCTTCTCCACGGCCGAGCAGGTCTCGGATGTCTCCGGCCGGGGGGTGGGCATGGACGTGGTCCGCCAGAACATCCGGGCCCTCGGGGGACGCATCGAGGTGGACAGCCGCCCCGGCCAGGGCTCGACTTTCCGGCTGATCCTTCCGCTCACGCTGGCCATCCTGGACGGTCTCACCGTGCGGGTGGCGGAGGAGACCTTCGTCTTCCCCCTCGCTTCGGTCCTCGAAAGTTTCCAGTGCCGTCCCGGGGAGATCCGGACAGTGAAGGGCGACCGGGAGGTGATCAACCTCCGGGGCGAATTCATCCCTGTCATCCGCCTGCAGAAACTCCTCGAGCTGCGCCCAGGCCCGGACCAGGAATCCGGCGCGCGGCCCCTCCTGGTGCTCGTGGAGGCCGAAGGCCGCCGGGCCGCCATGTCCGTGGACGAACTCCTCGGGCAGCAGCAGGTGGTTATCAAGAGCCTGGAGACCCACTACCGCCGGGTGGAGGGGATCTCCGGCGCGACCATCCTCGGGGATGGTCGCGTGGCCCTGATCCTCGATGTCCCGGGCATCCTGCGCCTCGAGGCCGGGGCCGCCCTGGCCCAGGCATGAAGGGGCCGCCCCTGAACCCGGGCCTCCGGGCCGATCTGCTCCTCGACCGGGAGCCCCTCACCCCCGCCACCTTCCAGGCTCTCCGCTCGCTCCTCCACGAGCATTCGGGCATCGCGCTCTCCGCCCACAAGCTCGCGATGGTCCAGTCGCGCCTCGCCAAGCGGCTCCGCGCCCTCCGGCTGGAGACCTACGAGGCCTACCTGGAGGTGCTCCAGGATCCCGCATCCGATGAGTGGGTGCACTTCATCAACTCCCTCACCACCAACCTCACCAGCTTCTTCAGGGAACCGCACCACTTCTCGCGCCTGGTGGACCTCCTGCGCGCCGAGGGCCCCCCGCCCCGCCCCATCCGCCTGTGGAGCGCCGGCTGCTCCACCGGCGAGGAACCGTACACCCTGGCCATGGCCCTGCTCCGGGCCTTCGGTCCCTCCCATCCGCTGGAGATCCTGGCCACCGACCTTGACACCTCCGTCCTGGAGACGGCCGCCCGGGGGGTCTACCCCATGGCCCGGGTCGAGGGGCTGGACGAGGAATGGCGGAGGTTCGGCTTCCTCCGCGGGACCAGATCCAACGAAGGCCTGGTCCGGATGCGCCCGGAGATCCGCCGCCCAGTCCGGTTCGCCAGGCTCAACCTGCTGGACCAGGCCTGGTCGCTGGAGGGCGCCCCCTTCCACGCGATCTTCTGCCGCAACGTGATGATCTATTTCGACAAGCCCACCCAGCGCCAGCTGCTGCTGCGGTTCCAGCAGGCCATGGTTCCCCGCGGCCTGCTGTTCGTGGGCCATTCCGAATCCCTCCTGGACTCCACCCTGGGCTTCGAGTCCATGGGCCAGACCATCTACCGCAAGCGGGAGGTCCGGCCATGACTCCGAACCGCGGCCCCCGCGCCAACCCGGGCCAGGACCGATGGTCCCCGGCCCTGGCCAAGGGGAAGGCCTCCGGGTATTTCGACCGCCACTTCCAGCGCCAAGCCATGAAGATCCTGCCCGGCGAGTTCTACGCCACAGCCAAGGACGAGGTCATCGTCACCGTGCTGGGCAGCTGCGTGTCCGCCTGCATCCTCGATCCCGTGGCCATGGTGGGGGGCATGAACCATTTCATGCTGCCCCTGAGCCGCAGGGACCGGGACCAGGACGTGTTCTTCGCGGCCCGCTACGGGGCCGCGGCCATGGAATACCTCATCAACGATCTGCTGCACCTTGGCGCGAACCGGGACCGGCTGGTGGCCAAGGCTTTCGGAGGGGGCAGGGTGATGGAGGGCCTCACCGACGTGGGCGGCCAGAACATCCACTTCGTCCGCACCTTCCTGAACCAGGAGGGCATCCCGGTCTGGAGCGAGGACATGGGCGGCTCCTGCGCCCGGAAGGTGTACTTCTTCCCCCACACGGGACAGGTGCTCGTGAAACGCCTGACCCGGATCCACAACAGCACGGTGCTCGAACGGGAATCCGCCTACCTGCAGGAGGTCGCCCAGGGCCGGCCAGGCGGAGACGTGGAGCTGTTCACATGAGCCAGGCCGACCGCAAACGGGTCCTCGTGGTGGACGACAGCGCCCTCATCCGAAGGGTGCTGAGCCTCATCCTGGCCCGCCATCCGGGCCTCGAGGTGGTGGGCACGGCCACGGATCCCTACGATGCCCGCGAGAAGATCAAGGCCCTGGATCCCGACGTGCTCACCCTGGATGTCGAGATGCCCCGCATGGACGGCCTCACCTTCCTCGGCAAGCTCCGGAAGGCCCATCCGATGCCGGTGGTGATGGTCTCCAGCCTGACGGCCAGGGGGACGGCCACGGCCATGGACGCTCTCGCCATGGGCGCGGTGGATGTCATCGGGAAGCCCGAGCTGGATCCGGTCCAGGGCCTGGAGGCCATGGGACCAGAGATCGCGGAGACTGTCTATGCGGCGGCCCAGGCCCAGATTGGCGCTTCCGCCGGTCCGGCCGCGACCGGGCCGGCCCCGGTGCCGTCGCCTCCCCGCGCCTTGCCCGGCCGCCAGCTCGTGGCCCTCGGATCGAGCACCGGCGGCACGGAGGCCCTCAGGGAGATCTTCCAGGCCCTGCCCGTGGGCCTGCCGCCCATCGTCGTGGTCCAGCACATGCTCCCAGGCTTCACGGAGGCCTTCGCGGCCCGGCTGGATCGCATCTGCCAGCCCGCCGTGAAGGTCGTGGACCAGGGCGAGCCCCTCCAGCGGGGCACCATCTACCTGGCCCCCAGCAACCGCCATCTCCGGGTGGAACGCCACCCCACCGGCCTCGTGGCCCGCCTCCAGGACAGTGAACCGGTCTCCAGGCACCGTCCCTCCGCCACCGTGCTCTTCGATTCCGTGGCCACCGCCTGCGGCACGAAGGCCCTCGGCATCATCCTCACCGGCATGGGGGACGATGGGGCCGAGGGCCTCCTCCGCCTTCGCCAGACCGGGGCCCGCACGCTCGGCCAGGACGAGGCCAGCTCCGTGGTGTACGGCATGCCTCGGGTGGCCTGGAATCTCGGCGCGGTGGCCCGCCAGGCCCCGCTGGGCGCCCTGCCCCGCCACATCCTCGACTGGTGTTCAGAAACCTGATCCCGGGAGCCGCCGTGACCCTCGCCATCCGCAACGACACCCAGCCCGGCCTCCTCCACCTGGAGGGGACGTTCAACTTCGATGGCCATGCGACCTTCCGGGAGGCCACCACGCCCCTGCTCGAGACCAGCGGCCTCGACGCCATCGTCCTGGACCTCTCGGGCGTGGTCTACATGGATTCCGCGGCCCTCGGCATGCTCCTGCTGCTCCGGGAGCGGGCCGAGGCGAAGGGCCTGAAGGTGGCGCTGAGCCGGCCCTCGCCCACGGTCGCTGGCATCCTGCAGGTCGTGCAGTTCGGCAGGCTCTTCGACATCCGGGAAGCCTGATCCATGGCCGAAGCGAAACGCCCCTGGCCCCTCCCCGGGAGGACCCGGTTCGCCCCCATCCAGCTCCGGATCTTCCTGGCCTTCGGGACGACCCTGGCCCTGGCTCTGGCCGGAGGCGGGTGGGCCGTGGCGCGGTACTTCAGCCGCGTGGCCACCACCCAGATCGAATCCCAGCAGGCGGGCCTCGCCCGGATGGTGGCCTCATCGATGGACGACAAAATCACCACCTACCTGGGCAGCCTCGAAGCCGAGGCCCGGAATGGCCCCCTCCACATGGAACGCGACCGACCCGGAGCCCAGCGTTGGCTGGAGGACCGGCGTGGTCTCCGCGCGATCTTCGAGAACGGCACCTTCCTCCTCCTTCCCGATGGCGGACTCCTCGCCACGACCCCTGGAACCCGGCTTCCCGGCGGCCAGGCCGCCTTCATCCGGGACCGGGCCGTGGCCGGGAAGCCGGGTGTCTCCGAGGCCCACCACTCCCCCTCCAGCGGAAACGCCGCGATCCTGATGGTCGCCCCGATCCGGGACCGGAAAGGGCGCACCCGCCTCCTTCTCGCCGGGGCCATCGATCTGGTCCACGAGGATTTCCTCGGGGCCATCTCCAGCCAGCATCTCCCCGACGCCAGCCGGCTCACCCTGTTCGACGACCAGGGCCGCATCCTCGTCCACGCCGACCAGGGCCGCGTCTTCTCCCGGATCGATCCCCGCCGATGGGCCGCATTCCTTCGCGGAGACCAGGAGCGCACCGGGGAGCGGGTGAATGCCGCCGGGATCTGGACACTCACCACCGTGACCCGCCTCCGGTCCGTGCCATGGATCCTCGCCGCCACGCTTCCGGATTCCGAGGCCACCCTGTCCGCCCACCAGTCCAGGCGGTACCTCCAGTGGGCCGTGGCCGCCGCCGTGACGCTGGCCCTGCTGTTGACCTGGGCCCTCTCCCATCGGTTGACGGAGAACCTGGAGGACCTCACGCGCCAGATCGAGGGCGCCGCCGACCTGCCTCCCGGTCACCGGGTCCTTCTCCGGAAGGGGAACGACGAGACTGGCGTGCTCGTGAACGCGTTCAATGGCCTGCTCGCCCGGCTGGAGGAGAAGGCCGCCCGGCTGCAGAAGGCCGGGGCCCGGAGCGAGGAGGAGATGGCCCTGGCCAAGCACGTCCTCCACCGGTTGGTGGAGCCCGGTCTGGCCGCTCTTCCCGCCGGCCTCCATATGGAGACCCTCCAGATGGCGTGGATCAACGGGGATGCCTGCACCTACCGCGAAGGGCCACCGGGGCTCCACTTCGGTCTCCTCTGCGACGCCACAGGCCATGGGCTCACAGCCGGCATCTCCACCCTTCCGGCGATCCAGGCATTCCTCAGCATGGTGCCCAGGGACGTCCCCCTGGAGACCATGTACCGGGAGGTCAACCAACGCATCCACCAGCTGATGCCCGTGGACCGGTTCCTCTGCCTCCTGCTCGTCCGACTCGACCTGAGGAACGGCTCGCTGTCCCTGCTCAACGCGGGCCTCCCGGATGCGGTCCTGTGCACGCAGGACGGTCGGCGACGGAGGTTCCGCAGCCGGAACCTCCCGGCGGGCATCCTCGAAGGGGGAGAACCCCCGGTGGCCGAGACCGTGGCGGTGGCCACCGGTGACCGGCTGGTGGCCTTCACCGACGGCGTGCTCGACCTGCTCCCCGGAGGCGATGTGGACACCGCCCTCCTGGACGGCCTGGTCGCCTGTCCCCTGGGCGTCCACCGGCGAGCGATCCAGGAGACCCTGGCCATGGCCCTTCGAGGCCAGGAGCGGCTCGACGATGCGAGCTGGGCCCTCTGGGAGGTTCCCCCCCTGCTCTGCACCCGGGTCGCCACGGCTTCGGGATACCAGGCGGCGGCCACGGAAGAGCTCGAGGAGAATTTCCGGCTCGACCTGGCCTTCCCGCCCCAGCGCCATGCGGTGCGGGACCTGCTGCCGGACATGATGCGGCTCCTGTCGGCCCGCGGCCTCGGGGTGCAGGACGAGCAGAAGCTCGCCCTGGCGCTGACGGAGGCCCTCGCCAATGCCGTGGACCACGGACTGCTCCGGCTGGATTCCCGCCTGAAGGCGCAGGGGTTCGAGGCCTACGAGGTTCACCGCCAGGGGCGCCTCGCGGCCCTCCAGGAAGGGTCGATCCGTCTCTCGGTCGGGCTCCGGACCCAGGGGGCCGGTCCCTTGCGGGAGCTCGTGGTCGAGGTGGAGGACACCGGTCCCGGCTTCGACTGGCGGGCCTGGGATCCGGAGGCGGCCGGCACCTCCCCCGATCCGAGCGGCCGTGGCCTCCTCCTCATCCGGGCCCTGTCCCGGGATCTCTCCTTCAATGCGCAGGGCAACCGGATCCGGTTCACCCTTCCCTGCGGCTGATCAGCCGAAGGCCAGGCAGCGCAGGCTGAGGCTTCCGAGCTGCCAGCCTTCGAACACGGAGCGGACGACTCCGCCGTTCCCTGCGCCCAGGGCCAGCCACAGGGGGTCCAGATGCTCGCTGGTGGGCACGGCCTGCGCCGCCCCGGGGGCCCCGGCCCAGTCCATGGCCGACTCGGAGCGGTCCGAGCCGAGCCGCTCCAGGAGCCAGCCTTCGAAGGCTGCCGCCCAGGGCTGGGGGCCGGTCCTGCCATCCCAGTCCAGCCTCCCCAGGTTGTGGACCAGTCCCCCGCTGCCGACGATCAGGATGCCGTCCTCACGCAGGGGGGCCAGGGCCCGTCCGGCCGCCCAGAGCCGCCGGGGATCCCGCGGCCTGGGAAGCGACAGCTGGACCACGGGAACCCCCGCCTCCGGAAAGAGGTAGCGAAGGGGGACCCAGGCCCCATGGTCGAGGCCCCGATCCGGATCGGGCTGGACCGGCTCTCCGGCCTGCGCCAGGAGGTCCGCCACCCGGGCCGCGAGGGCCGGATCCCCCGGAGCCGGGTACTGCAGCCCGTAGAGGGCCTCCGGGAAGCCTCCGAAGTCGTGGATGGTCCTCGGGTGCGCGCCGGTGGTGATCCGGAAGCCGCCGGGGGTCTCCCAGTGGGCGGAGCACACCACCACGCCCCGGACCGGCGGGAGGCTTTCCGGCAGGGAGGAGAGCCACGCACCCCAGGCACCGCCTTCGATCGCGAGCATGGGGGATCCGTGGGCCAGGAAGAGGGGAGGCTGGGACCGGAGGTCATCCATGCTTCCAATCTGGCATTTCATAAAAGATGTTTCAACTCTTATTTTCAAGATGTGCGCGAAGGCGGCCGATGCGATTGGAGAGGAAAGGTCCAAGTAGGCTAAGCTTTCTGGAACCCCGGAGCACGTGTGGACCTCAGGCTCGGCGTCAACATCGATCACGTGGCCACCCTCCGTCAGGCGCGCGGCGGCCACGAGCCGGAACCTGTGGCGGCAGCCCTGCTCGCCCAGAGTGCCGGCGCAGACGGCATCACGGTCCATCTCCGGGGCGACCGCCGGCACATCCAGGAGCGGGATCTCCGCGTGCTGAAGGAGGTCCTTGCGGTCCCCCTGAACGTGGAGTGCGCCGCCACACCGGAGGCCATGTCGGCCGTCATCCCCATGAAACCGGCCTGGGTGACCCTCGTGCCCGAGAGCCGGGAGGAGCTCACCACCCAGGGCGGCCTGGATGCGATCTTCCTGCAGGGCATGCTCCGCACGGTCCTCCGCGAGCTTCGCAGCGCCGGGATCCGGGCCAGCCTCTTCCTGGACCCTGTGCTGGACCAGGTCAAGATGGCCGCCAAGCTGGAGGCCGACGCCGTCGAGCTCAACACAGGCCTCTACAGCGATCTGCCCATGGGCTCCGATCCCTCCCTGGAGCTTGGGCGGCTCCGCGATGCGGCCCGGATGACCAGCCGCCTGGGGCTCCGGGTGCTGGCGGGACACGGCCTCACGCTCCAGAACGTGGAGCCGGTGGCCGCCATCCAGGAGGTGGAGGAGCTCAACATCGGCCACAGCATCATCGGCCGCGCCGTGCTGGTTGGCCTGGGCCCTGCCGTGGCCGAGATGCGGGCCGCCATCGCCCGGGCCCGCCCGTGAGTGCCACTGGATGAGCAACCTGAAGGGCACCCTGGAGAGCATCTCCCTCACGGACGTGGCGCAGCTGCTCCATGTCAACAGGAAGACCGGGATGCTCCAGGTCAGCTCGGGGAAGCTGAGCGGTGTGCTCTATTTCTCCAGGGGGGAGATCATCCACGCGGAGACGCTGGCCCAGCGGGGCGAGCTGGCCGCCTTCGAGATCCTCGAATGGCTCACCGGCCATTTCGAATTCCTCTCCACCCAGGTGCAGGTGCCCGCGACCATCCGGCGGACCGTTCCCGACCTCCTCATGGACTCCGCCCGCCTCAGCGACAGCCGCAAGCGCCTCCACACGCTCTTCCCCCGCCTCACCGCCGTGCCCTGGCCCACCCTGCCGATCCCCAGACTGACCGAGGGGCTCAAGATCTTCACCGAGGAGCGGCGCATCCTTCCGTTCTTCGACGGCTACCGGGATTTCCAGGACGTCATGAAGGCCACCGGCCAGAACGACGTGGCCGTGCTCCAGGCCGCAGGCATCCTGAAGGACGCCGGACGGCTGGAGGTGCTCGAGCCCGATGCCCACGTCACCGTGATGACCATGAAGACCGGCCTCTTCAAGAAGGGGGACCACCTCGAACTCCCGAAGGCCATGGAGGGCTGGTGGACCGCCCTGGGCCCCTATGCCCATGGTGTGAAGAACCTGAGGGTGATCTGGCCTGAGGGGCCCGCCGTGGAGCGGGTCGAATTCGTGCCCGGCCTGTCCGAGCACCTGCTCTCGGTTCCGCGGGAACTCATGCAGTCCTGGAACCTGGCCGAAGGGAGCCATGTCAAGGTGCGTCCCGCGCCCTGAGACGATTCTGGGAGGTCCCATGTCCGAAGTTCCAGAAGAAGGCTCCTCCCAGGTCCCGGCGGATGCCTCCGCGCAGGACGGCATGGTGCGTGAGTTCAAGGAGCGCCGGGAGCAGCTGGATCGCCGGCTGGACAGCATCCAGGACCTGATCCAGGAGGTCCGGAAGGAACTCCAGGGGGATGCCGAGGCCAGCATCCACCGGCTGGCCCAGGCCGCCCAGGACATGGCCAATGGCCGCGTCTACCAGAAGATCGACATCGAGGCCAAGGGCGAACTCGGCGCCCTCGTCACGAGCCTCAACCAGACCCTCCTGAACCTCCAGCAACTCGACGCCTCCGTGAAGCACCAGAGCACCCAGGTGCCCGAACTGGCCGCCCAGCTGGATGCCATCACCAGCGACACGGAGGAGGCGACCCAGAACGTCATGAACCGCCTGGATACCCTCATGGCAGCCGGGGAGGACGCGTCCAAGGCGTTCGCCGCCTGCGACGGACAGATGAAAAAGCACCAGGAGAACCGTGAGGCGCTGAACAGGGCCATCACCGGTTTCCTCGACCGGGCCTCGGCAGGGGAGGACAGCACGGCGCTCGCCCAGGAGGTGCTCGAGTTCCTCTTCGCGCACCAGATGGAAGCCGCTGCTCCGATGCCCGACTTCTCACCGGTCCAGGACAAGCTCCGCCAGGTGGGAGACGAGGCCTTCGAGATCCTGAACATCCTCCAGTTCCAGGACATCACCCGCCAGAAGATCGAGAAGGTCGTCCTCCTTCTCAAGCAGTTCCAGGCCGGGCTCACCCGCCTGCTGGTCATCTTCAACATCCACAGCGGCGCCCTGGCCGAGCACGGGTTCGGGGACCGGCACGTGGCCACCCAGGACCGCATCTTCGACACCAGCCTCGAAGCCGATGGGCGGAAAGACAGCGTCGAGGACATCATCGCCCAGTTCAAGTCGGGCGGCGGGAACTGAGCGGACTCAGGCCAGCGCGATCTCCAGTTCCCCCAGGCCGTCGATGCCGCAGCGCACGCGGTCGCCCTTCACCAGGGCCCCCACGCCCGCCGGCGTGCCCGTGAAGATCAGGTCTCCCGGCGCCAGCGCCACAAAGGTGGAGAGATGGGCGATGATCTCGGGCACGGTCCAGGTCATCCGGGAAAGATCCCCATTCTGCCGCATCTCGCCGTTCACGCTGAGCCAGATGGCACCGGAGGCGAGGTGGCCGGAGCGGCTGGCCGGGACGATGGGGGACACCGGTGCGGAGTGGTCGAAGCCCTTGGCCATCTCCCAGGGCTGGCCCTTCTCCTTGGCCCGGGCCTGGAGATCCCGCCGGGTCAGATCGATCCCCACCGCGTAGCCGAACACGCAGTCGAGGGCCTTTTCCGCCGGAATGGCACTGCCGCCTCGTCCCAGGGCCACCACCAGCTCCACTTCATGATGGAGGTTCGAGGTGGCCGGGGGATAGTCCAGGGTGCCTCCGCCGGGCACCGCCGCATCCCTCGGCTTGCCGAAGAAGAAGGGCGGCTCCCGGTTCGGATCCCCTCCCATCTCCCGGGCATGCTCCGCATAGTTGCGTCCGACGCAGTAGATCCGCCTTACCGGGAAGGGGGTAGCGCCATCCTTCACGGGAATGAGGACCGGGGCAGGAATCGGGGGGACGGTTTCCATGGCTGCTCCCTTCGCGGACAGACTCACCCACTCTATCCCTTTGCGCGGGGATGGGCCTTCTCGTAGGTCCGGGCCAGCTCGTCGAGGCCCAGGTGCGTGTAGCGCTGGGTGGTGCTGAGGCTGGCGTGCCCCAGCAGTTCCTGGATGGCACGGAGGTCCATTCCGTGGTTGAGGAGATGGGTCGCGAAGCTGTGCCGCAGGGCGTGGGGACTCACCCTCGCCCGCACGGCCGCGGCCTCCAGGGCCTGGCGCAGGAGGACCCGCACGCTGGTGGGCGTGAGGCGCCCCCCCCGCTGGTTGATGAAGACCGCGGGCACGGGAGGTAGCACCTTGGCCGCAAGAAAGGCGCCCCGGTGGCCCAGGTAGGCGGACAGCACCTCGGCGGCGCGCTCGTGGTAGGGGACCAGGCGCTCCTTCCGGCCCTTGCCCAGCACGCGGAGGGTGCGCTGGTCCGCCAGGATGTCCTGGAGATCGAGCCCCACCAGCTCGGATACGCGCAGGCCCGAGGCGTAGAGCAGCTCCAGCAGGCAGGATAGCCTGGCTGAAGGGAAGTCCACCGCGGGGGGGAGGTCGAGGAGGGCCTGGCTTTCGCCCTCGGTGAGGAAGGAAGGCAGCCGCTTCGGCTGCTTCGGGTTCCTCAGGCCCGACGCGGGGTTGCGGTCGATGCGGCGGGTCTCCCACAGCCACTTGAAGAAGGCCCGAACCGTGGAGAGGATGCGCGCCTGGCTCGCGGGATCGAGACCTCGTTCACCCAGCTCGAGGGCGAAGCCCCGAAGCGTGCGCGGACTCACCGCCCAGTCCGTCCAGCCCCAGCGAACTGCGTGGTTCAGGAGTTTTTCCAGGTCCCCCTTCTGCGCACGTGCCGTGTGAGACGACACACCGCGGGCGCGCTGTTCCAGGTGGAAGCCTCCGATGCCCTCGCCCAGCGGTCCCGCGCCGTTCCCTGCTACCATGCCGTCACATCCCCCGCATGTCCGGAGTCATTGTGGCCCAGCCCGTCGAGACCATCGCGCAGCTTTTCTATCAGGCGGTCGAGCGGGACCTTCCCGATGCCCTGGCATGGAAGCGGAGCGGTGCCTTCGTGCCCATCTCCCACCGCGAGGTTCTGGCGCGGGTCGAACACCTGGCGCTGGGCCTGGAGCGTCGGGGCCTGAAGAAGGGCGATCGGGTTGCCTTCATGTCCGAGAACCGGCCGGAGTGGGCCATCGCTGATTTCGCCTGCGCCATCCTTGGCCTGCCTGATGTCACCATCTACGCCACGCTCAATGCCGCCCAGGCGGCCTTCATCCTCCGCGACAGCGAGTCCCGCTGGGTCCTCTGCTCCAACCGCGAGCAGCTGGACAAGGTGCTGGCCCACTGGGGCTCGCTGCCCTCCCTCGAGGCCGCGGTGCTCATGGACGGCGAACTGCCCGAGGGCACGGGCCACACCCTCCTCCGCTGGTCCGACCTGATGGCCGAGGGCGAGGCCCAGGAGGACCGCCGCCCGCTGGTGCGCTCCTGGGGCATGGAGCAGAAGGCGGACGACCTGCTGACCCTGATCTACACCTCGGGGACGACGGCCGATCCCAAGGGCGCCATGCTTACCCACGGCAATCTCGTCTCCAATGTGCTGGCGGCCGCGGGCGTCGTGAACATCGAGACCGGCGAACGGGCCATGAGCTTCCTGCCCCTCACCCACATCTTCGAGCGCATGGCCGGGCACTTCCTCATGTTCCACGTCGGCGCCTCCATCTACTACGCCGAGAGCGTCCAGACCGTGGCCGAGGATCTTCTGCTGGTCCGGCCCACGCTCCTCGCCTCCGTGCCCCGCATCTACGAGAAGATCTTTGCCCGCATCTACGACACCGTCTCTGCGGGGGGGATCCTCAAGCGGCTCATCTTCCACTGGGCCATGCTGGCGGGCCGGCAGGCGGCTCCCTACCTGATGAAGGGACAGGAACCGCCCTCCTGGAAGGGCATGTGGTACCGCACGGCGCAGAAGGTGGTGTTCGAGAAGATCCGCCAGCGGACCGGCGGGCGCATCAAGTTCGCGATCAGCGGCGGGGCGCCCCTGGGACCCAAGGTCATGTCGTTCTTCTGGATCATCGGACTGCCCATCCTCGAGGGCTACGGCCTGACCGAGACCAGTCCCGTCATCACCGTCAACCGGCCAGGGGAAGTGGTTCCGGGCTGCGTGGGACGCCCCCTCTACGAGACCTGGAACGGCCGCCCCTTCCTCAGGATCGCGGAGGATGGCGAGATCCTCTGCCAGGGGCCCAACATCATGATCGGCTACTGGAAGAACGAGGCCGCCACCCGCGAGGCCATCGACGCCGACGGCTACTTCCACACCGGCGACATCGGCCACCTCGACGACCAGGGCCGCCTCTACATCACCGACCGCAAGAAGGAGCTCATCGTCACCAGTGGCGGCAAGAAGGTGGCCCCACAGCCCATCGAGAACCAGCTGAAGGGCGACAAGTACATCAGCCAGGCCGTGCTCATCGGCGACAAGCGGAACTACATCACCGCGCTCATCGTCCCGAACTTCGATTCCCTCATCCGGTGGGCGGGCTACAAGAAGCTCCACTTCCGAACCCACGCCGATCTGGCCCAGGATCCCATGGTGATGGCCAAGCTCATGAGCCGCATCGAACGCGTGAACGCGGATCTCTCGAACTACGAGCGCATCCGGAAGATCGCCATCCTCGACCATGAGATGACCCTCGAGGGCGGGCAGCTCACGCCCTCCCTGAAGGTGAAGCGCCGGGTGGTGAACGAGATGTACGGGGGCCTCATCGAGAGCCTCTACCTTGAACCGAAGGGCGACAGCGAAGCCCACTGAGGAGCCCATGACCCAGAATGCCCGTCACCACAACATCCCCATCCTGACCACCTTCGATCCCCCGCCCGGACTGGAGATCGAGGCCATCCTCGGGCCCTGCTGGGGCGTGACCGTCCGGAGCCGCAGCGTGGTGGGCACCACCTGCGCCGGCTGCCAGCAGCTCTTCGGAGGCGAGATCACCATGCTGACCGAGCTGGCCAGCGACTCCCGCAACGAGGCCATGGATCGCCTGGAGCAGCACGCCCTCGCCATGGGGGCCAACGGCGTCCTGGCCATGCGCTTCGACAGCGGCGAGCTCATGCAGAACACGAACGAGATCATCGCCTACGGCACCGCGGTCCGGCTTCGGGCCATCCGGACGGCTTGAGTCCCCCGGTCCCCGCCCCGGTCCGCCCGCGGATCGACCGGGGTCTCGCGCGGCGTCTGGACCGGCTGGCCTTCCGGGCCCATGCCTTCCATCGCTGGGCGCACCATCCCCTCTGCCGGGAGTACGAGGGCGAGGTGTTCCGCCTGGGCCGCCGGTTCCGGCTGTGCCGCGGCTGCACCCTGGCCGCCGTCGGGGGCCTCGCAGGGCTGGCCGGCGGGATGGGCTCGCCCGTCCTTCCGGATCCGGTCATCGGCGCGCTGGCGGTCCTGGGGCTGCTGGCCGGCCTGCTGGCCCTGGGCCACCGCCGCCGCCCCAAAGGGCTCACCCGGGGCCTCCCGACAGCCCTGTTGGCCTTCCTGCTGGTCCAGGCTCTCCGTGGCGGGGGGACGGTCCGCTGGGGCGCGGCGGTCCTGGCCGTGGCGGCAGGGACCGCGGTGACCCTGGCCTACCGCCGTCGCGGCCCGGACCGGACGCCCTGCACCGCCTGCCCGGAGGCACCTCCCAGCGGCGCCTGCCGGGGGTTCCGGGAGATCCGCACCCGCGAACGCGCCTTCGGGCGGCTGGCCTCGCGCTGGCTCCGTCCCCCGGATCCGGTACGATGATCGGATGATGAAGGCCCTGAACCAGACCCGCGAGCTGCTCGACATGATCAAGTTCGAGCACACCGTCTTCGCGCTCCCCTTCGCCCTCCTGGGCGCGCTGGCCGGCGCGCAGGGCATCCCCCCGCTGCGAACGTCCCTGTGGATCCTCGCGGCGATGGTGGGTGCCCGGACCGCCGCCATGACCTTCAACCGCCTGGTGGATGCCGACATCGATGCGGAGAATCCCCGCACGGCCACCCGTGCCCTGCCTTCCGGCCGGGTCTCCAGGGCCGGTGCCCTGGGGATGCTCGGAGCGGGCATCGTGGTGTTCGGCGTGGCCGCCGGGGCCCTGGGTCCCCTGACCTGGGCCCTGTCCCCCCTGGCCCTCGTGATCATCCTGGGCTACTCCCTCTGCAAGCGCTTCACGACCTGGGCCCATGTGGTGCTGGGGCTTTCCCTGTCCGGGGCGCCGCTCGGCGCGTGGATCGCCGTGACGGGCCGCATCGAGGCCCCTGCCCTCTGGCTTTCCGGGGGGGTGCTGGCCTGGACTGCGGGCTTCGACATACTCTACGCCCTGCAGGACGAGACCTTCGACCGGGAGCGCGGCCTGCATTCCATCCCCGCCCGCCTCGGCACGCACCGCGCCCAGCTCCTCTCCCGACTGCTCCACCTTGTGGCCCTGGCCTGCTGGGCCCAGTTCAACCTCCTGCTGGGCTCCCATGTGGTGGGGTGGGCGGGATGGGCCGCGGTGGCGGCCATGCTCGCCCGCGAACAGTGGCTGGTCCGCGGGGGCGATCTGACGCGGATCGACCAGGCCTTCTTCACCCTCAACAGCCTCGTCGGTCTTGTTTTTTTTACAGGCCATGCCCTTGAATGGTGGCTTTCGCACGCATTCCTGGCAGCCACTTAGATCCTTGGTTGTAAGAAGGCGACTCGCGCACACCGCTCTGCCCAGGTATGCTGGGGAGCCATGTCCACCCAACCGGAACGACGCCGCGCCGTGCGCTCCAGCCGCCCCGATTCAGGCCGGTGGCTCACGGTCATGGTGGTTCTCAGCCACCGCACCTTCCGGTGGTCCCTCACCCGGAGGCTGATGGTCTGGATGCTCGGGATCGTGGCGGGCTTCTCGGCCCTGGCCATGATCGGCTCCGGCTACGGACTCTGGGCCACCAAGAAGATCATGAGCTTCAGTCGCCTCCAGCAGGAGACCCGCCGGCAGCAGGACCAGCTGCGCTCCACCCTGGACCAGGCCCACGAGCTGGAAGCCGAAATGGAGACCCTCCGCCAGCAGCATACGGAACTGTTGAAGCTGCTGGACCCCAAGGGACCGGCCCCCTCCATCCCTCCGCCCGGAAGCCAGGCCGGCCCCGGGATGCCCGCCGAACCCAAGCCTGCCGCCAAGCTGCCTCCCGGCACCCAGCAGCGCATCTCCAAACTGCAGGACGAACTGGACCAGACCAGCAGCCAGATCGAGCGGGTGAAGACCCGGATGGAACCTGTGCTCTGGGCCTGGTCGCACACCCCCTCGATCCCGCCGACGGCCGGCTACCTGAGCTCCGGGTTCGGCGTGCGGATCTCCCCCTTCTCGAAGGGGAACGAGGTCGGTGACGGCCTGCTGGGCTACCACACGGGCCTCGACATCAGCAACTCCCTCGACACGCCCATCCAGGCCACGGCCGACGGGACGGTGGAGGAGGCCGGGTGGATGGACCGCTATGGCAACGGGGTCGTCCTGCGCCACACGCCGGAACTGGAAACCCTGTACGCCCACATGGATCGTGTGGCGGTGAAGGTGGGCCAGCAGGTCAGCCGGGGGGACATCCTCGGCTACATGGGCCGGACCGGCAACGCCACGGGCGTGCACCTGCACTACGAGGTCCGGATCGCGGGGCACCCCGTGAACCCCACGCCCTACCTCAAGCTCCAGCGCCAGTGGCTCCACGCCATCGGCAGGCAGTCGTAAGGTCCCAGGAGAGTTCCATGGCCGTCTTCCGCAACAACACCAAGCGCCCCGACGCCGCCCCGGCGATCCACTCCCTGCTGGGCAAGGACGTCACCCTCACGGGCGAGATCCACACCGGGGACCGGAGCCTCCGCATCGAGGGCACCGTCGACGGCACCATCCATTCCACGGGCGAAGTGTCCATCGCCCCGGGCGGCCTGGTGAAGGGTACGGTCTTCGCGAAGCACCTGATCGTCACGGGACGTGCCGAAGGCATCATGAAGATCTCGGAGTGCCTCGAGATCCATGGCACCGGGTACGTGGAGGGCGATGTGGAAGTGGGTTCCCTCGTGGTGGACGAGGGAGGCACGCTCCAGGGCGTCTGTGTCAGGAAGGACCAGCAGCCCAAGGGCCACGACGCCAGCGCCAACTCCGTCGCCAAGGGTGGCCCCCTGCCCATTTCCAAGCCCGACCCCAAGGACCTGAAGAAGGTCCCCGAACCGCCCCGGCACTGATCCGCTTCCCGCGACGGTCCGGCAGATTCCGTCTCAGACCTTGCGGAGGATCACGCAGGCGTTGGTCCCGCCGAAGCCGAAGCCGTTGTTCATGGCGTATTCGGCGTCGAAGGTGCCGGCGGTGTTGGGGGTGACATCCAGGTTGCATTCGGGGTCCTGGTTGTCCACGTTGATGGTGGGGGGGATCTTCCCGGTCTTCACCGCCAGGGCGGTCACGATGGTCTCGAGGCCACCGGCGGCACCCAGCAGGTGGCCGTGCATGGACTTGGTGCTGCTCACCTTGATGCGCTTTGCGTGGTCCCCGAATACACGGTGGATGGCCATGCACTCCAGCTTGTCCCCCACGGGCGTGCTGGTGCCGTGCATGTTGATGTAGCCCACCTGCTCGGGGGCGATGCCGGCGTCCTTCATGGCCGCCCGCATGACGCGCTGGCCACCCTCGCCCTCGGGGGCCGGGCTGGTGATGTGGTTGGCGTCGCCGCTCATCCCGTAGCCGGCCACCTCGGCGTAGATCTTCGCCCCGCGGGCCTTTGCGAGCTCGTACTCCTCGAGGATGACGATGCCGGCGCCCTCGCTCATCACGAAGCCGTCGCGATCCACGTCGAAGGGACGCGAGGCCCTCTCGGGCTCGTCGTTCCGGGTGCTGAGGGCGCGCATGGCAGCGAAGCCGCCCACGCCGAGCTGGTTGATCACCGAATCGCTGCCGCCGGCCATCATGCGGTCGGCGTAGCCGAAGGCGATGAGCCGGGCCGCGTCGCCGATGGCGTGGGCCCCCGTGGCGCAGGCCGTGGCCACGGCGCTGTTGGGGCCCTGCAGGCCGTACTTGATGCTGGCCTGGCCGCTGGCCAAGTTCACGATGAGGCTGGGAATGAAGAAGGGGCTGGTGCGGCGGGGGCCGCGGTAGCCGTTGGCCTCGTCCCAGATGGTGCTGAGGCCGCCGATACCGCTGCCGATGTAGGTGCCGAAGGCCTCGCGCTCGGCCTTGGTGAGCTCGACCCGGTCGAAGCCGGCATCCATCCACGCCTCGTGGGCGGCGCCCAGGGCGTAGTGGATGAAGATGTCCATCTTCTTCTGCTCTTTCTTGTCGATGGCCACGTCGGGGTTGAACCCCTTCACCTGGCCCGCGATCTTGCAGGCGAACTCGGAGACATCGAAGCGGTCGATGGGCCCGATGCCGCTCCGCCCGGCCAGCAGGTTGTCCCAGGTCTCGGTGGCAGTGAGTCCGCAGGGATTCACCGTCCCCACGCCGGTGATGACCACGCGACGGCGATGGATGGGGGTGCTCATGCTTCACCTCTCGATCGGACGGCAGGTGCCTGACCTCTAAAGCCTACCTGCTCCGCTGAAAAAACAAACGTGCCGCAGGCCGGGGGCGCTGCGGCACGTGACATGGGCGGGAGATCAGGCCTTCGCGTGCTTCTCGATGTAGGCGATGGCGTCCCCGACGGTGCGGATCTTCTCCTGCTCGCTCTCGGGGATCTCCAGGCTGAAGGCCTCCTCGATGGCCATGATGATCTCGACGGTGTCGAGGCTGTCAGCGCCGAGGTCGTCCACGAAATGGCTGGACTCGGAGATGGAATCTTCGGGCTTGGCCAGCTGCTCAGCAATGATCGCAATGACCTTCTTACGCACATCAGCCATCGTGGGCTCCTCCAGACGAACCCGAAAACCGTAACACAACCCCCTCCGAATGCCAAACCCTGGGTCAAGTGGCCCTGGTTGCGCCCCGGACCGGCTTGTGCGGGAATGAGCCATGCCCCGAGCCAGGCAGGTCGAGGAACCCGAGCACGGCTGGCCCCTGGGATGGGCCGCCAGCCTGCGGGAGTTCCACACGTTCCTGGCCGTGGAGCGGGGGCTCTCGGGCCATACCGCCTCCGGCTACCTGTCGGATCTCACCCACCTCGCCGCCTGGGCCTGCGCGGGGGAGATCGCAGCCACGGATCTTTCCCGCGACCACCTGACCCGCTTCCTCGTGGACCAGCAGGCCCAGGGGAAGGCGCCGCGCAGCCTGGCCCGGATGAGCTCCAGCCTGAGGGCCTTCCTGGCCTTCCTCCGGATGGAGGGAGGCGGCGGGGCCGGGCCCGAGGCGGTCGTGAAGCCGCCCCGCCCGCCGCGCATCCTGCCCCGCACCCTGGGGGAGAGCCAGGTGGAGGCCCTCCTGGCCGCGCCGGACACCGCCGTTCCCCTCGGCGTGCGGGACCGCGCCTGGCTGGAACTCCTCTACGCCTCTGGCCTGCGGGTCTCCGAGCTGGCGGGCCTCCCGGCCCTGGCGGTCTTCCTGGACGAAGGCTTCCTGAAGGTGACCGGAAAGGGTCGGAAAGAGCGTCTGGTCCCCTTCGGTGCGGGAGCGGAACACTGGATCCGGGCCTGGCTGGCCCTCCGGCCCGGCTTCCGCCCGAAGGGCGGCGAACTGTTCGTGGGCCAGCGGGGCGAGGCCCTGAGCCGCCAGCACCTCTGGCGGCTCCTGAAGGGGTACGCCCGCCAGGCCGGCCTGCGCCCGGAGGCCGTGAGCCCCCATGTCCTGCGCCATGCCTTCGCCACCCATCTGCTGGACCACGGTGCGGACCTCCGGGCCGTCCAGGCGATGCTCGGCCACGCCGACATCAGCACGACCCAGATCTACACCCACGTCCACCAGGCCAGGCTCCGCGCCCTCTACGACCGGATGCACCCGCGGGGCGGCGGGGGCGGGTGAGGCTTCAGGCCTGGGCCAGAAGCACCCCGGTGGCCACCAGCGCCGCACCGGCCACGAAGGGCAGCGTGATGGGCTGGGCGAAGAAGACCCACCCCAGGAGCGCCGTCACCACAGGCTGGGCGTTGCTGGCGATGGCCACACGGCTGGGCTCCTTCAGGGAGAGCGCGTGGAACCAGAGCAGGTACGAGACGACGCTCGTCATCAGGCCGAGGTAGGCCAGGCCAACCCAGGCCACGGGCGGCACCGCCGCCAGGTGCAGCCGAGGGAGGCCGAGCGCCCCCAGCGGGGAGAAGACCGCCAGGCCGAAGAGGATCGACAGGGTGGTGGCCCGCTGGGCGCCGTGCTTCAGCACCATGGGCCGGCTCGCCACCGTGTAGCCCGCCCAGGCCACCACGGCGACCAGGATCATCAGGTCGCCGAGGATCCATCGTGGCGGCAGGGCCGCAGTGCCACGCCGGCCCGCCAGGAGGACAACCACACCCGCAAAGGCGAGGATCAGCCCCAGCAGCTTGCGCGGACCGGGACGTTCCTGCCCCCTCGCCCAGGCCATGAGCAGCACCACCGTGGGCGTAAGTGCGTAGAGCAGCGCCGCGTGGGAAGGCAGCGTGAAGGCCAGGCCACCCAGGAAGGCCACCTGGTTGAGGGCCACCCCCAGGAAGCCCAGCCACAGGTAGGTCCGCCACTCGGCCCGGGCCAGGGGCCAGAGATCCAGCCCCCGGATCCGGGCCAGGACCAGGAAGCCTGCCCCCGCGATGAGGAAGCGCAGGAGCCCGAGCACGAGCGTGGGCAGGGCGTCCGCGGCGATCTTCCCCAGCAGGTAGGTGCCCGCGGAGATGCAGGTGTGCAGCGTCATGACGACGGCGAAGCGGAGGTTCGTTCGGCCCATCCCCCCAGCATGGCCGCCCCCGGTGCGACCTGCGCCCTGAATTGGGCGTGGACCCGCCGCGCGGGGTTGGGCGATCATGGGCCCAGGAGCATTGACTCATGGCCGTGACGAGGACCCCCCGCAAGAAGACCGGAACCGCCGAAGCCCCCAAGGCCTCCAAGGCGGCCCCGAAGAAACCCGCCGCCAAGGCCGTCCAGGCCAAGACCGCCGCCGAGAAGCCGGCTCCGAAGAAGACCCCCGCCAAGAAGGCCGTGGCCAAGACCGCCGAAACCGAGGCGAAACCCGTCCGGAAGGCCAAGGCCGTCGCCACCCCCGAGCCCGAAGCCGTCGTCCCCGCCCCCCCGGAGCCTGCGCCCAAGGCGGCCCCGAAAGCCCCCGCGAGGAAGGCCGCGGGCTCCGAACCGGCCATCCCGCCCTTCGCGGAGGCCGTCCTGGCGGCCATCCGGGAGGGCCGGGCCCTGGAATTCATCTTCGCCGATTCGGACGCCAACGCCCCCCGCACCTTCGAGCCCCGCCAGCTCACCTACGACGCCCTCAGCCAGGCCTGGTACGTGTGGGGCTGGGACCGCCGCTACAACGCCGAGCGCTTCCACCGCCTTGACCTGCTGGCGGAGGTGAATCCCGTGGAGGGCGTGGGACGCGCCGCCCAGGGCCCCTACGCCGAGGGCACGCCCGCCAACCAGATCGGCGGCTGGCTGGGTGGCGAACCCATCGCCGTGAAGGCCCTCCTCATGAAGCAATGGGTCTTCGCCGTGAAGCAGGCCCCCCCGGCCTTCCCCCATTTCCGCATGGAGGACCAGGGCGATGGCCAGGCCCTCGTGACCTTCACCGCGACGGACCTGCGGGCCATCGCCCGCTGGGTGCTCCAGTTCGGAGACGGCATCCAGGTGCAGGAACCGGCCCGCCTCCAGGACCGCATCAAGCAGGTGGCCGCCGTCTGGATGGGCAAGGACCGCCAGGCCCTTCCCGCGCCCCGGCCGGAGGCCCCGCGGCATGAACCGCGTCCCGAACCCAGGGCCGAATCCCGCCCCGACCACCGGCCTGCCAGGCCCGAGCCGGCCCAGGAACCGCGTCGGCACGAAGCCCGTCCGCCCCGGGAGCCCCGCCGCGAACAGGAGGAGGAGGCCCCCAAGGGCAAGCCCGGGAAGCTGGAGATCATCCGGTTCGATCGCCTCTGATCCCGGTCAGTTGGCGAGGGTCCAGCCCCGCCGCCCCGGAATGTAGCCGTAGGATTGCCCCAGGGGATCGAAGGCCACCCCCCGCAGGCGCCGGTCTGCGGCCAGGTAGGCCACGCCGTAGGTGAGCTGGATCAGCGGGAACTCGCTCTGCACAAGCCGGTTGATCCGGAGGTACAGGGCGCGCCGCCGACCCGGGTCCATCTCGTGCCGGGCCTGGGCGAAGAGGCGGTCCACCTCGGGGGTATGGCACCGGGTGACATTCGTCCCCCCCTGGATGCCCTCGCTCGTGAAGAGCGGTGCCTCGGCATCGGGATCCAGGCTGGTGTTCCAGCCGTAGGCCCAGAGGTCGCCCTCCCCCTTGGCGGCCCGGACCAGCACCTCGTCGATGCCCACCCGCCGCAGGTCCAGGTCGATTCCCGCTTTGCGGGCCTGATCGGCGAAGGCGCGGGCGGCATCCAGCCTGGAATAGCCCCGGGCGGCATACATCACCAGCCGGAGACGCCTCCCGTTCGCATCCTGGCGCACGCCGTCCGCCCCAGGGTGCCAGCCGGCCTGGTCCAGGAGGGCCTGGGCCCGCTGCAGTGTCGGGAGTGTCTGGGGGGTGGCCTCGTAGGCCCAGCTGAGGGGCGACCAGAGGCTCGTGGCCAGCCGGGCGGGGTGCAGCTGCCGCTGGGCCAGGAGGAAGTCCAGGGGCTGGAGGTCCGCCAGCGCCCGGCGGATCCGCTTGTCCCCCAGCAGGCTGCGCCCGGGGTCGCAGTTCAGCCAGAACGTGTCGTAGGACGCCGTCGGGGCGGACAGCGCCAGGAGCCCGGGCGTTCCCAGGGCCCCCTGGCGCAGCAGGTAGTGATGGAACCAGTCCAGGTCCGCGAACTGGTACTCCCCGGCGCGGATCTGGCGCAGGTACTCCGCCGTGTCCGTGGGCTGGACCCGGAAGTGGAATCGATCCCAGCGGCCGGGATGGGGCCCGCGGTACCCTGGCCAACGCTCGATCTGGATGTCCCTGGCGTTGGCTCCCGGCAGCACCCGGTAGGGTCCCGATCCCACCGGGGCGTAGTTGAGCGGGTTCTGGAAGGGATCCGCCCCCAGGTGGTAGAGCTTCCGAGGTACCGGCTGGAAGTTGTAGAGATCTGCCAGCAGCGTGGCGCGGGGCTGACGGAGGCGGATGCGGACCTTCAAGGGGCCTTCCGCCACCACGCTGTCCAGGGTCCGGACCCCCGCAAGGTCGAACACCTTCCGCACCTGCGGGAGGGACAGCATACGCCAGGTGGCCACCACATCCTCGGCCTCTACGGGGCTGCCGTCCTGCCAGGTCAGGCCTGGCCGAAGCCTCAGCAGCACGTCCCGGCCGTCCTTCGAGACCTCCCAGGACTCGAGCATCTCCGGCAGGTAGTTGCCGTGTTCATCAATGGCCACCAGCCGGTCGAAGACCAGGTCCACCACCTGGACTTCCACCTCCCGGGCCAGCAGGAGGGGATCCAGGCTGAGTACCGGCTTGTCCAGGGCGATGGAGATGGGATCCGCGGCCCGCAGGATGGCGGCGAGGCAGAGGGCGGACAGGATCCGGAGACGCATAGGGGATCTATCGGCCAGAGGGCTGCCTGGTTTTGAATCGGACGGTCCTCATGGCGCCAGGGTCCACCCCCGCATCCCCGGCCAGAACCCGTAGGGCTGGCCCAGGGGGTTGAAGGCCACTCCCCGCAGGTCCGGACGGGCGATGTACCGGGTGAGGTTGTAGGTCAGCGGGATCACCGGCCGGTCCCGCCACAGGATGTCGGCGATGCGACGGTAGATCCGCTTGCGCGCCTCCGGGTCCACGGCGTGCTGGCCCTCGTCGAACAGGCGGTCCACCTCCGGGTTGCGGTAGGCGCTGACGTTGGCCCCGCTGTGGAGGCCCTCCTCCGTGAACAGCGGGCTGTCGTCGTTGGGATCCAGGCCGGTGGTCCACCCGTAGCTCCAGAAGTCCCCGACGTGGGACGCCGACTTGCGGCCCAGTTCGTCGAAGGGCACCGGACGGATCCCGATCCGCATGCCGACCTTGGCGGCCCGGCCCACCAGCAGGTGGGTCACGCTGTGCAGCCCGGCCTCCACCTGCTCGTAGGCCACCAGATCCAGCGGCCGCCCCTGGGCATCGCGCCGGACCCCGTCGGGCCCCATGCGCCAGCCGGCCGCTTCAAGGAGGGCGCGGGCCCGGCTCAGGCGGGGGAGCGGGCGGGGCGTGGGATCGTAGGCCCACCCTTCCGGGGGCCAGAACGAGGTCGCCAGGCGCGTGCCGAAGAACTGCCGGCCCCGGGCCAGCTGCTCCCAGGGCACCAGCTCCGCCAGGGCCTGCCGGAGGCGCACGTCCCCCAGCAGGCTGCGCTTCGGATCGCAGTTGAGGAAGAAGGCATTGAAGGCCGCCTGGGGTGCCGCGTAGGCGCGGAGCTGGCCGCCCAGGATGGCCCCATGGCGCACGAGATAGTGGGAGAGGGAGCCCACGGGGCAGAGGTGGAGGTCTCCCGACACCAGCGCCTGGCGGACATCCTTCATGGGAGTGATGTTCTTCAGCTCGAAGGCCGGCCAGGTCCCCGGGTGGGGGCCCCGGTAGCCGTCCCAGCGCTCCAGGCGGATCTCAGCCCGGGTGGCGGCCCCCACCACCCGGTAGGGCCCGGAGCCTACGGGGGCGAAATTGACGGCGGCTGATCCCGGCTTGGCACCCATGGCGTAGTGGCGACGGGGTACCGGGATGAAATTGTAGAGGTCGGACATCAGCGTGCCACGGGGATGGGCCAGGCGGATCCTGACCGTGCGTGGCCCCAGGGCCTCCAGGCTGTCGAGACTGCGGACCCCCGGGACGGTGTCGTTGATGGCCCGGATCTGGGGCAGGCGGAGCATCCGCCAGGTGAAGACCAGGTCCTCCGCCTCGATGGGGCTGCCGTCCTGCCAGGTCAATCCCGGGCGCAAATGGAGCAGCACTTCACGCCCGCCCCGCAGGACCTCCCAGCTCTGGAGCAGCTCGGGGATGAACTGCCCGCGATCATCCAGGGTCACCAGACGGTCGAAGATCAGATCGGTCACTTCGACATCGGTATCCCGCGACACGAGCAGCGGGTTCATCGTCGTCCAGTCGTCCAGGCCGATGCGAATGGGTCCAGTGGCCTTCAGCACCAGCACCGCGCACAGGAGGAACAGCAGGGACCGGAGACGCACCATGCCATCCCATCGGCAGGATGCCGCCAGGGCTGAGTTCAGAAGGCCAGGGAGCCCTTCTCCGCCAGCTCCACCAGGGCCTCGGCCATCCGCTGGCCCGCCTTCGGAGGAGTCTCCACGATGGTGCCCACCAGCTTCTGATTTCCACCCGGCTGGAGGGCGAAGAGGTAGAAGGTGGGCACCCGGTTCACCGGCTGGGGGGGACAGCCCTTGGGCCAGGTCGCAGTCTCCAGCTTCTTGTCCCGATAGACGCCCAGGTAGTGCACCTCGATGAAGGGATTGGGATCCGCCTCGAGGGCCAGCAGGTCCGGCAGTTCCCGCTGGCTGTCCCCGCACCAGGAGCCGAATACCGCCACCAGGGTGAGCGGCTGCTTCACGGCCTTCCAGCGGACCCGGAGGGCGTCTGGAACCTGCGCCGCCGCGGTGGCGTCCCGGAAAACCGCCCGATGGGCCAGGATGGCCTCGCGGGTGGTGGCTCCCAGCAGGAGCGGCTGGTGATCCTTCGCGTCGCAGGGAAGCTCTCCGGCCTTGGCCGGAGGAACCATGGGTGGCGGCGTGGCGGGCTGCGCCCCGAGCAGGGTGGCCGTGAGCAGGAAGGCGGATTTCATGGGCGGCTCCTGGGCCCCATGCTACCCCCGCGACAAACTTGACTCAATCACTCAGGAATACTAGCCTGGGCTTGGAGTCGTCCCGTGAAGATCTCGGCCCGAGGCAGGTACAGCATGCAGGCCCTGTTCGACCTGGCCCACCACAGCCACGGCCAGCCGGTCCCCCTCCATGTCATCGCCGAGCGCCAGAAGCTCTCCCTGCCCTTCCTCGAGCAGATCTTCAACAAGCTCAAGAAGGCCGGCATCGTGGCCAGCGTGCGCGGCCCCAAGGGCGGCTACATCCTCACGCGCCCCTGCAACCAGGTGAGCGTGGGCGAGGTGCTGCGCCTCACGGACAGCAGCTTCTACGCCGCCGCCAAGGAGGATCCCCAGAGCGCCAACCGGGTGCTGATGGCCGACGAGAAGATGAGCCGCATGCTCTGGAACCGGCTGTCCGACCACATCTCCGCCTTCATGGAGAAGGTCACCTTCGCGGACCTCTGCTCCGAGACCGCCAGCAACACCTGCCCGGACTGCACCTGCCCCGAGTACGTGAAGGATGTGCAGGGCCAGCTGGTGCGGGGCGAACGAAAGGCCTGCGGCGTCATTTGAGCAATCCCTGCGCCCTTCCCAGCCTGGCCCTGCCCCCCACCGAGGCCGAGCTGAAGACCCTGCCCCGGCTGGAGAAGAAGCTGGCCCGGCGGGTGGGCGAGACCAACGCCGCCTACAACCTCATCGTTGAAGGCGACCGCATCCTCGTGGCCGTGAGCGGCGGCAAGGATTCCTGGGCCCTGCTGGACATCCTGGAGCGGCTCCGGAAGCGGGCCCCGGTGACCTTCCAGGTGGAAGCCGTCACGGTGGACCCGGGCTTCCCCCAGTTCAACCCCGATCCCATCGCCGAGGTGTGTGAGGGGATGGGCGTGCCGCACCACATCATCGCGGCTCCCATCGACAAGATGGTGCGGACCAAGCCCGAGGAGCTGCCCTGCATCATCTGCTCCCGGCTGCGGCGAGGCGTGCTCTACTCCTTCGCCAAGCAGCACGGCTACTCGAAGATCGCCCTGGGCCACCACCTGGACGACCTGATCGAGACCCTGCTCATCAACCTCTTCTTCGAGGGGCGGCTCAGCACCATGCCCCTGCGCCTGGAGAGCGACGACGGCGCCAACACCGTCATCCGCCCCCTGGGCACCTGCGAAGAGAAGGATCTCCAGCGCTACGCCTGGCTGCGGGGCTTCCCCATCGTGCCCTGCGGCTGCCCCCTCTGCGGCTGCTCCAGCCTGGAAAGCCGCCGCAAGCAGGCCAAGGAGCTCATCGCCGCCCTTGAGCGCAGCATCCCCCGCCTCAAGGCCTCCATGCTCGGCGCCATGGGCAACGTGAAGCTCAGCCACCTGCTCGACCTGAACCTCGGCGCCCTGAGCGCCAAGGGCGTGGACGAGGCCGTCGAGCGGCTGGGCTAGCCGGAACGCTTCGCGACGCACAATCCGTCCATCATCAGCTGCCACACGTCGTTGTAGGCCGCATCGATGGCCGGATCGGCCCACTCGGCGACGTGGGCGGGATGGTGGAACCGGGACGTGGCGAACAGCACCGCTCGGCCGGCGGCCACAGGATCGACGGAACGGAACGTGCCCTCCTTCACGCCGGCGTCGATCACCGCCGCAGCCAGCCCGACCAGGTTGTCCAGGTGGGCGGCGATGGCGGACTGGGCTCCGACCGCCAGGCTCCGATAGGCGGCGAGCAGTTCCGGGTCGTCGGCCGCCAGGCGGCGCTTGGCGGCGATCAGCGCGTCGAAGAGCCGTCGAAGCCGCTGTGGGGCCGGGCCCGGCCGGGTGGTGATGGTCCGCAGGGGGGCCAGGATCCCCTCCAGCCACCGGCTCACGACCAGGTCCCTCAGTTCGGCCTTGTTCGCCACGTGCCGGTAGACGGCGGCATGGCTCACCCCCAGGGCCCGGGCCACATCCACCACGGTCGCCTTGGCAGGGCCGAAGCGGCGGAGGACGTCCTCCGCCGCGACCAGGATCCGCTCCCGGGTGAGCGGGGCGTCAGCAGGGGACATGGGGACCTCCCGGCACACCGGCGCCCATCCCCGGCGGCCACCGGGAGGCGAGCAGGGATCCGGCCATCATCCATGCCCCTCCGACGGCGCCGCGACGATCCCGTCCAGCTCCGCCAGGAGCTCCAAGGACAGCGCCAGCTGTCCGGCGGCCAGGTTCTCGCGGAGGTGGCTGACCGACGATGTGCCGGGGATCAGCAGGATGTTGGGCGACCGGTGCAGCAGCCAGGCCAGTGCGACCTGCATCGGCGTGGCCCCGAGCCGGCCCGCGACCTTCGAGAGCGTGGACGACTGCAGCGGCGTGAACCCGCCGAGCGGGAAGAACGGCACGTACGGAATGCCCTTCCGGGCCAGGTCGTCGATCAGGGCGTCATCGTGGCGGCAGGCGAGGTTGTAGTGGTTCTGCACGCAGACGATGTCGGTGATCGCCTGTGCCTCGGCGATCTGGGCGGCCGTGACGTTGCTCAGGCCGATGTGGCGGATCAGCCCCTGGCGCTGGAGATCGGCCAGCACAGCCACCTGCTCGGCGATCGACCCCTCTCTGGGGCCGTGGACCGACCCCATCGCGCGGTAGTTGACGATGTCGAGCGCGTCCAGCCCCAGGCTGCGAAGGTTGTCGTGGACCCCCGCGGTCAGCTCTTCGCGGGAGATGGCCGGCTGCCACGACTTGTCGGGCGGCCGGCGGGCTCCGAGCTTCGTGACGATCACCAGGCCGGCCGGATAGGGATGGAGGGCCTTCCGGATGATCTGGTTGGTGACATGCGGGCCGTAGAAGTCGGAGGTGTCGATATGGTCCACGCCGACCTCGATGGCCTCGCGGAGGACGGCCACGGCCCCGTCCGGGTCCCTGGGCGGTCCCCACACACCGGGGCCGGCCAACTGCATCGCGCCGTAGCCCATTCGTCGGACCGTCCAGGGCGTACCGGGGAAGGCGAACCGGCCGCCGAGCTTGGCTTCACTCATCGCGCTGCTCCTTTCCTGTGCTGACACGAGACACGAGGAAAGGTACTTCATGCGCTACAAAAATCAAATATTGAAATCTGTAACATCGCGGACACACTGCCGGATCCCGCGGTGAACGACACGGCCCAGGATCCGGCTAATCCAAGGCCAGCCACAGCCCCTTGAGGTAGAACCCCTCGGGGTGGTTCAGGGCGTAGGGGTGGTCGGCAGGCTGGCCCAGGTGGGCCAGGACGCGAGCCTCGCGGCCGGCCTCCAGCAGGGCGGTCCACACCGCCTCCTGGAACCGGGCGCGGTCCAGGTGCTGGCTGCAGGAGAACACCCACAGGAGGCCGCCGGGCGCCGTGGCGCGGGCGCCGAGGCGGAAGACGTCCTTGTAGGCCTTGAAGGCCTTGTCCACGTCCTTGCGCTGCTTGGCGAAGGCGGGGGGATCCACGATCACGCGATCCCAGGCGCCGGGTTCCAGCTGGCGCATCAGCTCGAAGGCATCGCCCTCCATGCGGAGGTGGGCGGCCGGATCCAGGCCGTTGGCGGCCCAGTCCCGCTCCGCCTGGTCCAGGGCCGGGGCGCTGATGTCCAGGGTCGCCACTTCCACGGCGCCACCGAGGCCCGCGTGGATGCTGAAGCCGCCCGTGTAGCCGAAGGCGTTGAGCACCCGGCAGCCTTCGGCATGGGAGCCCACCTGCAGACGGTGGGCCCGCTGGTCCAGGAAGAAGCCCGTCTTCTGGCCCCGCAGCAGGTCCACGCTGAGCTTCGCTGCGCCCTCATGCACGGTGACGGGCCCGGCCAGGCTGCCTTTCAGCAGGCGGTTCACGGGATCGAGGCCCTCTTCCCGGCGGCCTGACTGGCTGCGCTCCACGAAGGCCGTGAGGCCCTCGCGCTTGGCAATCTCCCACAGCACCGGCCACCAGGCATCCCGCAGGGCCTCCAGGCCCGCCGTGCCCACCTGGAGCACCAGGGCGTGGGCGTAGCGGTCCACCACCAGCCCCGGCAGCCCGTCCCCCTCGCCGAACACCCAGCGGCAGCCGCCCTGGGGATCCCAGAGGCCCAGCTGCTTGCGCATGGCCAGGGCCGATTCGAAGCGGGCGCGGAAGAAAGCCTGGTCCAGGGGGCCGTCGTCGAAGCGGAAGATCCGCGCCGCCAGGGGGTTCGTGGCGCTGGCGGTGCCCACGCCCAGCACGCTCCCCGAATCGTCCGCCACCCGCACCACGGAGGCCGGGGCCGGAGCGGCCAGGGCCCCGCTGTAGATCCAGGGATGCCGCTTGGAGAGCAGGGCCTCCTTGCCGGGCTTGAGGCGGAGGAGCGGATAGGGCCAGCGCGGGGTGTCCATGGTTCCAGGGTACCCTCAGGGGATGCGCCTCGCCGTCCTTCTCGCCTTCCTTCTCGTTCCCATCCGCCTCCACGCGGCCCCGCCAGCCGAACTCGCCCCGGTGCTGATCATCAGCGAGGACGGCCTGGGCGCTGACGAATTCCGCCCGGACACCATGCCGAAACTCTGGGCCATGGCCGCGGCCGGCCGGGGCGGCGCCGTCCTGCCCCCCTTCCCCGCCACCACCTTCAATGGCCACGTGACCCTGGCCACCGGCTGCTGGCCCGAGCACCACGGCGTGGTGGCCAACGCCTACGTCGACCCCTCGGACCACCACCTGGTCCGGGCCGCCTCCCGCGTCGAGGACATCCAGCGCGAGCCCCTGTGGGTGGCCGCGACCCGCAGCGGCGTGCGCACGGCGGTGTACCACTGGGTAGGGGCCACGGGTCCCTGGCAGGGCGTCTCCCCGTGGCGCATGCAGGCTTTCCGCCTGGACCATCCCGACACCGAGGGCATGGCCTGGTGCGAATCGGCCCTGACGGATGGCGCGAACCTGGTGATGGCCTACCTCTCCGGCACGGACGAGGAGGGCCACCTGCACGGCCCCGGCAGCCCGGAGGTGAAGGCCAAGCTGAAGCAGCTGGATGACGAGCTGGCCCCCTGGCTCACCCGGCTGAGGGCAGAACACCCCGGCCTGCGCGTCCTCCTCACCGCGGACCACGGCATGGCGCCCATGCGCCGCCGCATCTCCCTGCCCGACGTGCTGAAGGGCCTCCCGGTGGAGCTGATCACCCACGGCGGCAGCGCCTATGTCTACCTCCATCGGCCGGCGGATGCCCGGCGCGCGGCGACCCGCCTGAGGAAGGCCGGTCTCACGGTGTGGCCCCGCGCCGAGGTGCCCGCCCGCTACCACCTGGGCGGGAGCGCCCGGGTGGGCGACCTCGTGGTGCTGGCGCCCGAGGGCACCTGGCTCTCCCAGGCCCGCACCGCCCGGGAGGCCGCGACCGAGCGTCACGGGCGCGCGGGGGCCCACGCCTACGTGCCGGAGGTCGCCGCCATGCGGGCCTGGCTCGTGGTGCTGGGCGACGGCCAGGGCCCCCTGGCCGACGTCCCCGCCTGGGACGTGGCTCCGACGGTGGCGCAGTGGCTGGGCGTCACCTGGGCCCAGGCGCCCGACGGACACCCCGTCTCGGCGCTGGTCCGCTAGAGGACCGCGGCGTCCTGGATCAGCACCGGCTTCGCTGGCAGGGCCGGGAAGTCGCTCCGGGCGTGGCTGATCTTCACGTGGGCGATGCGATCCACCAC
>DASVZU010000339.1:0-3778 GCA_036391515.1 Holophagaceae bacterium
GAAGGACTCGCGGCTCACCCGCAGGGCCTCGGCGGCGGCGTCGTGGGCCTTCCGGGCGGCGTCGTTGAGGGCCACGGCCTTCTCCAGCTCGCGGTCCGCCGTGCGCATCTCCACGGCGACGGACCGCTCCCGGTCGATGCGAGCCTGCCGCACCTGCTCCAGCTGGGCCTCGTTCTGGGCCCGCTTGCCGGCGCTTCGGAGCCCGTCGAACAGCGGGAACTTCATGGTGACGTTCACCCGCCAGGTGTCGTAGGGCTCCTTGAAGAGGAGGTCCGTCTTGCCGGCCTGGTAGCCGTAGCTGGCGTTGAAGTCGAACTTGGGCCGGAGATCCGACTTGAGGATCTTGTCGTTCTCCCGGTACATCGCCTCCTCCTGCTTGAGCTGGGCGATCTCGGAGCGCTCGCGGCCCTCGGGCCGGGCGCCGAGGGCGGGCTGCCCCATGGGGGCCAGGGCCAGCGGCGTCTTCGGATCGAGGCCGAGCTGGCCGTCCAGCACCTCCACGGCCCGCTGCAGGTTGGCCGCGGCCTGGAGGTTCTCCGGCTCGACGGAGAGGAGTTCGCTCTGGGCCCGGAGCAGGTCCAGTTCCGTGGCGGACTGGGCCTCCAGCTTAGCCTTCACGTCCGCCAGGAAGGTCTCGGCGGCCTGCTTGCGCACCGCCACGACCTCCAGGTCGGCCTGGGCTCCGAGCACCGCCAGGTAGGCCTTCGCCACGCCGTGAAGCACGTCCAGTTCGGCGGTGGTGTAGGCGTAGCGGGCCTCGCGCTCGCCCATCTTCGCCACCTTGATGGCGGTGCCCAGCTTGCCCCAGTAGAAGAGGGGCTGGGAGAAGGTGGCCTGGCTGGTCCAGACGTTCCGGGCGCCCACCAGCGAGGTGGGGCTCAGCCCGAAGGCCGCGGCGGAATCGCCGAACCCGCTGTTGAGGATGGAGACGTCCCGCACGCGCGTGAAGTCGCCCACGAGGGCGATCTGCGGCAGGGCGTCGGCGCGTGTGCTGGTGATGAGGCCCTCGCGCTCGTCCACGCGGGCCTTGGCGGCGCGGATCTGCGGGTTCTCGGCCCGGGCCCGGGCCAGGGCCTGGGTGAGGTCGAAGGCGAGGGGCGCGGCCGGGGACGGCGCGGCGGTCGGCGCCGGGGCCTGGAGGGCGGGGGGAACGAACGGAACCATGGTCAGGGCCTCGTCTGCGGGAAGGCCTCGGGGACGCCCAGTCCCCGCAGGCTGAAGTCGGTGAAGTGCTGGATCAGGGCCTCCAGGTCCTTCGGGAAATCCGGATCCCCGCTCAGGAGCCGGATGAAGCCCAGGGAATTCCGGAAGTGGAGGATCTGGCCCTGGATGCTGAGGGTCATGCGGAGGAGGGTCTCCGGGTCCGCGTCCGGGCGGAGGACCCGCAGCAGGGCCAGGACGCGCTCCATGTAGGGCCGGGCGAACTCCAGCAGGACCGGCGCGGAGACCGGATGGGGCATCTGGATCTCCCGGCCGATGAGGGCCATGGCCGCCGCATCCACCTCACTCTCCGCCGGGCAGGACATCAGGTCCGTCACGAAGGCCCGGATGTACGCCTTCATGCCCTGGAGGGCGGCCTCCCGGGCCCTCGGGCTGCCGGGTTGGGGCGGGGGAGGCAGCGCGGCCACCTCCGAGGCCTTGCGGGCGCTGATGTGGCGCAGGGCCTCCCGATAGAGCCCCTCCTTGCCCCCGAAATGGTAGGTCACCAGGGCCGAGTTGGCCTTCGCCCGCTGGGCGATCTCCCGGATGCCCGCCCCGTCGTAGCCCTTTTCCGCGAAGGTCAGGATGGCCGCCTCGATCAGGCGGTGCCGGGTGTCCTGGGGAAGTTCGGGGGGCGGAGGGGTCATGGGTGGCACCTCAATCAATCGATTGACCAATATTAATCAATCGATTGATTCAGTCAAGCAAAACCCCCGTTGGACTCTATTGATAAAGGACTTGACGGTAGAAATTGGAATTCTAAATTCGGAATGCCGGTTCGGAGGTTCCATGACGCAGTCACGGAAGGACCTGGAAAGACGGCAGCGGCGGGACCTGCTCCTGGAGGCCGCGAGCCGGGTGTTCGGCCGGAAGCCCTTCGACGAGGCCACCATGCAGGAGGTGGCCGCCGAGGCCCAGATCGGGATGCAGGGCCTCTACGAGCAGTTCCCCTCCAAGCAGGCCCTCTACGAGCAGGTGATCCTCGACCGGGCCCTGGCCTTCCAGGCCAGGGTCCAGGTCCTCCTGGACCGGGAGATGCCCCCCCTGGAGGCCCTGCGGCACCTGGCCCTGGCCTATGCGGACCAGTTCCGGGAGCGCCCCATGCACCTGCCCATGTTCATCCAGAACCGGGTGCACTTCGACTGGGGCTTCGATTCCCGCTTCGCCCCCCGCCTGCGCGAGATCTATGAGGAGGAACGGACGCACCTCCGGGATCTCATGGTCCGCGCCATCCAGGCGGGCCTGGTCCGCGCCCTGGATCCGGACTTCCTGGCCCAGCTCTGCCTGGACGTGCTCCAGGCCTCCCTGCACCACGGCCATTTCAGGCATCCGGGGGAGCCCTCCGAGGTCAGCGTCAACCGCGCCCTGGACTGCCTCCTGGCCGGCGTGGGTGTGGCGCCGTGAACGCCGCGGCCGCCGTCCTCCTCCTGGCCCTGCCCGCCCTCGCCGGCGAGCCCCTCACCCTCGTCCAGGCGCTCCGGCAGGCGGGATCCGCCTCCCTCCCCGCCGAGGCGGCCCGGCTGTCCCTGGCCGCCGCCCGGCAGGAGGAGGCCCGCGCCCGGAGCCCCTACTGGCCGGAACTTCAGGTCCAGGGGGGCTACCGCTGGCTGGACGAGCGGCCCGGGCTCCTCTCCCAGCCCATCTCGCTGGGCCCGATGCAGATCGGCCCTTTCCAGACGCCACCCGTGGTCGTGCCGCCCCAGGTCTTTCCCACGGAAGATCGCCGGCACTGGCAGTACCGGGTCTCGCTGCAGTACCTCGTCTGGGATTTCGGGCGCCGGGACCGCGAGCTGGCCGCGGCCCGGGAGGGCGTGGCCGGCACCGGCTTCCAGGGCGGCGCCGAGGTCCGGCGGGCCCAGGGGGAAGCCGCCGCCCGCTACCTGGCCCTGCTCGACCTGAAGGCCCAGCGCCGGGTGCTGCGCCAGCGGCAGGCGGCCCTGGAAGGCCACCGGACGGCGGTGCAGGCGCTCTTCGAGCACGGCGTCGTGGCCCGGAACGACCTCCTCCGCACGGAGGTGGCCCTGCGCCGGGTGGTGGATGCGGACCGAGCCCTGGACGCCGCCGAGGCCTCGGCCCGGGAGGCCCTGAACGTGGCCCTGGGCCGCCCCGCGGCGGAGCCCTTCGATCTGCCCGTGGACCTTGCCGGCCCGCCCGAGCTGCCCTGGGACGAGGCCGCCTGCCGCGCGAAGGCCACCGAGGCCAATGACGCGGTGCGGGCCCTGGCGGCGAAGGTCCGGGCGCTGGACCAACGGACCTCCGCCCTCCGGAGGGACCGCCTGCCCACGGTGGTGGCCGAGGCCAGCCACACCTACGCCCAGAATCCCTACCTCGCCCACGAGCACGAGAACGCCCTCTTCCTCGGGCTCTCCTGGAAGGTCTTCGACGGCGGCGGCCGGACGGCGCGGGCCGACCAGTCGGAGGCGGAGTCCGCACGGGCCCGCCGGGAGCTGCTGGAGGCCCGCCGCCAGGCCGGGGCCGGCGCCGTCGCGGCCTTCCGGGCCTACCGCCAGGCCCTGCGCGAGACAGAGACCGCGGAGACCAACGCGCGGGCAGCCGAGGAGAACCTGCGCATCGTGAC
>DASVZU010000340.1:0-13918 GCA_036391515.1 Holophagaceae bacterium
ATGGACACCAGCCCCTGCACCCACGGCATGCTCACCAGCCGCGGCTACCTCAGCCCGGAGAACCAGGCGAGGTTCGATCGGCTGAAGATCCTGGACAGCACCGCCTTCGCCTACGATGTGCTGCTGCCCCGGCTCAAGGTCACCCGGAAGCTGGGTTCGGTGGTCCTCCACCCCGTCTGCTCCGTCACGAAAATGAACCTCCTGCCCAAGCTGGAGGGCGTGGCCCGGGCCTGCGCCGAGCAGGTGACCGTGCCCCGGGACGCCGGCTGCTGCGGCTTCGCGGGGGACCGGGGCTTCACCCACCCCGAGCTGACGGCCTCGGCCACGAAGCACGAGGCCCGGGAGGTGAAGGCCGGCCACTTCGACGGCCACTTCGCCAGCAGCCGCACCTGCGAGGTGGGCCTCACGCGCTCGACGGGGGAGGTCTATCGTAGCTTCCTGTACCTGCTCGAGTCCGCCACCCGTCCGGAGGTTGCCCCGTGAACGGTTCCAAGCCCACGAAGGCCTACTTCTACGGCACCTGCCTGGTGGATCTCTTCTTCCCGGATGCGGGAATGGCCGGCATCCAGCTGCTGCAGCGGGCCGGGGTGGAGGTGGTCTTCCCGGACGGCCAGACCTGCTGCGGGCAGCCGGCCTACAACTGCGGGTTCTTCGAGGAGGCCCGGGCCGTGGCCCGCACCCAGATCGCCCTCTTCCCGGAGGACCTGCCCGTCATCCTGCCCTCCGGCAGCTGCGCCGGCATGATGAAACACCACTACCCCGATCTCTTCCGGGGCCAGCCGGAGGAGGCCGCGGCCCTGGCCTTCAGCGCCCGCGTCTACGAGCTCACCCAGTTCCTGGTGGATGTGCTGGACGTGAAGCTGGCGGACCTGGGCCAGCCCGTGAAGGTGACCTGGCACAGCTCCTGCCACGCCCTGCGCGACCTGGGCCTCAAGGGCCAGCCCCAGGCCCTCCTCGGCCAGCTCGCGAACGTGGAGCTGGCCCCCCTGGCCCGGGAGCGGGAGTGCTGCGGCTTCGGCGGCACCTTCTCCGTCCGGCATCCCGAGATTTCCGGCACCATGGCCTGCGACAAGGCGGCGGACGCCCTCTCGACCGGGGCCTCGGTGGTGCTGTCCACGGACGGCGGGTGCCTCCTCAACGTGAAGGGCGTGCTGGAGGCCCAGGCGGCGCCGATGCGGATCCAGCACATCGCCGAGTTCCTGTGGGAGCGCACCCATGCACGGTGAGACCGACCTTAGCTTCCGCGCCTCCGCCGCAAAGGCCCTGGGCGACGCCCAGCTCCGGGCCAACTTCCGCCGGGCCATGGACGGCCTCATGACGAAGCGGGCCGCCCAGTTCCCCGACCCGAAGGATCTCCAGGACCTGCGGGACCTGGGCACCACCGTCCGTGCCCGCAGCCTCCTGCGCCTGCCCGAGCTCCTGGAGCAGCTGGAGGCCAGCTGCGCCCGGAACGGCATCCAGGTCCACTGGGCAGAGACCTGCGACCAGGCCAACGCCCTCATCCTCGGCCTGCTGAAGGCCCGGGGGGCCACGCGGCTCGTCAAGGGCAAGAGCATGGTCTCCGAGGAGATGCACCTCAACGCCTTTCTCGAGTCCCACGGCATCGAGTCGCTGGAATCCGACCTCGGCGAGTACATCATCCAGCTCGACCACGAGACACCCAGCCACATCATCATGCCGGCGATCCACAAGAACAAAGGCCAGATCGCCCGGCAGTTCAGCCAGAAGATCAAGGACGCGAAGTACACCGAGGACGTGGACGAGCTCACGGCCCTGGCCCGCAAGGTACTGCGCCAGAAGTTCCTCGAGGCGGACGCCGGGCTTTCGGGCGTGAACTTCGCCGTGGCGGAGACCGGGACCCTCTGCCTGGTGGAGAACGAAGGCAACGGCCGCATGAGCACCCACGTACCGCCCCTGCACATCGCCGTCATGGGCCTGGAGAAGGTGGTGGCGCGGCTGGAGGACGTGGCGCCCCTCTACGCCCTGCTCACCCGCTCGGCCACCGGCCAGCCCGTCAGCACCTACTTCAACCTCATCAGCGGCCCCCGCGCCCAGGGCGAGAAGGACGGGCCGAAGGAGGTCCACCTGGTCATCCTGGACAACGGCCGGTCGCGGATCTACGGCGATCCCCAACTCCAGGCCACGCTCCGCTGCATCCGCTGCGGAGCCTGCATGAACCACTGCCCGGTCTACACGCGGGTGGGCGGCCACGCCTACGAGGCCGTCTACCCCGGCCCCATCGGGAAGATCCTCACCCCCCAGATGGAGGGAGTGGGCCTCCGCCACGACCTCATCCACGGCTCCAGCCTCTGCGGGGCCTGCAGCGAGGTGTGCCCGGTGGAGATCCCCATCCCCGACATCCTCGTGCGCCTGCGCCGGGAGGCCACCCACGCGGACGCCGCCTCGAAGGTGGCCGGCAAGGGGACCGGCCGCACGCGCACCGAGGACCTGGCCTGGCGGGCCTGGGCGGCGGTCCTGAAGCGGCCCGGCCTCTACCGCCTCTCCGCCTGGTTTGCCACCCGCTTCCGGCGCTTCATCCCGGGCGGGATGCCCCTGCTGAAGGCCTGGACGATGTCCCGCACCGCGCCCCTGCCTGCCCCGCGCTCCCTGCAGGAGCGCCTCCGCTCGGAGGGCCTCCCCCGTGTCTGACCCCCGCGCCGCCATCCTCGCCCGCCTCCGCGCCGCCGGCCCGGGGGGCCACCTCCCGGACCTGGACACTGCCGTCCTGGAACGCCGCCACTGGTCGCCCACCGAGCGGGTCCAGCGCCTCCGGAAGGGCATGGAGGCCGTCCACACCGAGTTCCTGGAGGCCCCGACAGACGATTGGCCCAAAGTCATCCGAGCCTTCTGCGAGCGTGAGGGCCTCCGGACCCTGCTCTACGGGCCCGGAACCGAGGCCGGACGCCGGTTGGCCGAGGCCATGGCCGGCTCGGCCACGGCCCTGCGCCCCTACGACGCCCCGGTGGAGACCTTCAAGACCGAGCTGTTCCAGTCCGTGGACGCCGGCTTCACCACCACCGTCGGCGGGGTGGCCGAGACCGGTGGCCTCCTGCTGGCACCGGGGCCCCAGGAGCCGCGCCTGCTCTCGCTGGTGCCGCCCGTGCACCTGGCCCTGCTGCGGACTTCCACCCTCCACGACACGCTCTGGTCGGCCATCCAGGTGCTGGGCTGGAGCCAGGCGCCGCCGCCCAACGCCCTCATGATCTCCGGCCCCAGCAAGACCGCCGACATCGAGCAGACCCTGGCCTACGGCGTCCACGGCCCCAAACGCCTCGTCGTGGTCCTCGTGGACGACCTCCCCGGAAGTCCGAAGTAGACGGAGACCCGCGCCCCCGCTACACTGACCCTTCCCGGCTGGGTAGCTCAGGTGGTTAGAGCGAGGGTCTCATAATCCCTAGGTCGGCAGTTCGAGTCTGCCTCCAGCCACCACTTCAATCACCGGAGCCGAGTGGCTCCGGTGTTTTCGTACGCCCACCCGACGCAGCAGACTCGGACTGCCGAGAAGCAGTGGCGGCCCGGCTGACTCGGGCACCTCCTGTGCCCTCGCCCTTCGGGCGGCAATCGCCTCCGGCGATTCCGTCCTATTCGCCAGTCCTGGCGAATGGTGGCCGCAGCGAGCAAGGCCCCAGTGGGGCCTGCGCAGCGGCCGCGGGCGGGGCCAGCCACGCGCCCGTTCGAGTCTGCCTCCTTGGGTCGCGCGGACGCGGTCCGGAGTCATACGTCAGCCACCCACAGGAAAACCCCGCAGATGCTGAATCCCGGGGCATGTTTGTGCCCGCACCCGTACGGGTCCATGCGCTGGCTGGCCCTGAGTTCCTGTGACCGGGAAGTCCTGGGACCACGACGAACACCTCGCCATGAGCCCCGGAGTCAGTGGCCCCGGGGCTGATCGCCCAAGGCATCAGGTGGGTTGAGGTGAAACCAGGCTGGAGACCGGAACGTTTGAGCCAGACTACTTCGCAGGCACGCGTTTCAAGGCCTCGAGGACCCGCTCTGGCGTGAAGGGCACATGGGTGACCCGGGCGCCCGCGGCGTCGAACACGGCGTTGGCGAGGGCCGCAGCCACGGGCACCACGGGGGGCTCACCGATGCCCTGCGTGACCGAGGTGGCGCTGCTGGCGAACAGGACCTGGATGCGAGGGATGGCAGAGAACCGGGGCAGCACGTAGGTGTCGAAGTTCTTGTCGAGGATGCGGCCGCCCTTGAAGCGGATCTCCTCGCTGAGGGCCTGCCCGATGCCCTGGGTGATGGCGCCCTCCACCTGCTGGCGGGCCCCGTCGGGGTTCACGACCAGGCCCACATCCACGGCCTCGAGGAACCGCTCGGTCTTGACCCTCCCCGTGGTCCTGTCCACCGCCACCTGGGCGATGGCGACCACGAGCCCCTGGCGCCAGGCGCCGCAGGCCAGTCCGATGCCCCGGCCCGTAGGCCCGGGCGCGGGTTCCCAGCCGAAGGCCTCCACGGCCTGGTCCAGGAGGCCCAGGAGACGGCCATCGGTGATGAGGCGGCGGCGGAGGGTCACGGGATCCAGGCCGGCCTTGGCTGCCAGGGCATCCAGCTGGCTCTCCCGGGCGAAGGCGTGGGTGTGGGCGTTCGGGGCGCGCCAGGCGCCGACCTTGAGGGGATGGAGGTTGGGAACGATCGGGGCCTGATACCGGTTGGACTGCATCTCATAGGAAAGCTCCGCCTCACCCTGGGAGACGCCCGCCATGGTGCAATCCCAGAAGGTGACGGCGCCGCGCCCAGCATCCAGGCCTGAGCGGATCTTCACCACGGCGGCCGGCCGGTAGCCGTCCAGGAAGAAGTCCTCCTCCCGGTTCCAGGCCACCTGGATGGGCACGCCGGGCACCTCGCGGGCGATGCGCGCGGCCTCGACGGCATCAGGTCCCACGAGCTTGCCGCCGAATCCGCCCCCCACGAACTGGGCGATGACGTGGACCTTGTCCGGGGAAAGCTTGAGGGCCTCGGCCACGGAATCGCGGAAGACGAAGGGCGACTGGGTGGAGGCCCAGACCGTCATGCGGCCCCCCTCCCATCTGGCGACGGAGGTGTGGGGCTCCAGCGTGGCGTGGCTCTCGTAGGCGTTGCGGTATTCCCCCTCGACCACGGTTGCGGCCCGCTTCTCACCTGCCGCCACGTCACCGCGGGAGATCACCACGCGCTGCCCGGGCGCGGCCTTGTCCACGAGGTACTGGTAGATGCGCGCATCGTCCACATCGGGTTCCGGCCCCTCGAAGGTTCCCTTCACGAGGGCGAGGGCTTTGCGGGCCGTGTCGGGCTGGGGGTGGAGCACGGCCAGGAGGTTGCCGTCCCGCACGATGCGGACGCCAGGCACCCGTTCAGCCGCGGAGGTGTCCGCGGCGACCAGCGTCTGGCCCTGGGCCGGAGGGCGCAGGACGCAGGCATGGAGCGTTCCGGGAAGGCGCAGGTCCCCGGCGTACTTGGCGGCGCCGGTGACCTTGGCCAGGGCGTCCTTGCGGGGGACGCGGCGGCCGATCACCGTGCAGTCCGAGAGGGGCTTGGGCTTGACCTTGCCGAGGTACCGCTCCAGCTTCCGCCCCTGGACCAGCTCCCCGAAGGTGGTTCGGCGGGCGGGAGCCGACTTCATCCAGATGGCGCCGTCCTTCATGACCAGGTCCGAGACCGGGGCGCCCAGGGTCCTGGAGGCCAGGCGCAACAGCACCGCCCGTGCCTCGGCGGCAGCGCCCCGCAGGACCGGGGCCGTATGCCACATGGTCAGGGAGCCGCCGGTGGGCATGTCCCAGGGGCAGAGGTCCGTATCGCCCAGGACCATGTCCACCCGGGCCGGATCCAGCTCCAGTTCCTCGGCCACGAGCATGGCCAGCACGGTCATGGCGCCCTGCCCCAGCTCCACCTTCCCCACATAGCAGCCCACGCGACCGTCTTCCGAGATCTTCAGGTAGGCGTTGAAGTCATCTGGGTAGGTGCCAGGTCGGGTCGGGACGATGGGTGCGGAGCCGAGAGGAGTGGTGAAGAAAAGGGTCAGCGCGCCGGCCGCGACGCCCTGGAGGAAGTCCCGGCGTCTCATCGCGCACCTCCCATGGCCTTGCCCGCCGATTCGACCGCGTCCAGGATCCTCACATGGGCGCCGCACCGGCAGAGGTTCCCTTCCATGGCCTCGACGATTTCGGTCCTGGTGGCCCTGGGCTTCTTCTTAAGGAAGGCCCAGGCGGCCATGATCATCCCGGAGGTGCAGTAGCCGCACTGGAAGGCGTGGTGTTCCTTGAAGGCCTCCTGCACCGGGTTCAGCTTGCCGTCTGCCGCCAGCCCCTCGATGGTGAGCACCGACTTCCCGGCCACATCTCCCAGGGCCGTGGAGCAGGAGGGCATGGGCTCAGCGTCGACGAGCACGATGCAAGCCCCGCAGAGCCCGGCTTCGCAGCCCACCTTGGTGCCCGTGAGGCCCAGTTCGTCCCGCAGGACCCACACCAGCATGCGATCGCGGGGGCTCTCCACGGTCACGGGCTTTCCGTTGAGCATGAACGAGACGGTGGCCTTCATCGGGAACCTCCGTAGCCGAGGGCATGGTGCGGGAATGTCGAATTATATGCCTCGAACCCATGGCCAGGGCTTGGCAGGCTGGAGTGTTTGCGCAGGCTCGACGCGAGGCTCTCTGCGGGCAGAGACACATTCTCCGTGCCGCCTGTTACGGATGACTCCACGGGACGAAGGCCCCTCGAAGGCGGATCCCAGGATCAGCGTCTGCCACCTTCGCTTCAGCCCATCCTGGAGAAGGACTCACCGGACGACCCGGGAGGCCTCTGGCGGTTTACGCCCTTCTGGGGCCTGGATTCGACCCGCGGTCGAACCCGGGCGGAGGGTTGCCATACTGGGTTCCGATGGAACCCATCCAGGACACCGCCACGCGACCCGAACCGGATCATGCCGGCCCTCCCCGTCGCATCGCCCACCTGGACATGGACGCCTTCTTCGCCTCGGTGGAGCTTCTGGAACACCCGGAGCTGCGGGGCCTGCCGGTGGTGGTGGGCGGCCGGCGGGCGGTGGCACCGGTCGCGGGGGACGCCCTTCCGCGCCTGAAGGACTACGCGGGCCGCGGCGTGGTCACCACCGCCACGTACGAAGCCCGGGCCTTCGGGGTCCGGAGCGGCATGGGGCTCATGAAGGCGGCGGCCCTGGCCCCCGAGGCCATTCTGCTGCCTGCCCACTTCGAGGCCTACGGCCGTGTCTCCCGGGCGTTCAAGGCCGCCGCCTCGGCCCTGGCGCCGAAGATGGAGGACCGGGGCATCGACGAGATCTACCTGGACCTGACCGGGCTGGCCGGCGACTCCCTGGCCTTGGCCCGGCAGCTGAAGGCCGCCGTATTCGAAGCCACCGGCCTCACCTGCTCCATCGGCATCACGCCGAACAAGCTGCTGTCCAAGCTGGCCTCGGAGCTGCAGAAGCCCGACGGCATCACGATCCTCGACTTCGGGGACATTCCGTCCCGGATCTGGCCCCTGCCCTGCGCGGCGGTCAACGGCATCGGCCCGAAGGCCACGGAGAAGCTGAAGGCCTCGGGGATCCTGACCATCGGGGATCTCGCCAAGGCCGATCCCGCCTGGCTCGTGGCGCGGTTCGGACGCAGCTACGGGGCCTGGCTCCACGCGGCGGCCCATGGCCGGGACGACCGCCCGGTGGTGACCGAACGGGAGCCGAAGTCCATCAGCCGGGAGACCACCTTCGAGCGGGATCTCCACCCGCGGCTGGACCGGGAGGAGCTGTCCCGCATCCTCCTCGATCTCTGCGAACGGCTTGCGGAGGATCTCGAGCGGAAGGGATACCGGACGCAAGGGGTCGGCATCAAGCTGCGGTATGACGATTTCTCGACCGTCACCCGGGACCAGGCGCTCCCCGGGCCCGTGGTTGATGCCGCCTCCCTGCGCCAGGCAGCCCGGGCCTGCCTCAAGCGCGCCCCCCTGGATCGCCGGCTGCGCCTGCTGGGCATCCGGGCCGGACACCTGCTGACCGAGGCCGAGTGCCAGGAGCGCCAAGCGCAGGCCGAGGCCCACCGGGAACCTGGCCTCTTCCCAGAGCTGGATGTCTAGAGCTCCCGGCTGAAGGTTCCCCTGGCCCGAAGGGCCGGGGCGCATACATTCTCCATGCCGGACGGGAGCGGCACGCTCCCCCGGGGGTCGCATGGGGACCGCCGACTACTGCGCACTCGTCGCCCTCCTGCTCGCAGGGCTCATCGCCCTGTCCATCCGCCAGGACGAGAAGCGCCAGGCCGATCGCCGGCAGCAGGGCGGCCCTCCTCCCGCCGGGCTGGAACGACGGTCGGGCCGGGACCGGCGGGACCGCTCCCTGTCCGCCTACCTGGCCTGGGCCACCCGGTCTCAGTGGCTGAAGCTCAGGGGCCTCTTTCGCGGGTAAGGGCGCAGAGGGCTCAGTTCCAGTGCGTGATCCGCGGCCAGATCGTGTGCAAGGGGGTGCGGAGCCCCCTTCCGAGGTAGATGGGCCGGTTCTCCTCGGCCATGCCCCAGGGCGAGTGGTGCACGGCGACCTCGGTGACGGAATCGAAGTGGCCTTCGAGCCCCTCCCGGCTGCACCCCAGGCAGATGAGGTTGGCCGGTTCCACGGCCGGCAGCCCCCAGTAGGAGTCGGCCTGGTGGGCGCAGATGGCGGTGGGCAGCCCCAGGGCAGGCCCGAACTGGTTGATGGCACCGGCCTCGCCGTAGTTCCCCGCGTAGATACCGGTCCTGGCCCGTTCTTCCGGCGGAAGGGCCCAGTAGATGCCGGCCACCTCCCGGGCCATCTCCGGCCAGCCGAACTGGTCGCCGAGGACCTGGTCCAGGGGCCCGGAATGGCTCACCTCGGACCGCTCGGGCTTCAGGCCCAGGCGTACCTGGTAGGCGAGCAGCTTCTGCGGCGGAAGCAGGGGGACGAAGACCGGCACGAAGAGCAGGAAGGTGGCGCCGACCGCCCCGGCCAGCGTGGCCCGGGGCCAGACCCGTTCCCTGCTCCAGCCCCAGTGGTCGAGCCCCGATTCCAGGGCCACGGCACCGGCAGCGAAGAGCATGGGGTAGATGGCCGCGAGGTAGTAGTTCTTGCCGTGGAGCAGGATCATGGCCCAGAGCAGCAGCAGGTAGAACCAGCCCAGGACCCGCGCCTCGCGGCGGCGGAACAGCGCGACGAGGCCGGCGAGCCAGACGGGCAGGAGCAGGGGATCCAGGAACTCGATCTGCTGCTTCACGAAGGCCCACGGCCCCAGCACCACGTTCTTGCCTTCGCGCCGGATGTTCTCCATGTCCGTGAGGAGGGGGAAGTGGTTCCGGACCTGCCAGAGCAGGGTCGGCAGGAAGAGGAGCAGGGCCAGCCCCACCCCGGCCCAGAAGGCCCGCTTCCGGAACTCCCGCCGGAGCGGGGTGAGGACCATGGCCGCCAGGAAGCAGACCAACACCAGGCCCATGGTGTACTTCAGGAGGAGGCCCAGCCCGGCCACGACGCCGAACCAGAGCCACAGCCGGGATTCCCCCGTCCGGGCGATGCGGAGGGCGAGGAGGGCGCACCCCATCCAGAAGAGGGGCTCGTAGGCCCCCACGCAGAGGACGCCGTCCATGGCCAGGAAGATGGGGGCCGCCAGCACGCAGAGGGCCGCGAAGGCCTGGGCGAAACCCTTCCCGCCCAGCTCCCGGGCCAGCAGCGAGGCGCTGAGGACGGTCAGGGCTCCGCCGAGGGCGGCCACGGCGCGGATGACCGGCAAGGAGCCCCCCAGGAGGAGGGCGGCCTTGAAGAGCCACACGATGCCGGGGGCGTCGTCCACATAGCCCCACTGGACGTGCCTGGCGCAGTCCAGGAAGTAGAGTTCGTCCCGGAAATAGCCGTAGGAGCCGCTGGCCGCCAGGTGGAGGAGGAGCTTCACCGCCACCACCAGGCCCACCCAGCGCCAGGCCATCGGGGGAAGTGCCCGGGATCCGTTCATGCCTGTCCTCCCTGGGTGGATGTGCCAGGGACCGCTACGAACGGGCGGACCCGCCGTTTAGGCGTGCCAGCACCTTGATGGCGCAGCAGGCGGCCCCGAAGCCGTTGTCGATGTTCACGACGGCGATGCCTGGGCTGCAGGAGGCCAGCATCCCGTGGAGGGCCGTGGTGCCGCCGGCGGCCACGCCGGTGCCGATGCTGGTGGGCACGGCGATGACGAGGCTGTCCACCAGCCCTGCGAGAACGCTGGGGAGCGCCCCCTCCATGCCGGCGCAGACGATGATCGCCGGGCAGGCCCTCAGCTCGGGCAGCACAGCCTGGAGCCGGTGGAGGCCCGCCACTCCCACGTCGAAGAAGGTCTTCACGGGATGGCCGAGGGCCTCCAGCACCACCTTGGCCTCGGAGGCCACGGGGATGTCGCCGGTGCCGGCCGTGAGCAGCCCCACCGGGGGCTGGTCGCGGAGGGGCCGGGGTGACCGTACCGCGGTGCGGGCCACGGAGTCCACCTGGGCCAATCCCTCCAGGGCGGCCATCTGGGCCTCGGAAAGCCGGGTGGCCAACCGCAGGCCCTCGCCTTCCCTGAAGAGCCGCACCACCTGCTCCACGGTCTTGCCCGGAGCGAACACCACCTCGGGGATGCCCGTGCGGCCCTCCCGCTCGTGGTCCCAGCGGATGTCGGGATTCATCGGGCCACCTCCAGCGCCTTGGCCAGGCTGCCGCTCTGGAGCCCGCCCAGGTCCAGGGCGGGGAACCGGAAGCCGGCCCGCCAGCAGGCCCGCTCCAGATCGCTCCGCAGGGGCTCCTCCAGGGCCTTCCGGGCCAGCTCCGGATCCAGCTCGATGCGGACGATGCCCTCGTGCCAGCGCGCCCGGGCGGGCCAGAGGCCCCTGCTGCGGAGGAAGGCCTCCACCTGCTCCACCTGGGCCAGGCGCTCGGGCGTCACTTCCACGCCCACCGGGAACCGGCTGGCCAGGCAGGGCGAGGCGGCCTTGTCGGCGTTGGGCAGGCCCCAGTGCCGGGCCAGGGCGCGAACGGCCTCCTTGCCGAAGCCCGCCGCCACCAGGGGCTGGAAGACGCCGTGCTCGGCCGCGGCCTTCAGGCCCGGACGGATGTCGCCGAGATCCTCGATCTGGGTGCCGTTCAGCAGCAGCCCGTCGGTCGCGGCCGCCGCGAAGGCCTCCGCAGTGTCGTAGAGCGCGCTCTTGCAGTGGTAGCAGCGATCCCCGGCGTTCGCCCGGTAGCCGGGCCGGTCGGATTCCCCGGCTTCGATCTCCCGCAGTTCGGCCCCGAGGTGGCCCGCCAGGACGTGGGCCTCGGCCCGCTCGTCCGAGGCCAGGGCCGGCCCCACCGCCAGCAGGGCCGTGGTGGGTGCGCCCAGCCGGAGGCAGGCGGCCAGGACGACGGTGGAATCGATCCCCGCGGAGAAGCAGACATAGGCCCGCCGCCCGTCGAGGCGGGTCCGGAGGGCATCGAGGAGGCGGGTCTCCAGGGCGGCTGCGTCCATCCTTCCAGTGTGTCACCATCAGGGCCCAAGCCAAGCCTGCAGAAGGAAACCCATGCGCCGAGCCCTCCTGACCGCCCTCCTCATCCCCGCCGCCCTGCTGTCCCTGGCCTGCAGCTCGAAGCTCGAGAAGAGCAAGGCCGAGGATCTTCTCGCCAAGGCCTACCCCGTGGTGGTGCCCGTGACCGTGCCCGAGCGCGCCTCCGCCGAGAAGGGCAGCCCCGAGGCCCTGCGCCTCCAGGCCCTCAAGGAGAACCTGGACCGGAGCGGCTGGTTCGACATCGCCAGGGCCGACGAGGGGGCCCGGGAGGCCTACACCTTCCACCTGAAGCCGGATGCGCCGAAGACCATCACTGCCGCCCCGAAGGGCTTCCGCATCCCGGCCGCAGAGGCGGTCTTCGTGCGGGCCCTCCGCATGGAGCCCACCCGGGAGGGGGCGCGGGTGGCCTACCAGATCAAGCTGGCGAACCCCACGGCCCAGTTCCCGATCTTCCAGGCCCTGCATCCGGACGTCGCCCTGGGCGCCATGAAGGAGCGGCACGCCACCTTCGAGCGGCATGGCGGGCGCTGGGAGCTGACGGGCACCGACGAGGCCTTCCGCAAGGCGGATTGACCTGCGTTACAGGCTCGTCACTTGGGCCCTTCCCCGCGCTCCGGTAGCCTGGAGACCGTGAGGTCACCTTGGAACAGCACAGCCGCGCCTACCGATTCCGCCGGTTCCTGAACTGGTTCCCCCTGGGCCTGACCTACGCGGCCATGTACATGGGCCGCTACAACTTCAACGTGGTGAAGTCGAAGATCGGCGGGATGTACCACCTGGACATCGCACAGATGGGCCTCATCGCCACCCTGGGGTTCTGGACCTACGGCCTGTCGGTGGCCATCACCGGGCCCCTGGCGGACCGCATCGGGGGACGCAAGGCCATCCTCTACGGCGCAGCCGGCGCAGGCCTCCTGAACCTGGCCATCGGCTTCATGTTCCTGGGCGGGTTCACGGCCAAGCTGATGCTGGGCATGAGCCTGCTCTGGAGCGCCAACATGTACTTCCAGAGTCTGGGGGCCCTGTCGGTCGTGAAGGTGAACAGCACCTGGTTCCATGTCGAGGAACGGGGCGTCTTCGGCGGCATCTTCGGAATCATGATCTCGTCGGGCTACTTCTTCGCGGTATCGGCCGGGGCCTTCATCCTCAGCCGCCTGCCGTGGTACTGGATCTTCATCATCCCTAGCCTCTTCATGGGCCTGATGTTCCTGGTGGACCTCAAGCTCGTCCGCAACCGGCCCAGCCACGCGGGCTTCGAGGACTTCGATACCGGCGACGGCTCCCGGGCCCAGGATGCGGAGGACGCCCCCCTGCCCTTCGCGGAGCTGATGAAGAAGGTCTTCCACAACCCCGTCATCGTGGCCCTCATCTGCGCCGAGTTCTGCACGGGCTTCGTCCGCCAGGGGGTGATGCTCTACTTCACCGAGTACCTGGGGGCCGTGTACCGCCTGCCCACCAGCAACCCCATCTTCTGGTGGACCGGCGTGGCCTTCATGTTCGGCGGCATCTTCGGCGGCCTTCTCTGCGGGTGGATGAGCGACAAGCTCTTCCAGTCCCGGCGCCCACCCGTGGCCTTCATCTTCTACCTGGTGCAGGTGGTCATGCTCTCCCTGCTGGGGGCCTCCCTGGGCCACGGTACCACCGGCGGCCAGGTCTGGGCGGTCGTCCTCCTGGGCCTGACGGCCATGTTCATCTTCGGCGTCCACGGCATGCTGACGGGCACGGCCTCCATGGATTTCGGCGGGCGGAAGGCCGCGGCCACGGTCGCGGGCGCCCTGGATGGCATCCAGTACATCGGGTCGGGCCTGACCGGCTTTGGCCTCGGCACCATCCTCAAGAACCACGGCTGGGACGGCATCGCCACGGCGGGCCACGTGCCCACCAGCGCCTGGGTGTGGGTGGTCTGCATCATCCCCTTCAGCCTCATCGGCGCCTTCATCATGACCCGCCTCTGGAACGCCAAGCCCAGCGCCGGGGCGCACTGAGGGGCCTCCGGCCCACAGATTCCACAGAATCAAATGCTGAAGGAATCTGTGGATGAAGCCTTCTACTTCGCCAGTTCGTCGAAGGCGGCCTTGAGCCCGGCATGGATGGCCTTCACATCCTCCGGCTTCCAGAGCTTCTGGTCCTCGCGGACGAAGGTGGTGAGGTCCTTCCGGTTGTCGAAGCGGGCCACGGGCAGGTGGTACACCCTGGTGGCGTAGCGGGTCCCCTCGGGGATGATGCGTTCCACCCGGATGGTGCCGGGACGGTCGCTCTGCCCCATCAGCCAGCCCATGTCATCGCAGCCGTACTGCCCCAGCATCACCTCCATGGGCACGCTGTGGTGGAGGATGCTGCCCTGCCCGTCGGGGCGGCCGCGCTCGATGTTCTTGCGGCGGCTCTCGGCCGGGTCCACCCAGACGTAGAGCACCGCCGCCTTCTCCAGGATGACGGGC
>DASVZU010000341.1:0-11076 GCA_036391515.1 Holophagaceae bacterium
GGCCTTGGGAGCGCCGTCGACCAGGTCCTTGGCCTCCTTGAGGCCGAGACCGGCGACCACTTCGCGGACCGCCTTGATGACGTTCAGCTTGTTGGCACCGGCATCCGCGAGGATGACGTTGAACTCGGTCTGCTCTTCGGCAGCCGCGGCGGCGGCGCCACCGCCCGCGGGGGCGGCGACAGCCATGGCGGCGGCGGAGACGCCGAAGCGCTCCTCGAGGGCCTTGACCAGGTTGGCCAGGTCGAGGACGGTCATGGTTTCGATTTCAGCGATGAGCTGATCGGCGGTGAGAGCCATGTTGGCCTCCTGCATGCGTAAACGGGTTTCGGGTTTCGGGGTTGGAATGCGGTGCTACTCGCCGGCCTTCTGCTTGCGGATGCCCTCGAGGGCGACCGCCAGTCCGGAGATCGGGTACTTCATGAGGTAGAGCAGCTTGGCGATGAGGACGTCGCGGCTCGGCAGCTCGGCCAGGGCCTGGAGCTGCGCGGCGTTGATGGCCTTGCCATCCATGATGCCGGCCTTGAAGACGGCGGCCGGGTTGTCCTTCAGGAAGCCGTTGACGGCTTTGGCCAGCGCGACGACATCGTCGTGCGTGGTGGCCACGGCGCTGTTGCCCTTGAAGGAGGTCCCGAGCGGGGCGAACGTGGTGTCCTTGACGGCGAGGCGGAGCAGCGTGTTCTTGCCGACCCGGTACTGGGCCTTGCTCTCGCGGACGCTCTTGCGGAAGGCGGTGTCCTTCTCGACGACGAGGCCCTTGAACTCGATCACCACAGCCGAGGTGGCGGCGGCGAAGGTTTCCTTGAGCTCGGCGACTTCAGCGATCTTCTGGTTCTTTTCCATGGTCGGCCTCCTACTTCTCGACGCCGGCGGTGGACAGGGAGACGGAGGGGCCCATGGTGGAGGCGATGTACATCGTCTTCACGTACTTCCCCTTCGCCGTGGAAGGCTTGGCCTTGTGCACGGCGTCGATGAGGGCCTTCGCATTCTCCTCCAGCTTCTCGACGCCGAAGGACAGCTTGCCGACGGGGGCGTGGATGATGCCGGTCTTGTCGACGCGGTATTCCACCTTGCCCGCCTTGATCTCCTTGATGGCCTTGGCCACGTCGAAGGTCACGGTGCCGGTCTTGGGGTTGGGCATGAGCCCGCGGGGACCCAGCACCTTGCCCAGGCGGCCGACGCCCTTCATCATGTCGGGGGTCGCCACCAGAGCATCGAAGTCGAGGAACCCGGCGGCGATCTTCTCCACCAGGTCATCCCCGCCCACGATCTCGGCGCCGGCGGCTTCCGCTTCCTTGACCTTCTCGCCACCCGCGATGACCGCCACCCGCATCGTCTTGCCCGTTCCGTGGGGCAGCACGATGGTGCCACGGACCATCTGGTCCGCGTGGCGGGGGTCGACGCCGAGCCTCATGTGCACTTCAACGGTCTCGTCGAACTTGGCGAAAGCCGAGTCCTTGACCACGCTGAGGGCGTCCTTGAGCTCGTAGGGGCGATCTTCGATCTTGGCCGCGGCAGCCCGGTACTTCTTTCCAGGTTTTGCCATATTGGCTCCTACTCGAACGATCTCCCGCGATGACGGTCGCGGTGGCCGGGATCGCCGCACGGCGCAGCTCTCCAACAAAAGCGAAATTCCAGAAAGAGGTTCGCGCAGGCTTGGGACCCGCGCGACAAGCGTCAGTCGATGACTTCGACACCCATGGAGCGGGCGGAACCGGCGATGGAGCGGACGGCGGCCTCGAGGCTGCCGGCGGTGAGGTCGGGCATCTTCACCTTGGCGATCTCGGCGAGCTGCGCCTTGGTGATCTTGCCGACCTTCTGCTTGTTGGGCGTGGCGGAGCCCTTGTCCAGGCCGATCTTCTTCTTGATCAGCACGGCGGCGGGCGGGGTCTTCAGGATGAAGCTGAAGCTGCGGTCGGCATAGACGGTGATGACGACGGGGAGGGTGGTGCCCTTCTCCACCGCGCCCACGGACTTCGCGTTGAACTGCTTCACGAACTCCATGATGTTGACGCCGTGCTGGCCCAGCGCGGGACCGACGGGAGGGGCCGGGGTGGCCTCGCCCGCGGGCAGCTGCAGCTTGATGTAGCCGGTGATCTTCTTTGCCATCTGGATGCTCCCGCGGAGGATTCCGGCGCATGCCGGCGACGTCCGCCCTGGGGGTGGCGGATCCCGAGGACCCACCGACCGGGTTGAAAAGGTCCCGGTCCGAAGGGACCGGGACTGGAAAGTCTAACGGATGGGAGCCTGAAAGTCCCCTGGAAAATGCGGATCTACCGCTTTTCCACCTGGATGAAGTCCAGTTCCACGGGCGTGGACCGGCCAAAGACCGTGACCATGACCTTGATGGTGGAGCGCTCCTCGTGGATCTCCTCCACGTCGCCCTCGAAGTTGGCGAAGGGGCCGTCGATGATGCGGACCTTCTCGCCCTTCTCGAAGTGGTACTTCGGCTTCGGCTTCTCCTGGGTCTCCTCGGTGTGGTGCATGATCTGGCGGACTTCCTCGTCCGTCAGGGGCGTGGGCCGCTTCTTGTTGGCCCCCACGAAGCTGGTGACCTTCGGGGTGTTGCGCACCAGGTGCCAGTCGGCGTCCGCCATCTCCACGGAGCCGTCGGGCTTGCGCTCCACCTGGATCTGCACCAGGAGGTAGCCCGGGAAGGACTTGCGCTTCTTGACGACGCGTTCCTTCCGGCCGGACTTGGCGTCGACCTTCATCTCCTCGTAGGTCTCCTCGGGGATCTGGATGTCCCCGAAGCTACCATCCCGCTCCTCCATCTTGATGCGCTGGCGGAGGTGCTCCATCACCTTGGCCTCGTAGCCGGAGTAGGTGTGGATGATGAACCACTTCAGCTCCCTGCCCTGGGTCGGGTCGGTGGAAGCCTGGGGCGTGCTCACGAGATCGGTCATGGCGGCCTCCTTCAGTGGCGGGGGAAGAAGAGGGCGAAGCCCCGGGCCAGGACCCAGTCGGCCGCCCACAGGAACACCCCCACGAAGACCGAGATCACCACCACGATCCAGGTGGAGGACATCACCTTGTCCCTGCTGGGCCAGTCAACCCGGTCGAGCTCGGCCTTGAGGTCCCTGGCCTGCTGCTTGATGGCTCCGATCACGCTGAACCCCTCGGATGGTGTCCGTTCTTGAAAAACCTGGCCCCGAGCGGTTGCGCCGGGGCCGGAATGGCAGGGGAGACAGGGTTCGAACCCGCGACCTGCGGATTTGGAGTCCGCTGCTCTACCAGCTGAGCTACTCCCCTGTGGCGGCCGCCCGGGTTCCGCGGGGTGCGGTCCGGGCGGCCTCCTCGGGACCGGAGGCTACTTGGCCTCGCGGTGCACCTTCACACCACCACAGAACCGGCAGAACTTGTTGAACTCGAGCTTGCCGGTGGTGGTCTTCTTGTTCTTGGTCGTGCTGTAGTTCTTGCGCTTGCAGTCCTGGCACTGCAGGTGAACGATCTCGCGCATGGAACCTCCTCTTCGGGAGGGCGGGTCCTGGCCTAGGCCAGGATCTCGCCCACGTTGCCCGCACCGACGGTGCGGCCGCCTTCGCGGATGGCGAACTTCAGGCCCTTGTCCATGGCGATGGGCTGGATCAGCTCGACGGTCAGGGTGACGTTGTCACCGGGCATGACCATCTCGCGGCCGGCCTCGAGCTCGATGGAGCCCGTCACGTCCGTGGTGCGGAAGTAGAACTGGGGGCGGTACTTGTTGAAGAAGGGGGTGTGGCGGCCGCCCTCTTCCTTGGTCAGCACGTACACCTGGGCGTTGAACTTGGTGTGGGGGGTGATGCTGCCGGGCTTGGCGAGCACCTGGCCGCGCTCCACGTCCTTGCGCTCCACGCCGCGGAGCAGGATGCCCGCGTTGTCGCCGGCCTGGCCCTGATCCAGGGACTTGCGGAACATCTCGACGCCGGTGACGACCTTCTTCACGGTGTCCTTGAGGCCGATGATCTCGACTTCCTCGCCCACCCGCACGATGCCCTGCTCGATGCGGCCGGTCACCACGGTGCCGCGGCCGGTGATCGTGAACACGTCCTCGACAGGCATGATGAAGGGCTTGTCGATGGCGCGGACGGGATCCGGGATGTAGGCGTCGACGGCGGCCATGAGCTCATGGATGCAGGCGCAGTCCGGATGATCCGGGGTGTCGGCGTGGTCCAGGGCCAGACGGGCGGAACCCTTGATGATGGGGATCTCGTCGCCGGGGTACTGGTAGGAGGAGAGCAGGTCGCGGATCTCCATCTCCACCAGCTCGGTGAGCTCGGGATCGGCGATGTCCACCTTGTTCATGAAGACCACGATGTAGGGCACACCGACCTGACGGGCGAGCAGGATGTGCTCGCGGGTCTGGGGCATGGGGCCGTCGGTGGCGGCCACCACGAGGATGGCGCCGTCCATCTGGGCCGCGCCGGTGATCATGTTCTTCACGTAGTCGGCGTGACCGGGGCAGTCCACATGGGCATAGTGGCGCTTATCGGTCTGGTACTCGACGTGGGCGGTGTTGATCGTGATCCCACGGGCCTTCTCTTCGGGCGCGGAGTCGATCTGGTCGTAGGACTTGGTCTCGCCGCCGAACTTCTTCGCGAGCACGAAGGTGATCGCGGCGGTCAGCGTGGTCTTGCCATGGTCCACGTGGCCGATGGTGCCGATGTTGACGTGCGGCTTCGAACGATCAAATTTCTCTTTGGCCACGGAAACCTCCTGAGGGGTGGGAGAGAAGAATGGGGGTGAACAGTGCGAAGGGTGGAGCCCACAACCGGGCTTGAACCGGTGACCTCTTCCTTACCAAGGAAGTGCTCTACCGCTGAGCTATGTGGGCCTTGAACCTTCCCGCCGCAGCGCGGCGGGGTGGGAGCCTTGCCGTCGTGGGGACGGAAGGTTGGAGCGGGAAACGGGGTTCGAACCCGCGACATTCAGCTTGGAAGGCTGACGCTCTACCAACTGAGCTATTCCCGCGTGGAACGCCCCGGACGGGGTCCAGCCGCCGGAGGACCGGCTGACTGGTGCCGAGAGAAGGATTCGAACCTCCGTAGGGCGGTGCCCGGCAGATTTACAGTCTGCTGCCATTAACCACTCGGCCATCTCGGCATTGCTTGCCAGTGCCCCGGAGGGGCTTGTCAACGCTGTCCGGGCGCCGGCCGGCGGACCGGCGTGGCGACCTTCCGGAACCCCTGTCGGGGCTCCGGGTCAGGGGGCACTGCGAGGCAGGGCTCTCCTGACAGGGAACTCGAAAGGTATCACGCCCCCACGGGCCTCACAAGGGAAAAGTTCAGGCCCCATGGGGTCCTCGGCGGGCCAGCACCCGGAAAAGGGCCACCGCGGCCGCCGCGGAGACGTTCAGGCTCTCGATGCCTCCGGGCATGGGGATGTGCAGCAATCCGTCGCAGCGCTCCCGGATCTTGAGGTGCAGGCCCTCGCCCTCGGCGCCCATCACCAGCACGGTCGCGCGGTCGAAGGTCTCGTCGAGGTAGCTCCGGCTGCCCTCGCCGGCAGCCAGGCCATAGATCCAGGCCCCCGCGGCCTTCAGATCGTCGAGGGCGCGACCCAGGTTCACCACGCGGCACACGGGCACCCGGCCCGCCGTGCCCGCGCTGGCGCGGACCACGGTCTCGTTCACGGCGGCGGAACGACGCTCGGGCAGGATCACGCCGTCCACGCCCGCGCCTGCCGCAGAGCGCAGGATGGCCCCCAGGTTGTGGGGATCCGTCACGCCGTCGAGCGCCAGCACCAGCGCGGCGTCCCCGCGCGCGGCCAGAGTGGCCGCGATGTCCTCGAAGGCGGCGTAGGCGAAGGCTCCGCCCTCCCCCAGCACGCCCTGGTGGCGCTGGCCCTGGGCCCGGCGGTCCAGGGCTTCCATGGGTTCACGCCGGAGCACCACGCCGGCGCCGCGGGCGTCGGCGACGAGACGGGCCACGCGTCCCCAGGCGGCCGGCGCGATCCAGAGGGTGTGCAGTTCGCCCCGCGACAGGGCCTCCTCGCAGGCGTGGGGGCCCAGGAAGAGCATCCTAGAAGCTCCGCTTGAACCCGATGGCGAACAGGTGCCCCATGCCCTCCACGCGGGTGCGGCTGCCCGTGGCGCGGAAGCCCGCGGCGCTCCAGACACCATCGAGGTTGGTGACATCCTGATCCTTGGACTGGCGGTACTGGTAGCCGAAGCTCACCTCGCCACCCCACACCCGGTAGCCCGCCCCCACGGAGAAGGTGGCCTGGCGCGAACCACCCAGGAGGGGCTCGATCCTCGCCTCGTCCATGGCGGTCTGGTCCATGAAGGCCCCGGCACGCAGGGTCCAGAACTTCCCGAGCTCGACTTCCGCCGAGAGGCCGCCGCCCAGGTGCGCCTTGCCCCGGGCGAGCGAGGCCGGTGTGGCGACCATTCCGGAGGGCGTCCCGATCTGGGCGAAGCCCGGCACCTGCAGGCCGGCCGCAGTCCAGCGGAGATCGCCCTCCCAGGTGATCATGGAGCTGACCCGCTGGCGAACGCCGAGGGTGGTCATGGAAGGCAGCTCCAGGCGGCCGTTCCCCGCCAGGCCCGAGGCGAGCCCCAGGAGGGTGGCGGCCCGGGAGGAGGTGCCGAGCAGCGCGGCGCTCGTGCCATCGTTGGCGTAGACGCCGAGCATGCCGCCGCGGAGGCCGGCCGCGAGGCCGAGATCCGTCTTGTAGCCCGACTGGTGGGCGAGCCCCAGGGTCCACCGGGGATTCAGGGCCCAGCGGATTCCCAGGCTGTAGCTGGGGAGGGTCTTGGATGCGCTCTCCCCGACCCCCTGCTCCACAACCCCGTTCACCGGATTGGCGGCCGAGGCTGGCTGGGTGGGATCCAGGGGTACGCCCAGGCGGAGCACCGAGCCCGATTCATAGCGGAGGCGGGTGGCCCCGAGACCGACGCCGAAGGAGAGGCCCGGCGTGATCGCCCAGGCGGCCTGAGCCTCGAGGCGGTGCCCCGAGAGGTCGAGCGTGTCGCCCATGAACCGGTTGGGCGCATCGGGAGCGAACTTCCCGTGGCGCTGGAAGGGGGTATCCAGCTTCAGCCCCAGCGTGAGGGCCGGCGAGACGCGGAACGCGGCGCCGAACCCCGCGATGCCCCGGTTCCGGTCCGCGCTGTACCAGGTCTTCTGGTTGGATTCGAGGCTCACCTGGGAGCCCTGCAGTTCCATGCCCGCCGCCACGTAGGCCGAGCGGGCATCCCTGAGCGAGGACAGGAGGGCGGGGTTGAGGGTCGCCGCCTCCAGGCTGTAGCCGTAGGCCACCTGGACGCCGCTGCGGGCGATGCCCACGGGATCGGAGGCCGCCAGGGCCACACCCTGGGCCGCCGCCGGCAGGGCCGCAAGGCCCAGCGCCAGTCCCGCCCCCATCACGCCTCGGATCCCCTGCTGCATACCACCGCCTTTCGAAGCCACGTTCCTTGAATGGCCCGAACCCGGGAAGGGTTCACGGCCATCCCCCCAGCATCGCCAAAAGGGGGCGGGATACCAAGCCGGATTTCGAGGACGGCTCAGTGGTCGGAGTCGCCCATGACCCGCACGAGGAGGCGGTCCACCAGCTCCCAGACCTCCGCCAGGGCCGCCAGGCACATCACCAGCCCCAGCCCCAGGGCCAGGGCCCGGCCCCAGGGGCCCACCACCACCCGGCAGAGGTCCGGCCAGTGCCAGAACACCGATGGCAGCCGCAGCCGCCCGTAGAACGCCAGGGTGGACAGGAGCATCCCGCCCCAGAGCAGGTAGAAGAATCGCACGGCTCGGAGGAGGAGGTCCCAGCCGAAGGGACGCGGACGGGGGGCGGGCATGGGGGTCCAGGATACCCGGTCAGGCGGTCCCGCGAAGGACCTGCCACCCCAGCCGGAGGATGAGGGCCCCCACCACGGCGATGAACACCGCCCGGACCCACCGGCTGCCCCGGGTGAGGGCCACGTGGGCGCCCAGGTAGCCCCCGGCGCCGTTGGCCACGGCCATGCTCAGCGCCACCACCGGCAGCCAGCTGCCCCGCAGGACGAAGAGGCCCATGGCCGTGATGTTGGAGGCCCAGTTCACGGCCTTGGCCAGGGCCGAGGAACGCAGGAAGTCGAAGCCCAGCACCGCCACGAAGAGGAAGATCAGCACCGAGCCCGTGCCCGGCCCGAAGAAGCCGTCGTAGAATCCCAGGCACACGCTGATCAGGGCCGCCAGCCCCCGCTGGTGGGCCAGGCCGAAGCGGGGGGCGTGGAGGCTGCCCAGGTCCGGCTTCAGGAGGGTGAAGGCCAGCATGGCCACCAGCAGCCCCAGCATGAGGGGCCGCAGGAAATCGGCGTGCATGTGGTAGGTGAGCCAGACGCCGCCGGCTGATCCCAGACCCGAGGCCAGCACGGGCAGCACCATCTCCCGCCAGTCCAGGGCCCGGGCCCGGACGAACTTGCCCGCCGCCAGGGTGGTGCCGGTCACGGCCACCACCTTGTTGGTGCCCAGCAGCGTGGGCAGCGGCGTGCCCGCGGGCAGGCCCAGCAGCAGGGCCGGCACCGTGATGAGCCCCCCGCCCCCCACCACCGCGTCGATGAAGCCCGCCAGCAGGGCGGCGAGCATGAGGAGCAGCAGGACGGGGAGGGAAGGCATGGAGATCGGACCTCGGGAGACAGGCGTCGGGCCCGGATTCCCTACGGCCGACCTAGGGCATCCTAGCAAGCCCCTTCACGGGGAGAGCCCTACCGAGTGCGGAAATCGAACTGGAAGGTCTGCGAGCCCACGGGAACCCGGAGTGCGACCTTGCCGGCCCTCCGCGCGTCGAGATGGAACACCACTTTCCCCCGCAGTCCGTAGCCGGGGTCCAGGGTGGTCTTCCGCACGCAGTCCTCCTCCCAGTGGCGCCGCTGGCCCGCCAGGCCCGAGAGGCGCGCGTCGGCGTTCCGGTCTGCCGCGTCCATGTCGCGATAGGTCTCCCGGTTGTCCTGGCGGACCTCCCGCTGCTCACGGGGATTCCGCTGGGTGCTGCCGGTCAGGGTGTCCCCCAGATCCGCCAGCAGGAAGATCCCCCGAAAGGCGTTCGTGGCCCCCTTCGTAGCCTGCTCCGCGGCGCTGGCGCGCCCGAGCTGGTGGATCATCACCTCCGGATCCACCGCCGCGTACTCCCGCGGCGCCAGGGAGCCCTCGGGCAGGTCCCCCAGCACGACCTGGAACTGCTCTGGCGCCACCAGCACGGGGGCGGGTCCGCGGTTGGCCACCACCACGTCGAACAGCAGGGCGCCCGGACCGGCATCCTCGAAGGCCGCCCGGACCTCCAGGCCGCCCTGCTCCTCCTTCAGGTAGGCCTTCCCCCGCAGCCAGCGGTCCACCGGCTGCACCGGCTGGAGCTGCGGGTTGGGTTCCGGCGGCCGGATACAGCCGGCCAGAAGGCCAAACACCAGAGCGGAAAGGAGGCGAGCCGAGGGGCGCATGGGGACCTGTCGCGGAAGTTCCGGCTCCCATCATGCCGCAGGCCAGGGCGTGGCAGAACCCTGGAACGGGCGTGACTCTGACCCTCGCCGGGTCCCGGCTCCGCGCCGCGCCAGAGCTCGCCCCATCCGGGCGTGACTCTGACCCTCGCCGGGTCCCGGCTCCGCGCGCTGCACTGCAGCGCGCTCCGCCACCCGGCGGGGTCAGACTTTGAGGATCTCGGCTTCCTTGTGCTTGAGGGCCTCGTCCACGTCCTTGATGTGGGCGTCGGTGAGCTTCTGGATGTCCTCCAGAGCCTTCTTCGCCGCGTCCTCGGAGAGGTGGACCTCCTTGTCCTTTTCCAGCTTCTTGACGTCCTCGTTGGCGTCCCGGCGGATGTTGCGGATGCCAGTCTTGATCTCCTCGCCGAGCCGGTGCAGCACCTTCACCAGCTCCTTGCGGCGCTCCTCGGTGAGCATGGGGATGGGCAGGCGGATGACATTGCCGTCGTTGGAGGGGTTGATGCCCAGCTCGGACTTCAGAATGGCGGTCTCCACGGCCTTGATGGCGCTCTTGTCGAAGGGCGTCACCACCAGCATCCCGGATTCGGGCACCGACACCGTGCCCATCTGGTTGAGCGGCACCATGGATCCGTAGTACTCGACGTGGACGTTGTCGAGGAGGCTGGCATTGGCCCGGCCGGTGCGGATGGTGGCCATCTCCTTCTTGAGGGCGTCGAGGGAGCCGTGCATCCGGCGCTTGGTTTCCTGGAGGATGGTGTCGATGGCGGGCATGGGTCCCTCGGAAGTCTGGAAGCTCTCTTTTATACCGTCCCAAGTCCATTGGCTAGGCGTGATAGAGTGTGGCACCCAAGCCCAGAGGTCCCCATGCGCCCTTCCCGCCTGATGGTCCCCCTCGCCCTCGTGTCCCTGGCCGCGCCGGTCCAGGCCGCGAACCGGATCTCCGATCCCTCCGCGACGGAGATGACCCTCACCACCCCCGACGGCTTCGTGCTCAAGGGCACCCTGGCCCTGCCGCCCGCCAAGGGCAAGGTGCCCGTGGTGATTCTCGCCCACCAGTTCCATGCGGACCGCTCCGGCTGGGCCCCCCTGACCGAGAAGCTCCACGCCCGGGGCATCGGCACCCTGGCCCTGGATCTCCGAGGCCACGGCGCCAGCACCCAGAAGGCCGGGGCCGAAGTGAAGGTCACGGACGATTTCGCCGCCTCCGCCAAGGCCGTGGGGTTCGACCAGATCCCCGCGGACCTCGCCCAGGCCGCCGAGTGGGTGCGCAAGCAGCCCGGCGTGGACGGCCGGCGCATCGGCCTGGCCGGCGCCAGCGTGGGAGCCTTCTCGGTGGTCCTCGCCGAACCCAAGGTGCATCCCGTGGCCGTGCTGAGCCTCAGCCCCGCGGGCAATCCGGCCTTCGGCGACCAGGCCTCGGCCGACTTCAAGACCGCCGTCCTGAAGGGCCAGGCTTCGGTGCTGGTGCTCGCCGCGGCGGACGACAAGGGCGCCTTCGACAACGCCCAGGCCATCAAGGGCCTGCCCGGCGTGGAGGTCCTGGCCAGCGAGGGCAAGGCCCACGGCTTCGACTTCTTCAAGGACCGCACGGACACCATGGCCGTCTTCTTCGGCGAGTACCTGACCTACCACCACACGGGCATGCGCCACCCGCCCGCCGGGAAGAAGGCCGAGGCCAAGCCCGCCGG
>DASVZU010000342.1:0-1509 GCA_036391515.1 Holophagaceae bacterium
TTCCAGGGTGAGCCCCAGCCCCGCGTCGAAGCGCACCGGGAGGCCGATCCGGGCCGCCGCGAAATTCGGGGTGAGGAAGGCCAGGGTGGTGCTGCCCAGCACGAAATCGGGCCCACCGACGGCCCACCAGCGATCCAGCGGCAGGTTCTCTCCGTAGCCCCACTCCAGGTCCAGGTCTCCGCCGACATGCTCCCCGAAGGTCTGGAGACCCCGGGCCCGGAGGTAGCCCTGGCGGAAGGTCCCTCCAGGATCGAAGTCGGATTCCGAGGTTCCCAGCCCGTAGCGCCCCCGAAGCAGGAGGCCCTGTCGCGGCAGGGTGTGGTGGTCGAAGTTGTCCCATTCCCCGCCAAGAACCGCCGCGTTCTCCCGGCGGCTCCGGGATTGGCCCTGCTCGAGGAAACCCGCGCTCCGGCGGATCAGGTCCAGGGTGGCCTTGCCGGTCCCCAGGTTGCCGAAGCGAACGAAGGCGCGCAGGTCCGCGTCGAAGACCCCCATGCGGGAATCCGGCTGTCCCCCCTGCAGCTCCGGCCGCGCCCAGGCGACGGGATCCACGATCCGCTGCCGCCAGCCGCCGAATCGCACCTCCAGCCCCGTGCCGGGTGCGAGTCCAACCGGCCAGCGCAGGGCCAGGGAGGCCTGTTCCTGGAGGCGGTTGCGGGCGGCCCGCAGTTCCAGTTCCGTGCCCCGGAAACCCAGGTCCAGGCCCCGGTAGACCAGCCCCCCCTGCCCGCCCAGGTTCGACTCGTAGCCCAGGGACAGATCCACCCGATGGCGCGGAAGGGGCATGGGCGTCACCACCAGATCGGCCGTGTCCAAGGCCACGTCGGCCGGCACGAGCTGGCTGCGGAGCCGCTGGAGGTGGGTGCGGTACTCCGCGAGGGCCACCCGCTTCTGGAGGACGTCCGTGCGGAGCGGTCCGTGGGCCAGCGGGGCCAGCAGGTGCTCCAGGGACGCCGCATCCACGGGGCGCCCCTCCGAGGGCTCCACCTTGACCGACGCCACGCGGGGTTCCCGCAGCACCACCCGCACCCGCCCCGTGGCGGGATCGAACCCCGAGCCCCGGGCGTCCACCAGGGGCGCGTCGTCCATCACCAGGCCGTAGATCACCTCGCTGAGGGCCTGCCCGAAGGCCTCGGGATTGAACCGCGCCCCCAGAGGAACCCGGCTCGACAGGGATGCCAGCACCCGGTCCCGCCAGGCCGGGGGCACCTCCAGATCCACCGATTTCACTGGCGGATAGAGGACGAGATGGAGCGCCAGCTGGGGCGGTCCCGCCGCGCGGTCGACTTCCGCCCAGGCCTTCTGGGCCCAGCCATGCACGAGCACCTGCTGGAGAAAGGTCAGGACGTCCTGCTCCTGCGGCGGACGCCCCTCCGGCAGGAACGTCGCCTGGAGGGACCGGATCTCCGGCGGCACGGCCTCGTCGCAGACGCAGCGCACCCCCTGGACCGGCAGCACCGCATGCCCCCCCATGGCCCGGCGGAGCCGGTCGTGGAAGGAGGCCTGGAC